>NZ_JBEYSX010000010.1:0-133716 GCF_040642815.1 Nocardia sp. NPDC047648 | reverse complement strand
ATCCGTGCACTCCGCTCGTCCGCGCGCTCCGCTGATCCGTGCACTCCGCTGATCCGTGTGCCCGGCTCGTCCGGGTCCACCCCTCATCCGCGCCCTCAGTTCTCGGGCGCCCCGGCTCTTCGGGTCCACCGCTCATCCGCGCCCTCAGTTCTTCCTTGCCCACCGCTCATCCGCGCGCCCAGTTCTCGCGCTCTCCCGCTCATCCGCGCGCTCCGCTCTTCCGGGTCCACCCCTCATTCGCGCCCTCAGTTCTCGCGCGCCCCGGCTCTTCGTGCCCACCGCTCATCCGCGCCAACCGGGCCAGCATCGATGCCTTCGCATGAGCTCGGCTCCGGCTTCCTGCGCATCGTCGAGCGCGACGGCGAGCCGTTGCAGTTCGTCGACCACTCGATCGCCGACTACGACCAGGTCGAGTACGTCGACCTGCGCGACGAGGACGACCCGGAGGCCGCCGCATTGGCCTGGATCTGCGCCGAGTACAGCCGCCTGCTGGACCTGACCACCGACCGCCTGATCAAGGCCGCCGCTGCCTCTGGCCGACGATCAGTGGTTCAGTTCTTCCTCGCCCTCCGCTCGTCCGCGCGCCCAGTTCTCGCGCTCTCCCGCTCGTCCGCACGCTCAGCTCTCCGCGCCTCCCGATTCTTGGTGTCCACCGCTCGTCCGCACGCTCAGCTCTCCGCGCCTCCCGACTCTTGGTGCCCACCGCCCCTCCGCACGCTCAGCTCTCCGCGCCTCCCGACTCTTGGTGCCCACCGCCCCTCCGCGCGCTCAGCTCTCCGCGCCTCACCGCTCTTCGTGCCCACCGCCCTTCCGCGCGCTCGGCTCTCGCGTTCTTCCGCCGTTCCGCCCTTCTGCGCTCTCCCGCCCTTCCGTGTTCTCCGCCCTTCCGCGCGCTCAATTCGTGCGTGCCCTCGGCTCTGGCGTGCCCACCACGTCCGCGGCTCCCCCCTTCCGTGTCTTCGCCTTCGTCTGTGCATTCCGTCGTTCTGTACACATCAATTGCGTGACGCACCTTGCTCCCTCTTCGCCGGTGCGCCGCACCTTGCGCGCTTCAGTCTTCTGCGCGGTTCACCAACCTGCGTCCCTCGAGAATGCGCCCCGCTATCGCTATTCCCGCGCTCCTCTCATCTGCGCCGTCGCACACATCCGCTCTGCACGCACTCACCTTCGCCTGTTCGCACTCACCTCGCCGCTCCGCATGTCCGTCGTTGGCGCGAACCAAGTCGGGGGCGCCACGGGAATGCCCGGGGGCGTAGAACACTCGTTGGTTCTGCTCCGCAACCCGATATGACGCGAGCGCGTTATCCAAATACTCAACGGACTGACTTGGCCGGCCGCGCCGCGAGGCACACGCCGTCACGCTCGGCTAACGCCCGTCTGCAAGAGGGCGCCGAAGGCTCGTTCGCACAGCGCTCCAAGAAGCGGCGAGTCTCTTGCCGCACCGCGATCTTCCAGGATGCAGAAGACTCCGTTAACCGTCGCGCGGTGGATGATCGCACCGGCACCTCCCCGTGCCCGACACTCCTGCCGAAGATGGTTCCTTCCGACCTCGGCCGACCGGGGAGCGGCGGCCACAACGATGACGCGTGGTGGCGCAACGAGAAGCCGACTGCGATTCACGTGAAACATTCGGATGGTTAAGCGTGCTGGCTACGAACCGCGTGTTCTGGCTCGGATTCACGTGAAACATACGGAGGCGGTACCCCTTCGGCTTGATGTCGCGCAACTGGCGAAGCGACCTCACCACTACCTCGAATGGATCCTCGGGAGTCGGGCGCCGCCAGACGCAATCGGCGGTGAACGGGCTTGTGTCCGTTTGCAGCAACGTGTCCAACGGGCGCGCGGCGCTGACTGTGCGAGGCCGAACAGTCCACAGCCCGCACGGATCCGCCGCGTCGAACTCGACACGGACAACGCGCGAATGCTGGGCGCGCCTGATACAGATCTACGGGCCGGGCGACTCGGCGCGCCTGGCTGATGTTCTCGGGCGGCCGATGGCGATCACGATGCGATTCCGGGTAGCGAACATATCCGCTTGCCCGTGTTCGGCTTTCATCATTTCGTCATAGTGACGAAACGTGCCCAGGTCCCTAGGTCGGGTATGGAATCTTCGACATCGAAGCTTCTACTTGGCCTTGCGCGCTGCACGCTTGCGCCCGCGCTCCTTCGCTGCCGTCCGCCCTGCCTTACCTTCGCGTTCGACCGCCCGTTCGGCTCGTCGCAGGGAACTGCGCTCGGCACGGGGGAGCCGCTCGGCGCTGATCACCATGGTGGGCGTGGCCACCAAGCCGACACCGCATTGCAGCACGACCGCATTGCCGGCTCCGGCTTTCGCCAGCGCGGCGCCATCGCGTTCCAGTTCTTCTGCTGCGCTGGAACCCTTGAGTGCGAGCATGTGCCCG
The DNA here is from genome assembly GCF_040642815.1 of Nocardia sp. NPDC047648. NCBI lineage: Bacteria > Bacillati > Actinomycetota > Actinomycetes > Mycobacteriales > Nocardiaceae > Nocardia > Nocardia sp. NPDC047648. The sequence goes on along the minus strand of NZ_JBEYSX010000010.1, from coordinate 131,314 downwards.
TGGTCGCGTAGGAGGGGGAGTGACCACTGAGCGAGTTTGCCGAGCGGAGCTACCGCGCGAGAGGTGACAACGTCCGCGCCACCGGCTTCTTTCATCACACCGGACTGCTCGGCCCGTCCTCGCACCACGGTTACATCCAAGTCCACCGATTCGATGAACTCGCTCAGAAACACGGTTCGGCGCAGCAGTGGTTCGACCAGGGTGATCCGCAGGTCCGGCCGCGCGATCGCAAGGGGGATACCGGGCAAGCCGGCGCCACTGCCGATGTCGACCACGGAGGCTCCCTCAGCGATCAACTCGCCGAGGACCGCACAATTGAGGATGTGGCGATCCCAGAGGCGGGGCACCTCGCGTGGGCCGATCAAGCCGCGCTCCACGCCCGCGGTTGCGAGCGCCGTGCAATATCGACGCGCGAGATCGAGTCGGTCGCCGAAGACGGTGGCCGCCGACGCGGGCGGCTCCAGCTCCGCAGGTACCGCGGCGGCTCCACCGAGATCTCGTTCCACGTGAAACATCCTTCCGAACTCGGGTCGATCTACGAGCAGAGCAATCGGGCTCCGGACACGAACAAGGCCCCCGATCCGAAGACCAGAGGCCCTATCCAACCACTACCCGTCCGGGCCGCGAAACATGCCGCCCGCTTGGGGATGCCGTGAGTCAGCCGGGAACGACCACCACGTGCCGGTTCGGTTCCACGCCTTCACTCTCGCTGCTGACACCCTCCACAGCCGCCACCGCGTCGTGCACGATCTTGCGCTCGAACGGCGTCATGGGCGCGAGCGACTCCGGCTCGCCGGAGTCCAGCACGCGCTGCGCCGCCGCCGCTCCGAGCTCGCTCAGTTCGGACCGCCGTTTGGCCCGCCACCCTGCTACGTCCAGCATCAGTCGGCTGCGCACGCCGGTCGCCTGCTGGACGGCGAGCCGAGTCAGCTCCTGCAACGCGTCGAGCACCTCGCCGTTGCGTCCGACGAGCTTCGTCAGATCGCGTCCGCCGTCGATGCTCACCACCGCACGGTCGCCTTCCACGTCGAGATCGATGTCGCCGTCGAAGTCCAGTACGTCGAGCAACTGCTCGAGGTAGTCGCCGGCGATCTCGCCCTCCTCGATGAGCGCTTCCTCGGCATCGGTCACGACATCGCCGGTGTCCGCCTCGGCGTTCGCCATCGTCGTCGCCACGGTGGCATCCCCTCCGTCGGTCTCAACAGTCATTTGATTTCCTTCATCTGCTCATCGCGCGCGCCGGGCAATCGCCGCCGGGCGGTATTCGCGATCAAGGGTTGCTCAGCGGTCGAGGTGGGCGGATCAGCCCACCGATCGGTCGTCAGCGCTTGCGCTTCTGATTCGCCCTACCCCGGTTGCCCGGCCGCTTCTGGCCGGCCGGTCGGCGTTGGCCCGCGGCCTGCTTCGACGGCTTCGCGGTGCCATTCGTCGAGGCGACAGCAGTGTCCTCGTCCGACTCGGAGTCGGCCGCTGCGGCGGATGCCGGCTTCTTCTTCACGTTGACCGGTTTGGCGCCGGGCTTCGGCGCGTTCTGCGCGCGCTGCTCCAGCTTCGCCTGCTTCTTGGCTTCTTCTTCCTTCGCCATGCGACCGAACACGAGGTGCTGCTGCCCATAGGTCCAGATGTTGTTGGAGACCCAGTACAGCAGGATGGCGATGGGCAGGAACGGGCCGCCGACGAGCACGCCGAGGGGGAACACCCACAGCGCGAGCTTGTTCATCATCGCGGCCTGCGGGTTGGCCGCGGCTTCCGGCGTCTGCCGCGCCACCGACGCGCGGGCGTTGAAGTGGGTCGCCAGACCCGCGATGACCATCAGGGGAATTGCGACGAGCGCGATGCTCAGCTTGCTCGGTACGCCGCCGTAGCTGGCGAACGCCTGCAGTTCGTTGACGGGTGTGGTGATGAACGCCGAGATCGGCGCGCCGAAGATACGGGCGCTCAGGAAGGACTGGACATCGGCCGCACTGAAGACGTAGTTCGCGGTGTTCGCATTCTGCTCCGGCGTCATCGCGAGCTGACCGAGGCCGTGGCCGGTCCGGTTGAACGAGCGAAGCACATGGAAGAGTCCGAGGAACACCGGGACCTGAGCGAGGATAGGCAGGCAACCCATCAGCGGGTTGAAGCCGTTGTCCTTCTGCAGCTTCTGCATCTCGACCGCCATCTTCTGGCGATCGTTCTTGTATTTCTTCTGCAGCTCTTTGATCTGCGGCTGCAGTTCCTGCATCTGCTTGGTGGTGCGCACCTGCTTGACGAACGGCTTGTAGAGCACCAGGCGCAAGGTGAACACCAGGAACACCACGGCCAGCGCCCAGGTGAGACCGTTGTCCGCGCCGAACGCGAACCCGAAGACCCGATGCCAGAACCAGAGGATCCAGGACACCGGGTAATAAATGAAGTCGAGCACGGCTCTATGCACTCCCGTCGTTCGTGTCGCCGATCACCGCGTGCGGCGATCCTTTACAAGCGTTCGGCTCCGACCGCGGTTCGGCGGGCAGGCTCGGTTCCTGCGTCGCCGCGTCGGTCGCTGACCCGTCCGCCGGCTCGGCGCGGGATGTGCTCCGCTTCCGCTCCGGGACGGGGTCCCACCCACCAGGGTGCCAGGGCGCGCATTTGGCCAAACGCACGACCGTCAGTCCGAGCCCGATGAACAGGCCCCGAGTGCGCAGTGCGGTAACCGCGTACTCACTACAGGTCGGGGTGAAACGGCACACCGGCATGCGGGTAGGGGAGACGTAGGTCCGATACAGCTCGATCGAAAAGATCAGCACGTTCACGGGCAGTCTGGCGATCTTCGCCCAAAGACTCATGCCCGGCCGCCCGTCGACACGCCCGTCTCGGCGGCGAGGCCGAGCTTGCGCAGCGCGGTGCGTACCTGGCGCAGCAGGTCCTCCGACGAAGCCGTCGCGGCGCCCGGAAGCGCACGGATCACGACATCGGTCCCTGGCGGCAGTTCGTCGACCACCTGGGCGCACATATGACGCAGGCGGCGGGCAACGCGATGTCGAATCACCGCGTTGCCCACCGCCTTGCTGACGATCAACCCGAACCGCGGACCGCCTACGCGGACCAGCAGGTCGTCCGGGACCTGATCATGTCGTCCATTCGCGCCCACAACTCCGTCATACCCGTGTGCGAGCGCATGCACGACCAGATCACGCCTCCCGATTCGCTGGCCGCGGCGCACCGTCCGGGAGAAGTCGGCACGATGATGCAACCGATACGGCTCAGGCAACACCCGAGCGTCCGAGAGCGAGGATCAGGCAGTGAGGGAGGCGCGGCCCTTACGACGACGCGCCGAGACGATGGCGCGACCCGCACGGGTGCGCATCCGGAGGCGGAAGCCGTGAACCCGCGCCCGACGACGGTTGTTCGGCTGGAACGTCCGCTTGCCCTTGGCCACGGTCAACACTCCTCGAGTAGGCGGGCACCAGGTGGTGCCCGAAGCTTGTCGGTGATACGTATATTGCGCGAATGAATCGCAGGTCTGGTCATCATCGGCGCGCGTCGGTCCTGGCGCACAGTCGGTCGATCACGACCTAAACGCGGTCAGCACAAGACCGCCACCGCACCAAGGGGTGACTGTACGAGGGTACTGATCGGTCCGGGACGGGTCAAACCCGACCCCCCTGCTTCCCCGGCCCCGACGACCAGCGGAATCGGTCGTCCGGAGTCAGGCGTTCCGGCCGTCCCCGTGAATTCGTCCACACCCCTAGCCATCGCGTAGGCTTGGCCACCAAGATACGTAGCCACGCGATTGCTGTAGAACCGCAGGTCGCAGCGTTGCCTTTTCCGCGCATGCGCGCGTTCCACAGCTCCCCAGGGTTCTCCACATCTGTGGATAATTGTGTGGAAAGACCCCTGGAGTGGCATATTCGTAGGGCCGACGGTGCCCACGCCGCTGTCCTGATGGGGGACCCGGACAGCGTCCGAACCGGTTACGGACGTACGCAGGATCACGGGACCACCCCCGAGCATCACATTCCACGCGTGCCCCGGCCGTCTGCTCCTATCGACCTACTCCGGGGAGGAAACTGCATGGACGACGAGCAGAACGTGCTGGCCACGGTATGGCCCGAGGTTGTGAGCGAGCTGACCACCGGATCGCCGGACGGCGCCATCCCTCCGGTCACCCGGGCGCAGCAGGCCTGGCTGAAACTGGTCAAGCCGCTGACGGTCGCACAGGGGTTCGCCCTGCTCTCCGTGCCCTCGTCGCTGGCCCAGGAGGCCATCGAACGCGATCTGCGCGAGCCCATTCTCCGTTCCCTCGGCCGCAGGCTCGGCCCCCAGGTGGAAGGACTCGGCGTCCGCATCGCCGCCCCGACCACCCCGACCGTCGACCGCCAGAGCAACACGCCACGGCACGCGCGGATGACGAGCAGGCCCGAGCGCCCACGAGAAGGCCGGCATCCCGCCTCCTACCCCGGTTCGGAATTCCCCGGCCGCGACGCGTACCCGGGGCCGCGTTATGCACAACCCGCCGCCGAGTTCCCCGCGGCTTCTCCTTACAACGACAGCTCCGACTACCCCGGCGCCGACTACGGGCAGGACTTCGCCCCCCCGGAGGAGTACCGCCAGCCGGAGTACGCCCATACCGACTATCCACAGCACGGTGAGTACTCCACGACGGCCGAGCTGCCCATGATGTCCGGGCCGGACGCCGCACCGCGCCGCGAACCCGGACTTCCGCCGCGCCGGGAGCCTGCCATCCCGCCGGGGCAGGAGTCGCTGTTCAACCCCGAACCGTCGCCGGGCAGTGCGCGCGGCCCGCTGCGTGCGCCGCTGCGCGAGAGCACCGACGACGACTCGGGACCGGCGCACGATCCGGTACGTGAGCCGGTCGCCGAACGTCCGCGCGGCCGTGAGCCGGTCGCCGAACGTCCGCGCGGCGATCATGACGACGAGCCCGTGGTGAACGTCCGCAACTCGTGGCCCACCTACTTCGCCAAGTCGCAGGAATCGCCCGCTCCGGCGACGTCCTCGGCCAGCCTGAACGCGAAGTACACCTTCGAAACCTTCGTCATCGGCGCGTCCAACCGCTTCGCGCATGCGGCGGCCGTGGCCATCGCCGAAGCCCCCGCCCGCGCCTATAACCCGTTGTTCGTCTGGGGCGCATCGGGATTGGGCAAGACGCACCTGCTGCACGCGGCGGGCCATTACGCGCAGCGTCTCTTCCCGGGTATGCGGGTCAAGTACGTGTCGACCGAAGAGTTCACCAACGACTTCATCAACAGCCTGCGCGACGACCGCAAGGTCGCGTTCAAGCGCCGTTACCGCGAGACCGACATCCTGCTGGTCGACGACATCCAGTTCATCGAGGGCAAGGAAGGCATCCAAGAGGAGTTCTTCCACACCTTCAACACGCTGCACAACGCGAACAAACAGATCGTCGTCTCCTCGGATCGTCCCCCAAAGCAGCTGGCAACGCTGGAAGAGCGGCTGCGGACGCGATTCGAATGGGGGCTGATCACCGATGTGCAGCCGCCGGAGCTGGAGACGCGCATCGCCATCCTGCGCAAGAAGGCGCGCATGGACCGGCTCGATGTGCCGCACGACGTGCTCGAGCTGATCGCCAGCCGGGTGGAGCGCAACATTCGCGAGCTGGAGGGCGCGCTGATCCGGGTGACCGCGTTCGCCTCGTTGAACGGCCAGCCCCTGGATCTGCCGCTGGCCGAAGTGGTGCTGCGCGACCTGATGCCGGACACCGCGGCGCTGGAGATCAACGCGGCCACGATCATGGCCGTCACGGCGGAGTACTTCAACACCACGTTGGAAGAGCTCACCGGTCCCGGTAAGGCTCGCCCGCTGGCCCAAGCCAGGCAGATCGCCATGTATCTGTGCCGCGAGCTGACCGACCTGTCTTTGCCCAAGATCGGCCAGGCGTTCGGCCGCGACCACACCACGGTGATGTACGCGGAGAAAAAGGTACGCAAGGAGATGACCGAGCGGCGCCGCGTCTACGACCAGGTGCAGGAACTCACAGCCCGGATCAAGCAGCGCTCTCGCTGAGCGGTATCCACACCCGAGCGCCGCCCCTGACCTGGGGCGGTGCTTTTTTGTGGGTTGTGGATTCCTCGAGGAATCCTTGTGGAGTCCTCGAGGAATCCACTGGTTTGTCCACCGATCCGCTAACAGGGCGCGGTGATCGCCTCCTCGAGTTCCCTCACAGGGCGAATTCCACAGTTTCCCCAGGCATGTTTGCGCACAGGCGCTGACCTGGGACCTGTCCGGATCGGGCCTTGTGGAATCCTCGAGGAGTCCGTGTGGAGTCCTCGAGGATTCCTCGAGCTGTCCACGATTTCGTGCACATGTGTGAACAACCGGGTGAATCCGGTGGAACAACTCGAGGACCACTCGAGGATGAATCTGGGACAACTGCGGAACCTCCACAGACCCCTCCCGTTCATCCTCGAGACACTCCATGGCCATCCCCACGGCACCACGCCCCCTGAGCAGCGGATTCGGGCGCAGTCCACAGAATCCACAGCGCCTACTACTACTTCAGTTCTTCTCATTAGAGATCTCTCTTCAAAACAGGGTGTGTGGAAAGTCGGTCGGACGCCGCACCTTCGCCGGCGGTCCCGGTTCCCGGGCAAGGACGACAGGGGATCCACGAGAGCCGAAGCCGGATCGGCATCCGTCGTCCGTGCCCGCGTTATGCGCCGACTCGGTCCCCGTGCTCCGCCCGCTCGTCCGCGCTCGGGACTCGCCTATTCGTGGCGCCGGAGGGTCGGGCTAGGTGCACGTCGCTCGCGCGGGTACGGTTTGATGTCTGTCGCCTGTGCCAGACTGCGAAGGCGGCCGATTCGGCAGGACCCTTTCGAGCACCGACACTGACGAGCCGACAACAGATCACGGAACCGGGAGAGGACAGATCGGGCGATGGAGCTTGCAAGCATGAAGTTTCGGGTCGCCCGCGAGGATTTCGCCGAGTCCGTCGCCTGGGTGGCGCGCAGCCTTCCGTCCCGGCCTCCGGTTCCGGTGCTCGGCGGTGTGCTGCTGGTCGCCGACGAGGACGGCCTGACCGTCTCCGGTTTCGACTACGAGGTCTCCGCGCAGGTGCGGGTCGCGGCCGAGGTCGCAGGCCCGGGCCAGGTACTCGTCTCCGGTCGTCTGCTGGCCGACATCACCAAGGCGCTGTCCAACAAGCCGGTCGACGTCTCCGTGGACGGCACCCGCGTGCTGATCACCTGTGGCAGCGCGAAGTTCTCGCTGCCGACCATGCCCGTCGAGGACTATCCCCAGTTGCCCGAGGTGCCCCAGCAGACCGGTGAACTGAGTGTGGATGTCTTCGCCGAGGCCGTCGGGCAGGTCGCCGTCGCCGCGGGCCGCGACGACACCCTGCCGATGCTGACCGGTATCCGCGTGGAGATCGAGGGATCCAAGGTCGTTCTCGCGGCGACCGACCGGTTCCGTCTCGCCGTCCGGCACATCGAGTGGCAGCCCGCGCGCGCCGATATCGAGACTTCGGTGCTCATCCCGGCCAGGACGCTCTCGGAGGCCGCCAAGACGCTCGGACCCTCCGACGCGCCCGTTCAGCTGTCCCTGGGCACCGGTGCGGGGTCGGACGGCCTGCTCGGCATCGTGAACGCGGGCCGCCGGACCACCACCCGCCTGCTCGACGCGGAATTCCCCAAGTTCCGCCAGTTGCTCCCCAAGGAGCACACCTCCATCGCCACCCTCGCCGTCGCCGCGCTGACCGAAGCGATCAAGCGCGTCGCACTGGTCGCCGAACGCGGCGCGCAGGTGCGGCTGGAGTTCTCCGCCGACGGCCTGCTGCTGTCCGCTGGCGGTGACGACGCGGGCCGGGCCGAGGAGTGGCTGGAGGCCGATTTCCGCGGTGAATCGCTCACGATCGCGTTCAACCCCGGCTATCTCATCGACGGCTTGTCCGCCCTGCACTCCGACCGTGTCACTTTCGGCTTCACCACGCCGAGCAGGCCCGCGGTGCTGCTGCCCGCCTCCGACGAAGAACCCGAGGTGCTCGACTCCGGAACGTTCGCGGCGTTGTCGAGCCCGTACATCTATCTGCTGATGCCGGTCCGGCTGCCGGGCTGATCGCCTGTGCATGACCTGGTTCCGGACGGATCCGTACCGCGTGCTCCAGCGCGGATGAACGGTGACGCCGCTGGAAACTCCCCAGCGACCTCGGAGAAATCGGTTTACGCGCAGTTGGGGGCGCACTTTATCCACAGGTGTTCCACAGGGCCGCGGCGCACCGTAGGGCATCCGCGCAGAGCGGCGACGATGTACCGATCGGCGGGAATGTCCGCTTCGGCCCAGGCCGGGGCGCGATAGCGGATGTTCGTCCGAACTCTGTCGCTGCGTGACTTCCGTTCGTGGGAGTATGCGGAACTCGAATTATCCCCAGGTCGAACCGTTTTCTTGGGATCGAACGGCAACGGCAAGACAAACCTGTTGGAAGCGATCGGCTACCTGGCCACGCTCGGTTCGCATCGCGTCGCCTCGGAAGCTCCGTTGATCCGCACCGGTGTCGAGCGGGCCAGGGTCGGCGCCACGGTGGTCAACACCGGCCGCGAGCTCCGCATCGATGTGGAGCTGAACCAGGGCAGCGCCAATCGCGCGCAGATCAACCGCTCACCGGTCCGCCGGACGCGAGAGGTCCTGGGGATTCTGCAAACCGTGTTGTTCGCGCCGGAGGATCTGGCGCTGGTGCGCGGCGACCCGGGCGAGCGCCGTCGATTCATGGACGAGTTGTGCACAACCCGCCTCCCCAGATTGGCCGCGGTTCGCGGCGACTACGACCGGGTGCTACGCCAGCGCTCGGCACTGCTGAAAACGGCTGGGCGGCAAGCTCGGTCCAAAGCCGATCTGAGCACTCTCGACGTGTGGGACGGGCACCTCGCCGCGCACGCGTCCGTTCTGGTCGCCCAGCGGCTGCGCTTGGTGCACGAGCTCGCGCCGTATCTGGCTCGGTCCTATGCCTCGATCGCCCCGGAGTCGCGGCCCGCGGCGATCGCCTATCGCAGCGCGGCGCTGCCCGCGGAGTTCTTGGACCCGGCCAGGGTGCCGCGCCCGGAGGACCAGGAGGAGCTGGAGGGGATCCTGCTGCGCGAGCTCGCCGCCGCACGACCGAAGGAACTCGAGCGCGGCGTGTGCCTGGTCGGTCCGCACCGCGACGAACTGGACCTGATGCTGGGGGATTCGCCGGCCAAGGGGTTCGCCAGCCACGGCGAGTCCTGGTCGTTCGCCTTGGCTTTGCGGTTGGGCGCGTTCGAACTGCTGCGCGCCACCGGCGCCGAACCGGTGCTGTTGCTCGATGACGTGTTCGCCGAACTCGATCGACGGCGCCGCGCCGCGCTGGCGGCTGTCGCGGCCGGCGCGGAGCAAGTGCTGATCACGGCGGCCGTACCGGAGGACGTGCCCGCCGAACTCGCCGCGGTGCCGCTGCGGGTGGAAACCGTGGGCGGTCCCGACGGCCGCGTCTCCCGGATCGTCGCGGAGAACCCGTCGGGCAGCGATGGTCTCAGCGGCGAGCGGGAGAACGACGAGGCCACGGATCCGACGATCGAGAGCGAACGTGATCCGATCGCCGGTTCGACGGAATCGCGGGCGCCGTAATCATCCACAGGGGGAGTGGACAGGTGATCCCAGCATCCACATCGGCCGCTCCGGTCCACTACAGTGACCATTCGTCGGTGCTACCGATCGAGTTCTCCCCAGTTGAGCCCGATTCCCCAACACCTGTGGAAAACTCGCCCGGTCAGGGGTGGCCGCTCCTGTGCGACTCATTTCAGCAACAGCTGAGCAAGCGACCTAACTTGTCCGGAATCCGGCGATTTAGGCGGTGAACAGATCGTTCTCCCAGCTACCCGGGCGTGCGGTGCGCACTATTCCCGGTACTGGCAACCTCGGGAAACGGCTGGGGACAACTTGATCGAAACTGGGGACAAACGACCGACTGCGGAGGGAGCGGGGCGATGAATGATCAGCCCACGGAGCCCGGCCCCGCCGAATCCCCAGGAGCGGAGCCCGAACTGCGCGGCATCGACCTGGCGCGGCGCGCCCTCGAGGAAGCGCGCGCCGCGGCGCGGGCGAGTGGCAAGGCTGTCGGTCAGGGGCGTTCCTCGCCTCAGCGCAGGCTGCGGCCAGGCGCCCGCAGGCGCACCGGGTGGTCCGGCGCCGGCCCCGACGAGCGCGATCCACAGCCGCTGTCCAGGCTGACCGGCTCCATCGCCAAGAACCGCGGGTGGTCGACCAAGGTGGCCGAGGGCATGGTCTTCGGCCGCTGGGCGGGAGTGGTGGGCGAGGACATCGCCGCGCACGCCACACCGATCACCCTGAAGGACGGCGTACTGAGCATCGCCGCCGAGTCGACCGCGTGGGCGACGCAGCTGCGGATGCTGCAGAGCCAGATCCTGGCGAAGATCAATGCCGCGGTCGGCCAGGGCGTGGTGACCTCGCTGAAGATCTCGGGGCCTGCCGCGCCGAGCTGGCGCAAGGGTGAACGCCATATCAGAGGTCGCGGACCGCGCGACACCTACGGCTGACCACCGCGAGCAGTATCTGATACTTGGTGTTACGTTATTCCGAAAGTGGCGTTTCACGTGGAACGTCCCGGTTCGAGGTCGCACCGAGCAGCTCGCGACGCCGGACCGGAATCGTGCGGGCAGAAAGAATTTCGATGACGATCACCACGGCGGTCGGTCCGTTTCCGGCGAGCGCGACTCGAACGGTTCGCCGAGGTGACGTCGAACTCGCGGTCTACGAATGCGGCAACCCCGACGGCGTACCGATTCTGCTGATCCACGGCTGGCCCGATACCCATCTGCTGTGGAGCCGGGTAGCGGCCCGGCTCGGCGGCCGCCATCGCGTGATCGCCTTCGACAACCGAGGCGTGGGCAGCAGCTCGGCGCCGACAGCGGTAGAGGATTATCGGATCGAGGAACTCGCGGCCGATGTCCGCGCGGTCATCGACGCGGTAGCGCTCGGCGAACGGGTGCACGTCCTCGGGCACGACTGGGGATCGGTGATCGGGTGGGAAGCGGTCGCCGCCTCGGACGCCGCATCGGTGATCGCGTCGTTCACCTCGGTGTCCGGCCCCAACCTGGACTTCCTCGGCGCCTATCTGCGTGGTCCGCTCACCCCGGCGCGGCTGCGCGGTGCCCTGGCCCAAGCCGTGGCCTCGGCCTATACCGTCGCCTTCCAGATCCCGAAGTTGCCGGATCCGGTGCTGCGGGTGCTCTCCGGCCGCTGGCCGCGTTTCCTCGCGTACTTCGACGGTCTGGACCCCGCACTGGTGGAAACGGCGCCGACGCTGCGCACCGATATGCTCAACGGTCTGAAGCTCTACCGCGCGAACATCCGGCCTCACCTGCGTCATCCGCGGCCTCGTCCGATCGAGGTTCCCGTCCAGCTGATCGTCGCCACTCGCGACCGCGCCGTGCGGCCCGTGGCGAACGCCGAGGCCGACCGGTGGGTGCCGCGTTTGACCCGGGTCGAGATCCCGGCGCGGCACTGGTCGCCGATCTCCCACCCCGCGGAGCTGGCGCGCCACACCGCCGCGTTCGTCGCTCGGGTCGACGCCCCGCGCTGATCCGGGGCGGTGCCCGCCGACGCATCTCTCAGGCCACTTCTGATGGATCAAAACCAGCGGGAGGCGGAACCGAGTCGCCGAATTCCGATTTCTCGCATCCACGGCGCTGTGAGGGGTGTCGGAAGTGGGTTGTAAGTTGGGTGTACCAGTAGGATGGTGACGTAACTAGCGGCGATACCTTCGGCGCGTTCCGCACAGTCCGCGCGTGGACCCTGATTCTCGAGAGAACGACCAGGGTCGACGCGTGCTGTCCGATCGCTCTATGCCGGGATCAGCAAGTAAGGAGAGCTACCGACCAGTGGCTGCCAAAGACTCCACCGCATCGGGTTCGACCAGAACGACCGGGAAGCAGGACTACGGTGCCTCCTCCATCAAGGTTCTCGAGGGGCTCGAGGCGGTTCGCAAGCGTCCGGGCATGTACATCGGCTCCACCGGTGAGCGTGGTCTGCACCACCTGATCTGGGAGGTCGTCGACAACTCCGTCGACGAGGCGATGGCCGGGTACGCGACGAAGGTCGAGGTCACGCTGCTGGCCGACGGCGGCGTCGAAGTGGTCGACGACGGCCGCGGCATTCCCGTGGCGATGCACGCCCAAGGCATACCGACCATCGAGGTCGTCATGACCCAGCTGCACGCGGGCGGCAAGTTCGACTCGGATTCCTACGCGGTGTCCGGTGGTCTGCACGGCGTCGGCATCTCCGTGGTCAACGCGCTGTCGAGCCGCTTGGAAGCGGAGATCGACCACGACGGCTACCACTGGAGCCAGACCTATAAGGACGCCATCCCCGGCAAGCTGATCCAAGGGGAGCCGACCAAGAAGACCGGCACCACCATCCGCTTCTGGGCGGATCCGGAGATCTTCGAGACCACCACCTACAACTTCGAGACGGTGGCCCGCAGGCTGCAGGAGATGGCGTTCCTGAACAAGGGACTGACCATCAAGCTCACCGACGAGCGCGTCAGCGACTCGGATGTGACCGACGAGGTGGTCAGCGAGACCGCCGAGGCGCCCAAGCACGCCGAGGAGGGCACCGCGCCCGCCGAGCACAAGGTGAAGACTCGGACCTACCACTACCCGGGCGGTCTGGAGGACTTCGTCCGCCACATCAACCGCACCAAGCAGCCGATCCACAACTCGGTCGTCGGGTTCACCGGCAAGGGCACCGGCCACGAGCTCGAGGTCGCGATGCAGTGGAACTCGGGCTACTCGGAGTCGGTACACACCTTCGCGAACACCATCAACACGCACGAGGGCGGTACGCACGAAGAGGGCTTCCGCGCGGCGTTGACCACAGTGGTCAACAAGTACGCCAAGGACAAGAGGCTCATCAAGGAGAAGGACGGCAACCTCACCGGTGACGACATCCGGGAGGGCCTGGCCGCCATCGTGAGCGTCAAGGTCGGCGAGCCGCAGTTCGAGGGCCAGACCAAGACCAAGCTCGGCAACACCGAGGTGAAGTCGTTCGTACAGCGCACCTGCAACGAGCACCTCACACACTGGTTCGAGGCGAACCCGGCCGACGCGAAGACCATCGTCAACAAGGCGGTCTCCTCGGCGCAGGCCCGCGTCGCCGCGCGCAAGGCGCGCGAGCTGGTGCGGCGCAAGTCCGCGACCGACCTGGGTGGTCTGCCCGGCAAGCTGGCCGACTGCCGGTCCAAGGATCCGAGCAAGTCCGAGATCTACATCGTGGAGGGTGACTCCGCGGGCGGCTCGGCGAAGTCCGGCCGCGACTCGATGTACCAGGCGATCCTGCCGCTGCGCGGCAAGATCATCAACGTCGAGAAGGCGCGTATCGACAAGGTTCTCAAGAACAACGAGGTCCAGTCGATCATCACCGCCTTCGGCACGGGTATTCACGACGAGTTCGACATCAGCAAGCTGCGCTACCACAAGATCGTGCTGATGGCCGACGCCGACGTGGACGGCCAGCACATCTCCACGCTGCTGCTCACGCTGCTGTTCCGTTTCATGCGCCCGCTGGTGGAGCACGGGCACGTGTATCTCGCGCAGCCGCCGCTCTACAAGCTCAAGTGGCAGCGCAGCGATCCGGAGTTCGCCTACTCCGATCGCGAGCGTGACGGTCTGCTCGAAGCGGGGCTCGCCGCCGGAAAGAAGATCAACAAGGACGACGGCGTGCAGCGCTACAAGGGCCTCGGTGAGATGAACGCCAAGGAGCTGTGGGAAACCACCATGGATCCCGCGGTGCGGGTGCTTCGTCAAGTGACGCTCGATGACGCGGCTGCTGCCGACGAACTGTTCTCGGTCCTGATGGGCGAGGACGTCGAGGCGCGTCGCAGCTTCATCACCCGTAATGCCAAGGACGTTCGCTTCCTCGACGTATAGCCGGCGTGAGTTCACCCAGCCCTGTTCACGCCAGGCCCGGTAAGGAGACCGCATGACCGAGACCACGCTGCCCCCGAATGGCGGTGCGGGCGACCGTATCGAACCGGTCGATATTCAGAACGAGATGCAGAGCAGCTATATCGATTACGCGATGAGCGTGATCGTCGGCCGTGCGCTGCCCGATGTGCGCGACGGCCTCAAGCCGGTGCATCGGCGCGTGCTCTACGCGATGTACGACAACGGCTACCGCCCGGACCGCGGTTACGTGAAGTCCGCCCGCCCGGTCGCCGAGACCATGGGTAACTATCACCCGCACGGTGACGCGTCGATCTACGACACCCTGGTCCGCATGGCCCAGCCGTGGTCGCTGCGGTATCCGCTCGTCGACGGTCAGGGCAACTTCGGTTCCCGTGGTAACGACGGCGCCGCCGCGATGCGGTACACCGAGTGCCGCCTGACTCCGCTCGCGATGGAACTGCTGCGTGAGATCGACCATGAGACGGTCGATTTCACGCCCAACTACGACGGCCGTTCCCAGGAACCCGTTGTGCTCCCGAGCCGGGTGCCGAACCTGCTGATGAACGGCAGCAACGGCATCGCGGTCGGCATGGCGACCAACATCCCGCCGCACAACCTGAACGAGCTCGCCGAGGCGATCTACTGGGCCCTGGACAATTACGACGCGGACGAGGAAGCCACGCTGGCGGCGTGCATGGAGCGCGTCAAGGGCCCGGACTTCCCCACCCATGGCCTGATCGTCGGCGGCCAGGGCATCCACGACGCCTACACGACCGGTCGTGGCTCGATCCGGATGCGTGGCGTCGTCGAGATCGAAGAGGACAACCGGGGCCGGACGACGATCGTCATCACCGAGCTCCCGTACCAGGTCAACACCGACAACTTCATCAACTCGATCGCCGAGCAGGTGAAGGACGGCAAGATCGCGGGCATCTCGGATATCCACGACGAGTCCTCCGACCGCGTCGGCATGCGGATCGTGGTGACGGTGAAGCGCGATGCCGTCGCCAAGGTGGTGCTGAACAATCTCTACAAGCACACCCAGCTGCAGACGAGCTTCGGCGCGAACATGCTCTCGATCGTCGACGGCGTGCCGCGGACGCTGCGGCTCGACCAGATGATCCGGCTCTACGTCGAGCACCAGTTGAATGTGATCGTCCGGCGAACCCGCTACTTGCTGCGCAAGGCGGAGGAGCGGGCCCATATCCTGCGCGGCCTGGTCAAGGCACTCGACGCGCTGGACGAGGTCATCGCTCTGATCCGCCGTTCGGCCAACACCGATACCGCCCGGCTCGGCTTGATGGAGCTGCTGCAGATCGATGAGATCCAGGCGACGGCGATTCTCGACATGCAGCTGCGTCGCCTCTCCGCCTTGGAACGGCAGAAGATCATCGACGAGCTGGCCAAGATCGAGGCCGAGATCGCCGACCTCAAGGACATCCTGGACAAGCCGGAGCGCCAGCGCGCGATCGTCCGCGACGAACTGGCCGAGATCGTCGAGAAGTACGGCGACGATCGGCGCACCAGGATCATCGCCGCCGACGGCGACGTGGCCGACGAGGATCTGATCGCTCGCGAGGACGTGGTCGTCACGATCACCGAGACCGGCTACGCCAAGCGCACCAAGACCGACCTCTACCGCAGCCAGAAGCGCGGCGGCAAGGGCGTGCAGGGCGCAGGGCTCAAGCAGGACGACATCGTCAAACACTTCTTCGTCACCTCGACGCACGACTGGCTGCTGTTCTTCACGAACAAGGGCCGGGTGTACCGGGCCAAGGCCTACGAACTGCCCGAGGCCAACCGCACCGCGCGCGGCCAGCACGTGGCGAACCTGCTGGCCTTCCAGCCGGACGAGAAGATCGCCCAGATCATCCAGATCAAGTCCTACGACGACGCGCCATACCTGGTGCTCGCCACCAGGAACGGCCTGGTGAAGAAGTCGAAGCTGACCGACTTCGACTCCAACCGCAGCGGCGGCATCGTCGCGGTGAACCTGCGCGACGAGGACGAATTGGTCGGCGTGGTGCTCTGCTCGGCCGACGACGACCTGCTCCTGGTCTCCGCGCTCGGCCAGTCGATCCGCTTCTCGGCCACCGACGAGGCGCTGCGGCCGATGGGGCGCGCCACCTCCGGTGTCCAGGGCATGCGGTTCAACGAGAGCGACGAACTGTTGTCGCTCAATGTGGTTCGGGACGGCACATATCTGCTGGTCGCCACCTCCGGCGGCTACGCCAAGCGGACCGCCATCGAGGAGTACACCGCGCAGGGCCGCGGCGGTAAAGGCGTATTGACCATCCAGTTCGACGCGAAACGTGGCACTCTGGTCGGGGCGCTCATCGTCGACGACGACGACGAGTTGTACGCGATCACCTCCGGTGGCGGCGTGATCCGGACGGCGGCGAAGCAGGTTCGCAAGGCCGGACGACAGACCAAGGGCGTGCGATTGATGAACCTCGCGGAGGGCGATACCTTGCTTGCGATCGCGCGCAATGCCGACGAGCCCGATCCCGATCAGGTCTCCGGTGGCGGCGACACCGACTCCTCCGAGAAGTAACCCATCAGCGGCGGCAACGAACGGACCCAAGGATTCCCATTGACCACTCCGAATCAGCCGAATGACGAGCGGCACCAGACGAACGGTGTGACCGAGCGGATCGCACCGTCACCGATCCCGCCGCGGCCGATCCCACGGCCGGTCGCCTCGGCCGAGAACGGTCAGCCCGGCGGCGGCCAGCAGAGCGGCCAGCCGGCCGGTCACCCCGGTGGTGGCCAGGCCGGCGGTCACCCCGGTGGCGCGCAGCCGGGTGGTCACCCGGGCCAGCCGAACGGGCCGCAGTCCGGCGGGCACCCGGGTGGGCAGCCGGGCAACCAGCCCGGCGGCAACCAGCCGAACGCTCAGCAGCGCGAGATCCGCGACCAGCAGGGTGATTTCGCGCCGCAGCAGAGCGCGCCGGACCAGGCGCCCGGCGGCGACGGCCAGGACCGGTTCGACCAGAAGACGACGCGGATCAACAACCAGGCCCCGCAGTCCGCGCCCGAGAACGAGGACAGGCAACCGGTCGGCGCCGCGGGCAACGGTGGACAACAGTCGCCGTACCAGGACGGGTGGGCGCAGCTGCCGCAGCGGGAGCCGCAGTCCAACCTGTACCGTCCCGGCCAGGCGCCGGTCACCGGACGCCCGAACTCGAGCGGTGGGGGTCTCGGCGGCGGCACGTCCAACGCGCGCACCACCGCCGACCTGGCGGCCAAGGCGGCGCGCAAGGAAGCGGCCATGGTGAAGTCGGTCGGCATCGACGGGCCCACCCGCAGCATCGCGCGCCCGGAACTGATCAAGGACATGCCCGACCTGTCCGAGATCCGGCATCCGCTGCCGCCGAACGAAGCGGGAGTTCCGCAGGCCGGGCCGGTTTCGCCCGCGGTTCCGGTCGCGGTCGCCGCGGTCGCCTCCGGGGAGCCGCTGCGGGCCACGGTGCAGATCCGGCGCATCGATCCCTGGTCGACGCTGAAGATCTCGCTCGTCATCAGCGTGGCGATGTTCTTCGTGTGGATGCTCGCCGTCGGCCTGCTCTACATCGTGCTCGAGGGCATGGGCGTGTGGGAGCGGCTGAACAACACGTTCACCGACATGGTGTCGCAGGACAGCGGCTCGGTGGGACTGATCGACGCGGGCACCGTGTTCGGTTACGCGGGCGTGATCGGCCTGATCAACGTCGTGTTGTTCACCGCGCTCGGCACCGTCGGCACCTTCATCTACAACCAGTGCTGCGATCTCGTCGGCGGTATCCAGGTCACCCTGGCCGACCCCGACTAGCAAGTCCGGCATCAACGGACGGCCGGTACCCGCCACCATTGGTCGGGTGCCGGCCGTTTCCATTGGCTGCACGGCTTCTACCAGCCGTTTTGGTTCATCGGAGAACTGTTGTGTAGTCTCTACACGTTGTTGTTCACGCGAACAACACCACTACGGGCCTATAGCTCAGGCGGTTAGAGCGCTTCGCTGATAACGAAGAGGTCGGAGGTTCAAGTCCTCCTAGGCCCACTCCATCTTCTCTTCATCTGGTCGTCGACCATCCCAATTCCGCTGGCTCGGAAACGCGTGAAAAACACCTGAGTGGGCACTTTTCCGTGAGCACTCGCCTGTCGTTGGCCTACTCGGACCATGACCACTCAACGCGTTCACGTCCGGGAAGCCCGCTGGGCGGGGTATGGGGATTGCATTCACGAAACCGTGGAACGACAAAGGCTCATGCTCTTTGCGAGCATGAGCCTTCGAGGAGTGGAGCCTAGGGGAATCGAACCCCTAACCCCTGCCTTGCAAAGGCAGTGCTCTGCCAATTGAGCTAAGGCCCCGCGGCTGTCACGGCCTGCGCGTACAGACGCCTCGAAACGGTACCTTCTTCCCGCTGAGATGGTCAAAACGGCAGGTTGTGGCGCCGAGCCTGACGTCGATCGATTGCGGCGATGTCGCTGTCCGGCCCGGTATGGACATTTAGGGTTGGTCGCAGCGTCACGATCCGGTTCTTCGATGTGTTGTCGGTTGCTCGATGAGAGGACCCGCATGTCTCGGTATCTGTTCGCCCTCGGTCGCACGGTCGCTCGGTTGCGCTGGTGGGTGCTGGCGGTGTGGCTGGTGCTGCTCGCCTGCGCGATCGGGTTCGCCGCGGTGAGCGGCGGCAAAACCACGGACAACTTCACCATTCCGAACACCGAGTCGCAGGATGCTGTTTCGCTGCTGAAGCAGCGGATGCCGGCATACAGTGGCGCGCAGATGCAGGTGGTGTTCGCGACCCCGGGCTTGGCGAAGGTCACCGACTCGCAGGCGAGCGCGCAGATTCAGCAGGTCATGGCCGGGTTGCGCGGGCTGTCGCAGGCGGCCACCGTGGTCGACCCGTTCGAGGCGAAGACGATCTCACCCGATCAGCGCGTTGCCTTGGGCAGCGTCCAGTTCTCGGTGCCGGTGGGGGAGGTCACCGAGCAGACATTGGATGAGGTCGACCACCTCGCCGCGCCCGCCCGCGAGGCGGGGCTCGAGGTGGAGTTCTCCGGAGCGGTGTACCCGGGCTTCACCGCCGAGGTGCCCGAGACGCCCGAGATCCTCGGCATCGCCGCGGCCTTCGTCATCCTGCTGATCACGTTCGGGGCGGTGGTCGCCGCGGGGCTGCCGATCGTCACGGCATTGGTCGGCGTCGCGATCGGTCTGACCGGAATCCTCGGTGTGGCCGCGTTCGTCGATGTGCCCGCGGCGGCGACTTCCCTGGCATTGATGCTGGGATTGTCGTGCGGAATCGACTACGCGCTGTTCATCCTGTCCCGGCATCGGCACAACATCGTGCTGGGTCTGGCCGCGGCGGAGTCGATACCCCTGGCGGTCGGCACGGCGGGCAGTTCGGTCGTGTTCGCCGCGGTGACGGTGATCATCGCGTTGTGCGGGCTGGCGGTCGCCGGGATCCCGTTCCTCACGGTCATGGGGTTGACCGCGGCGGGCGCCGTGCTGGTGGCGATGCTGGTGGCCCTGACTCTGCTGCCCGCGCTGCTCGGATTCGCAGGCGATACGGTCGCGCGCTTCGTCTCGCCGCCGCTGCACCCCGGACGCGCCGAAGAGGTGGCGCGGATCGCGGCCTACGAACCGGAGCGCACGATGGGGCACAGCTGGGGCCGGTTCGTCACGCGCTATCGGCTGCCTTTGCTCGTGCTCGGCATCGCGGCGCTGGTCGTCTTGGCGATCCCGGTCACCCGGATCCATCTCGGGTTGCCGAGCGGGGAGTCGCAGCCGGAATCGAGCACGGCGCACAAGGCTTACGACCTGGTCAGCCGTTCGTTCGGTCCGGGTTTCAACGGACCGCTGCTGATGGTGACCGATCTGTCCAGGGCCACCACCCCGGACGCCGCCCAGACGTTGACGGACAGGTTGCGCGCCGAACCCGATGTCGCCGCGGTTCAGCCCGCGGGCAGTGGTGACGGCCTGGTGCTCATCCAGGTCGTGCCGACCACCGGGCCGGACGACGAGGCGACCGCGCAGCTGGTCACCCGGCTGCGCGACAACCGCGACCGGATCGAGGCGAACACGGGCGCCACCTTCCTGATCGGCGGAACAACCGCCGCGAACATCGACACCTCCAACCGGCTGGCCGAGGCGCTGCCGATCTTCCTCCTGGTCGTCGTCGGCTTGGCGCTGGTGCTGCTGACGATCGCCTTCCGCACCGTGCTGGTGCCGTTGTCCTCGATCGTCGGCTTCATCCTGTCGGTCTTCGCGGCACTGGGCGTCCAGGTCGCGGTATTCCAGTGGGGGTGGGGAGCGGAACTCTTCGGTGTGACGAAGGCGCAGACGCTGAGTTTTCTGCCGATCATCATCCTGGCGATCATCTTCGGGCTCTCCAGCGACTACCAGATCTTCGTCGTCTCTCGGATCAAAGAGGAATACAGCCGCACGGGGGACGCGACCGGGTCGGTGCAGAACGGTGTGGCGCACTCGGCCAGGGTGGTGAGTGCGGCGGCGCTGATCATGTTCTCCGTCTTCGTGGCATTCACCTGGGTCGACAACCCGGTGGTCAAGCCGCTTGCCCTCACGCTGGCGATCGGCGTGCTCCTCGATGCCTTCGTCGTGCGGCTGACGTTGGTGCCCGCGGTCATGGCCCTGATCGGTGAGCGCATGTGGTACCACCCGCGCTGGTTCGGACGTTACGTCCCCGATCTCGATATCGAGGGCACCGAACTGGACAAGGAGTTCACCGCGAGCGCCGTCCGGGGCAACAGCGGGTGACGCCCGCCGGCGCTCCGGCGGGCTAGTCGAGGGACGGCAGCGGACGCGAGCAGATCTCGTGCGCCTCGTCG
Organism: Nocardia sp. NPDC047648; assembly: GCF_040642815.1. Classification (NCBI taxonomy): domain Bacteria; kingdom Bacillati; phylum Actinomycetota; class Actinomycetes; order Mycobacteriales; family Nocardiaceae; genus Nocardia; species Nocardia sp. NPDC047648. The sequence goes on along the minus strand of NZ_JBEYSX010000010.1, from coordinate 110,567 downwards.
GCGGGGATACCGAACATGCGCAGCAGGTCCTCGGTGACCTGATCGGTGGCGGCCGCGTCGTCGCGCTCGGGGTGATCGTGCAGCAGTTGGCCGAGGCACAGCGCGGCCCCGGACACGATCGTCATGGCCAACTCCGCGTCAGGCGCCTGGAACCGGCCGGTGCGCGCCGCGGCTTCGATATCGCGCCGAGCGCGGGGTGCGAGTCCTTTGTCGGAGGTGGTGAGCGCGAGGCCGGTGTTGAGCAGCACCTTGCTCAGGGTCGGCAGTCTGCGGTGCATGCGGCCGGTCAGCCGGAAGCTCTGCGCGAAGACTTCGGCGGGGTCGTCCATGCCCTCGGTCAAGTGGTCGAGTACCGCGCCATGCTTCTCGAGCACTTCCTCCACCGCCGCCTGGAACAGGTCCTCTCGGCTCTGGAAGTGGTTGTAGAACGACCCCATGCCGACATCCGCGGCCTGCGTGATCTCCAGGATCGGCGCGTTCGGCTTCCCAGTCGCGATGAACGACTGCGCCGCCGTCACGAGGGCGGCTCGGGTTCGGGCCTTGCGACGCTCCAGGCGGTTGGGCTCCACCTCGGTCCGATCGGACATGCCCGCTCCTCTCCCTGTCGGCGCCCGACCATGGTAGCGCCGCGGTTCAATGATGACGAATTCCTCAGCGAATCCTTGACTGAAAATCACGTCGTATGTGACGATATCGTCAGCTAAAGAAAGGGAGTGGTCGCTGATGGACCATCACGACCCACACGCCGGATTGCACAGCGAGAACGGCGCGGTACCGGGCGAACATCCGGGGCGGGCGCGCGAACCGATCGTGAAAGTGCACGATCTGGCGTGGCTCGAATTCGAGAAGCCGGACTTGGAGCGCGCCGAGGTCTTCGCGCACGCGTTCGGTTTCGCCACCTCGTTCCGCACAGGGGATGAGCTGTACTTACGCGGCGCGGACCCGCAGGCACCGTGCGTGCTGATCCGCCGAGGCGCGCGCTCGCGGTTCGCCGGCCCGGCCTTTCGTGCGGCGGACACCGCGGACCTGCTCCGATTGGCCGAGGCCACAGGCCGCACGGTGGCGCCCCTGCCCGAGACCCTGGGCGGGTCGACCGTCGAGCTGACCGACCCGAGCGGATTGCGGGTGCGGGTAGTCGCCGACACCGACGAACTCGCCGCTCTGCCCGCCCAGCAGCCGCAAACGTTCAACTTCGGGCACGAAGTGGCGCGGGTCAATCGGACGCAGCGGCCGCCCCGGGTGCCCGCGCGGGTTCAGCGTCTGGGGCATGTGGTGGTGCAGACCACCAGGTATCTCGAAACGCTCGATTGGTACCTGGGGCACTTGGGGCTGATCGTCAGTGACTTCCACTACTACCCGGGGCAGCGTGAGCGCGGCCCGGTGATGAGCTTCATCCGCTGCGATCGCGGCCGGACGCCCACCGACCATCACACGCTGGCACTGGTGCTCGGCCCGTCGAACCGGTACGTGCACTCCGCTTACCAAGTGGCCGATCTGGATGCCATGGCCGCGGGCGGGGAGTACCTGCGTGAGCACGGTTACTACCGGTCGTGGGGGATCGGCAGGCACATCAAGGGCAGCCAGATCTTCGACTACTGGCGCGACCCGGACGGATTCCTCGTCGAGCATTTCAGCGACGGCGACATGTTCGACTGCACGGTGGAACCCGGCTGGGCGCCGTTCACCGCGTCCGGGCTGGCGCAGTGGGGGCCGCCTGCCAGCAAAGACTTCCTCGGCCTCAAACCGAGCCGGGGCAACCTTCGCGAGCTGCGCACGATGGTCGACGCGCTGCGCGAGGACAACGAATTCGATCTCCGTCGCCTGCGCGGCCTGTTGAAAGTAGCCGGTTCATGAGCATTTCCGTTCTCCGCACCGCCGACGCCTGGTGGGTGCTCACACCCGCGGGCGCGGCCGAGGTCGACACCACGGCGACCACCACCGGGCAACTGCTGGCGGATCGGCAAGCCATCCGCGCGGCGTCCACGAGCAGCGAGGTCGTGCCGGTCGAGAGCCTGGCGCCGGTCTCGCCGGTGACCGCGCCGTGCCGGGTGGTCGCCCAGATGACCAACTTCGCCTCGCACGTCCGGGATTCCGGTGGTGATCCGGCGACGGTGCCGCTGACGTTCTTCCGCAAGGCCTCGGGGTCGATCAGCGGCCCGCACGACGACGTGATCCGGCCCGCGCATGTGCGGCTGCTGGATTACGAGGTGGAGATCGGCCTCGTGTTCGGTCGCGACATGCCGGTCGGATCGGAGATCACGAGCGACAACCTGGCCGACTACATCGCCGGTCTCGTGGTCACCAACGACATCTCCGCGCGCGACGTCCAGTTGCCGAAAACCCAGTTCTACGAGGCGAAATCGTATCCGACGTTCACGCCGGTCGGACCTGTGCTCGTGCTGCTGGAAGACGACGAGCTGAAACGGTTCACCGATCTGCGGCTGCGGTTGTGGGTGAACGGCGGCCTGCGTCAGGACATGACCGTCGCCGATATGATCTACCGGCCGTTGGAGACCCTGCGGACATTGACCGGTTTCCAGCGCATGGACGCAGGCGACCTGCTGCTCACCGGAACCCCCATCGGCACGGCGATCAGCGCCCCGCCCAAACCGGTCGAGATCATCGGCTCGCTGCTTCCGCCCGCGGTCAAGTGGAAGATGTTCTTCAAGAATCAGGCCAAGAACCCGAAGTATCTGCACGACGGCGACGTCGTCGAGGCCGCGATAGCCACCGACGACGGCACGATCGACCTCGGCCGCCAGCGCACCACGGTGAGGTACCGGTGACCGAGGACATGCGGTGGTCGCCGCGCGCCGACGCAACCCGCCGGGATCTTCTCGACGCCCTCGACGAGACGGCCGGAGTGCGGAGTATCGCGGTCACGGTCGACGACGGCGCGAAAGTCGCCGATGTCGAGTTGGACCACACCGGCGACGAAAGCCTTGTCGCGGTGATTCCGGATCGGTACGCGCTCGCGTGGAAGCGCGGGGTGCTCCGATGAGCGTCGCATCGGTCCTGCTCGCCGCGGTGCTGGCGGTGTTCTTCTCGGCGATCGGTGTGGCGAAGATACTGGCGGTGCCGTCGATGCGGGAACGGGCCACACACACCGGATACTCCGTCGCCGCCTACCGGGGCATCGGCTTCGCGGAGGTCGCGGGCGCCCTCGGGCTCCTGTTCGGCATCGGCTGGTGGCAACTCGGTCTCGCGGCGGGGATCGGCCTGGTGCTGTTGCTGGTCGGCGCCGTCGTCGTCCACGTGCGTATCGGCGACGGCGTCCGCGAGTTCGCCCCGGCGATCGTGGGTTGCCTCGTCGCCGTCGTATATCTCGTGACGCTGCTGGGAGCCGCCGGGTGAACGTTCCGGTCGTGATCGTCGGCGCCGGACCCACCGGCCTCACCGCGGCCCTGCTGCTCGCCCGATACGGTCTCGAGTCGCTGGTCCTGGAACGGTGGGAGGGCATCTATCCGCAACCGCGCGCGGTGCACTTGGACGGTGAAATCCGCAGGCTCCTGGGAAGGTTGGGTGTCGGGGACGAATTCGACGCCATCTCCCGCCCTGCGCTCGGCCTGCGTCTGCTCGACCGGGATCTCCGGGTGCTGGCCGAATTCCACCGCGATCCGGCCGGCGGCCGCAACGGGTACCCGGACGCGAACATGTTCGACCAACCGGAGCTGGAGGCGATTCTGCGTACCGCGGCGCAGCGCCATAGGAGAGTGACGGTTCGGGGTGATGCCGAAGTCACCGCGGTGACCCAGGAGATCCGCGGCGCCCGGGTCGACTTCACCGACCGGACCACCGGCGCGGCGGAGGCGGTCCATGCGCGGTACGTCCTGGGTTGCGACGGAGCGAACAGCCTGGTTCGCGCGTCGATCGGCGCCGAGATGCGTGAGCTGAACTTCGAGCAACGGTGGCTGGTCGTCGACGTGGCCACCGGGGCCGACCTCGGGGCGTGGGAAGGCGTGCATCAGGTCTGCGATCCCTTCCGCGCCGCGACCTACATGCGCATCGGAACGACACGGTATCGATGGGAGTTCCGTCTCCGTCCCGGTGAGGCAGCGGCCGACTACGAGGAAATCGGCCGGGTTCACGAGCTGATCCGCCCCTGGACCGGCGATATTCCGGTGGAGGACGTCCAGTTGCTCCGGGTAGCCGAGTACACCTTCCGCGCGCAACTCGCCGACCGCTGGCGGGCCGGCCGGGTCTTCCTGCTGGGCGACGCCGCCCATCTCACCCCACCGTTCATCGGCCAGGGCATGGGCGCGGGCCTGCGGGACGCGGCAAACCTCACCTGGAAACTCGCGGGCGTGCTCGCCGGAGACCTGCCCGAGCAGGTGCTGGACTCCTACGAGGTCGAACGAAAACCGCACGCGCGAAACATGATTCGGCTGGCGAAGATCACCGGCATGGCGATGACCGAGGGCGGTGAACTGGGCAACCTGCTGCGCCGTCTCCTCGCTCCGCGCTTGCGTCGCCTACCCGGTTTCCACGCACTGGTCACCAGCGGCGAGACACCGCCGCTACGCCGGTCCGGGCTGGTCGCGCGGCCGGGCCTGGGTGGCGGCCGGGCGGGCCATCTGGTGCCCAACGCGGTGCTGGAGGACGGTCGTCGCTACGACGACGTCATCGGGGGCCGGTACGCGATCGTCACCGCGGTTCAGCCGAGTTCGGCGGACCGCGCACTGGTCGGCGAACGCGGGGGAGTGCTGGTGACGGCAGCCCCGGGGACCGATCTGCGGAGGTGGCTGCGGCGGGCCGGCGCTCGTGCGGTTCTCGTCCGTCCGGACGGCGCCGTGCAGCGCTGCGCCCGGGACCTGCCGGGACTCTGCGCAGCCATGCCTCGATTCGGTTCGGGCGCTCGCGCGGATCGCGTCGACGGCTCGAGCTCTCCTGTGCCCGGTCCCGGCAGCGCAGTAGGGTGGAAACCATGAAACTTCTCCTCACCGCCGGTGTCGCGCTCCTGGTTCTCCTCGGCATCTCCAAGCTGCGCCGGCGCAGCGAAGCGGACATGTGGCACGAGGTGACCACCCGCTGAAACCCGGGGGCCTTAGCTCAATTGGCAGAGCACTGCCTTTGCAAGGCAGGGGTTAGGGGTTCGATTCCCCTAGGCTCCACGAACACGCAGTTCAAAGCTCGTTCCGCACGGTCGGTGGCGGGAGTTGGTCGTCGGACCCCGCGGGGGTGTCGCGAGGGGCTCGATGAACTTCCCACAGGGAGTCGGCTGCATCTCCGACCGAAGAATCCACCTCGACGCCAACACTGGAGACCTCCTCGCGCGAGCGCCATGTCTGGGTCATCACGTCACCTTTCGCGGCGTATACGTCACGATCGATGTTCGTCCGGCTGTGCAGGTGTCCGGACATCGATGCCGCCGCGGAACCGCCGGGTCGAGCCGGGCTGCAGGACAGCAGGACCAACGGCCCCGGTCTCGTGTCCAGCGCTTGCGCCAGATGTTTGTTGGCGGCCAGCAACTCCGCGTAGGTCGCTCCATCGATCTGCACCGGTTTCGATCCCCAACGGCCCGTCTTGATCGAGACATGGAACGTGCGGGCGTCGGCGTGCGCATGGGCGTAGACGGGGTCGGTGTCCGCCCACGGCGCCGGGCGTCGGCGGCCGAAGACCCACTTGGGCTTCTTCGCCTCCGGATCCTCCTTCCAGAAGGCATAGTGCACGTGATCGCTGGACCTGAATTTCGCACGCGCCCATCGCTTCTTGCTTCCGACATCGCCCCTTCTCGAAGGAAACGACACGCCTATGACGTTCCCCCGCGAATCGGTCAGGGGAACGGTGATGACGTCGTCGGCCTGGAAGCGGACGAACTGTCCGGAACGAAGGTCCCCACCGACCATGCGCTGGGCCACAGGTTGTGTGTCCGAATGCCGGAAGGGAAGTGCGCCTTCCGCATCGGCGTGTTCGAGGCGCATAGCCGTCCCCCGCAGATGAGCGCCGGTGGTTGTCAGGCGGCCTGCCATCGCTCGCGCCGCGTTCTCGACAGCTGTATCCAGACGCCCGACCATCCGGGCGAATACCGGTAACACGGGGCGCGCTCACTGATTTCGGCCGGCGCTCCGCAGCACCTCCGCCGCGAGACGGAATGGGGCCGCCCCACCGGGATTGAGCAGGATATCGATTTCCGAGGGAACCACCGAGGGAAGTTCGCTCCCGAGTACCGGCCACCAGCGGTTGGGCTCCACGTCCACCTTCTGTGCTTCCGCGGTGGCTACGAGCACACACCGGACACCGTCCGGCGCGGTGTCCACAATCGGTTTGTCTTCTTCATCGCACACTATCTCGACCACCGAGTTGCGGATCAGAGCCAGCAGTTCCTCGCCGGCCGGATCGCCCGCGGCGATCGAGCGCAGCAGCGCATCGGTGGGGTCGGTCGGTGTCGCTTCGTCACGGGGAAGGTATGCCGGATTCGGTTGAAACGGACCGGCTTTGCCGCCCTCGTCCATCATCCAGCCGCCGATGACGGCTTCTGTGGGCGGTTCGGACCAGGGGCTGGCCCGCTTCCACCCGCGATCGAGTAGCAACAGCCAGTCATCACGCCGGATCGTCACCGGTTGCGGCTCCATCACAAACTGCCCTTCTCGACACGGTCCCTCATCGAACCGCGAGAGTCTTCGCGGTAATCATCGGTCTGGCACAGTCCGAGCTAACCTCGAATATTCCCAACATGGGGAAGTTCTGCTGCGTCCGGTGGTGTCCATCGTGACGTGGAAGGCGCGACGACGTAAGGCGGTTGTCCTGCCGGTCCTCGATTCGGCGACACGACGGATTCGTCGGCCGATCCACCGACGGTTTTTGTGTCCAATTGGACACAGAGCAGTGGCGGCACAGCCGCGACAACAGGGCGCAATCGGACGGTATTCGCCGGTACTGTGCCAGACTGGCCCGGCACAGTAATGCACTCCTCACCCTCGGAGGACCGTCTATGACGAATTCTGTTGCGCCACTCGAATTGCCCGAACCTCTGGTCATCACACTGGGGAATCTCAAGGGCGGTGTCGGTAAAACGACATCAGCGTTCTTCTTGGCGAGCTACTTCGCTTCGGTTCACGAACGTCGGGTGCTGGTGATCGATGCCGACCCGCTCAGCCAAACCGGGTACTCCTGGTACCGGCGCCTGGTCAAAGGGGGCATCGAGGTGCCGTTCGACCTGGTCGCTTTCCCCTCACGGCACGTCAACGACTGCATCACCGACAACGCCGCCGATTTCGACGTCATCATCGTGGATGCCGGGGGTGAGTCGGCCGAGATCTTCAAGGCCGCGATTCCCGAGAGCGATGAACTGTTGCTGCTGACGAGCGTCAGCCCGTCCGAGGTGAAACGAGTCCCGAGCACCTTCAAAGCCGCCGAGGAAGCAGCGGCCGACAGCAACCGGGAAATACGGGTGCGGGTGCTGATGACAAAAGTGCCGGTGATCATGAAGAAAGGCATGAATGTCTCGACCGAATACCGTGCGCAGCGGGGATATCTGGAGAGCGCGGGCTACGACGTCTTCGGTTCCTATTTGAGCGCGTGGAAATGGTATCGAGAAGCGGCCGACGGGGAGGTCGGGGAGGGCGCGGAGAACCCGATCGAGGATCTCGGCGAATACCGGCAGGTGGGCGACGAGCTGGTGAACGCGTACCGGGCGCTATTGGAGGTGCCGGCCTGATGCCCCCACAACGCAGGAAGGGTTCGATCGGCGGCGCCAATCCGCTGTCCGACACCGCGGAGCACACCCCGCCCGTCTCACCGCTGCGCGATGCCGAATGGCGGCGGCCGAAGCCGGCCGTGAGCCCGAATGTCTTGACCATGCCGGTGCCCGACGCGGGTGACGGGCCGCTGAGCGACCGCGAGCGCGCGCAGTTGACGGTGTGCGAATCGTCGATCGACACGCTGCGCATCGCGTTCTGGGCGGCCGGGCGCGCTCTGCAGATCGTGCGCGACGGCCGACTGTACCGGGACAGCCACGAGACGTTCGACGAGTACGTGGAACAGCGGTGGGACATGCAGCGGTCCTACGCCCACAAGCTCATTCGCGCCTGGCCGCTGGCCGCGCGGCTGCATCCGATCGCGCCCGCGATCAACGAGGGGCAGGTGCGTGAACTGCTGCCGGTGGCGGCCGAATACGGCGAAGACGCGGCGGTCACCGTGTACACCACCGTGGCGGCGGGCGCCGACGTGAAGGTCACCGCGGGAAAGCTCCGGCAAGCGGTGGCGCTCCTGCCCGAACGCTATGACGAAGACGTGGTGATCGAGCGTCTTCAGGCGTGGCTGCGCGGTGAACTGGAGGGCAGTGGCAACGACCGCGTGGCCGACATCTTCACCGCCATGGAATCCCGGCTCGCCGCGCTGACCAAGCGCGTCGTCAGAGGGTCCAACGACGACCCGCGCGCGGCCCGCGAGTTCGCGGCGAGGCTCCGGACGATCGCCAGACAGATCGAGGAACAGATCACCGCGTGAACCACGAATGGACGATGCGCCCCGCAGCGGAACCGTTTCCGTGCGGGGCGCAGTGTCTCCGGCTGAATACATTTCGGTGTCGTGGAATTCATATCGCAGAACAAGACGGCGAAACGAGTTATTATTTCGTTACGAAATCAAAGGCGCGTTGTGCTTTACAAGGTGCGATATATGCCGAAAGGTGAACGCTCGGATCGGATCCGCTGGACTGACGAATCACCGTGATGGTTTTCGAATCAATTCGAAGTCTTTGGTGACGTCCCACGCGCCGGGAACCACGGCGTCGTACGGCCCACCGAAGGCAAGCGATATGAGCATCGGAGGACCGCATCATGGCATCATCGACCGACGTCCGATATATCCGCTACCTGCGGCGTGCCGTCTTCTGGGCACTCACCGCGGGAGCGGCCGCCCTGCTGGGCATGTTGTTCAACGCCGCGGAGGCATCGGCTCAGCCGGTGACCATCCCGGGCGTAGGAACATTCGAGGTTTCCGACGAAATACCGCTTCCCGACGCACCGGAAAAGCTGTTCCGGAACAACGCTATCCTCCCGGTCACAGAAGCTCCTGTAACGGTTGGAATCCCGGAAATCGAGGCCGTCGCTACTCCCGTCTCGCACATCGAAATCGCACCGGCCACGCTCGGCCCGGCGGTCGAGTCCCCGGTCTCGGTCGTCGTCCCGGCGATCGAACTGCCGGTGCCGACAATCATTCCGGCGATCGAGATTCCGCTCCTCGGCGCACTCCCGGAGATCGAACTCCCATTCCTCGCCGAGTTCCCGGACATCATGCCGAGGGCACCTACCCCGCCCGCGGCGGTGATACCGCAGAAGAGTGCCGGAGAGATGGCAGTCGACGCGGCACGAACCAAACTCGGCTCCGATTACAGCTATGGCGCGGTCGGCCCCGATTCCTTCGATTGCTCCGGTTTGGTGCAGTGGTCCTACGAGCAGGCCGGCGTGGAGCTGCCGCGCACCAGCTACGACCAGCTCGCCACCGGAACGCCGGTGCCGCTCGACGACCTGCAGCCAGGCGACGTGGTGTCGTTCTACGGCGGAAGCCACTCCGCCCTCTACGCGGGCGACGGCAAAGTCATCCACGCATCGACCTACGGCATCGGGGTGACCACTTCCCCGCTCTCCTCGATGCCGGCGACCGGCGCCCGCCGATTCTGACTTCCTCCGGTGAATCCACACCGGCAGTTCCCGGTCCGGCAGAGACTGCCGTGACGAGCACCGACAGATGCCCGGCGACTCAGTCCGTAAGGGGACCGTGCCGGTCCAGGTGCAGGTAGGTGAATCCGGTGACCAACAGGCACACCACGGTCGCGGTGATCAGCATGGCCCAGCCGGCCACCAGCAGACTCAGCAGTCCGCCGAGCAGCGCGCCGAGCACGAAACCGGTGTAGAGCAGGAAGTATCCGAGCCAGTCGGCGTAGTCGCCGCCGCTGAGATGACGTTCGATACCCTGCCCCATCTTGACCAGAGTCCCGGTGACGTAACTGAGCGGCACCGATACCTCACCGTTCTGCACGAACGAGGTGTTGAGGGCCCCGACGCCGAAAGCGACGAGCATGATCGGTAACAGCCCGATCGGCTCGATTCCCCTCCGATACTCCAGAATGTCGATGACAGATGCGAGCGCCAGGCACACGGTGGTGAGCAGAGTGGCTCCATGTGGGTGCCCCGACCAGTAACGCCTGCGGCACCACGAGGCCACGACGACACCGGCGAGAAATGACAGCAGCAACCCGGTGGCCGCCAACGCCATGTCCGGCTCGTCGTGGAAGTACCCGAGGACGGCCCGTTCGGTATTGCCCGTCATGAACGTGACGAAATAACCGGCCGTATGCATGAATGCCGCGGCGCCGATGAGCCCGGCGAGTGCGGCCAGTACCCAGGACAGTCTGGCCTCGGAGTCGAATAGTGCTCTTCTCCGACTTTCCTCCAGTTCCGGCACAGGTCGAACTCCTTCCGGTGCGACGCGACACCCCAGTGAAGCAGGCAGTTCATCGGATTCGCCGACGCAGCGCCGAGAGACTGCCCGCGGCGGCGAGGAGTTCCCGCGCGGTCACCTGCGCAACCGGCATCGAGCGTCCGGACGCGGCGGCCGGGGTCGGGCTCGGTACGGCCCGGGGGAATCGCTGCTCGGTTACCGTGCTGAGGTGGATACTCTGTTCGACTTCCTGCTGACCGAGCCGGTGGCCGCCGCGCCGCTGGACGATGTCGCCGCCGCGTGGACGCGACATCGCGTGGCCGCGAATCGATTCGACCAGCCGGTGGAGATCGCGATCGCGGGTGGCTTCGGCGCCGACCGGCTCGGGTTCGCCTTCCTGTCCGGCTATCAGGAGGCGTTGCGGACGCTGATTCCGGACCTGCCGGACGACCAGCTGGTCGCGATGTGCGCGACCGAGGAGGGCGGCGGCCACCCCGCCGCGATCCACACCACGCTCACCGAACGGGACGGGGTCTGGCTGGTCGACGGTACGAAGTCGTTCGCGACCATGGGCTCGTTCGCACGACAGTTGGTGGTGATCGCCAGTGTCGGCGCGGCGCCCGACGGACGGAATCGGCTGCGCGCCTGCATGGTCGAGGCGGGCGACGCCGGGGTGTGTCTGGCCGATCGTCCAGCGCTCCCGTTCGCGCCCGAGGTTCCGCACGCTTCGGTCGTGCTGACCGGCGCGCCCGCGCTGGTGCTGCCCGGCGACGGATATCTGGACTACCTCAAGCCGTTCCGGACGATCGAGGACATCCACGTGCTGGCTGCCACGCTGGGCTGGCTGGTACGGGTGGCCCGGGCGTCGGACTGGCCGCGGGCGAGTCGGCAACAGTTGCTGACCGCGGTGGCCGCGGTGCGCGGCCTGGATATCGCCGCGCCGAGTTCCGCGGGCGTGCACATCGCTCTCGGCGGCGTCTTCGAATTGTTCGGTTCGCTGCTTGCCGAACTCGAGCCGCTGTGGCAGTCCGCGGACCCGGTGACGCGACAGCGGTGGGAGCGCGATCGGCCGCTGCTGGCCACCGCGGGGCGGGTGCGCGGGCAACGGCTCACCGCCGCGTGGCGGGCGTTAGCACCGGACGACCAGTCGGAATAGCGCTCGACCTGGCCTGAAATCTGGCCTGAAATGGGGAGCGGGCCTCGGCGAAGGGGGGGAGTTAGCCGAGGCCCGCGTAGGGTCGGCCCGGGGGGGAGGGGCCGACGTGAACGATGCTACTCGATGATGTGCGATTGTGTGTGCGCGGGGACGGCCGCGTTCCAAGTTTTTTCGGGTTGGCTCACCTTCCGGACGACCTCTGACGGACCTTGCCGCGCGACCGGCCGACCCTCTCGCTCCGGACTGTTGTCCTATAGTTTGCCAAAACCCTTGGCGAGCAACCTATTCCGAGTCATTTCGTGGTGATGACCTGCTACGGCACCGAGCGGCACAGAACATGCCGACCAGTCGCCGCGCCACGAAATCGATGGAAACTCCGGCGTGTCGACAACGCCGGGTGTGGCGCCGCGCCGCGTGCGTGACGCCCGAACTTGTCGTACCCCGATGCGAACATGTGTTCGTGTTCATCGACTCGATGGTTCCCGCCGATCGCACCCGCTCGTCGCGATGGCAAGCGCTCGAACGTCCCCCATTCGAGTACGGGTCTTCATCGATTCGGGTAGTCCGCTACGCGCGCTCCGATGCCCGAGCACGCGGGACCATCGAACCGGTCGCATTCCGATCCGGTACCCCCGAGCACCGACTGGATCGGAATGCGGCCTTCTTCCGTGCCCGGGTAGTTCGCGGGGCCGCTCACCCGGAACAAATCGGATGAAATTGTCGGCGGGCGGGACAATACTGACTCCGGTATCGGCCGGTCACCCGATCCAGCGAGTCGTCGGGCGCCTGGCGTCGCACTGCATCACATCGAACTCATCAACCCCAGGAGAATCATGCCCGACGCAATAGTCGCCGAGGGTCTGGTCAAACGATACGGCCAATTGGTGGCCCTCGACGGCCTCGACCTGAGCGTCCCCGAAGGGACCGTCACCGCACTGCTCGGACCCAACGGCGCAGGTAAGACCACCACCGTCCGGGTGTTCACCACCCTGTTGGTGCCGGATGCCGGACGCGCCACGGTCGCGGGAATCGATGTGCTGCGCGAGCCGCAGGCGCTGCGTTCCCGCATCGGGGCGTCGGGGCAATACGCCGCGGTCGACGAATACCTCACCGGTTTCGAGAATTTGGAAATGGTGGGACGTCTTTATCACATGGGCGTACAGCGAAGTAAGGAACGAGCGCGCGAATTGCTGGAACGATTCCGGCTCACCGACGCCGCGGACCGGCCGGTCAAGGGCTACTCCGGCGGTATGCGCCGTCGTCTCGACCTGGCGGGCGCGCTGGTCGCGAATCCACCCGTCCTGTTTCTGGACGAGCCGACCACCGGGCTGGATCCCCGCGCCCGTCTGGATCTCTGGGACGTCATCGAGGAATTGGTCGCAGGCGGGACCACGTTGCTGCTCACCACGCAGTACATGGAAGAGGCGGATCGGCTCGCCGATTCGATCGCGGTGATCGACCACGGCAAGGTGATCGCGAAGGGGACCGCGGACGAACTCAAGACCATGGTCGGCGGCGACCGGATCGAGCTGACCGTCGACCGTGTCGACAATCTCGCGACGGCCGAGACCGCGCTGAAAAGCCTGGCCGACGGCGAGATCCACCTCGAACCGGGGTTGCGCAGGATCACCGTCCCGGTCGCCGACGGATCGCAGGCTCTGGTTGAGGCGGTCGGGCGGCTGGCCGAGCACAACGTACAGATCCACGATGTCGGTCTGCGCCGTCCGTCCCTTGACGACGTCTTCCTCACCCTGACCGGCCACGAAGCGGAGACGAGCGCCGGCGGTGACGCGGCGAACGACCAGCTGGAAGCTACGGAAGGAACGATCCGATGACCGCGACAGCCCCCGCCCTGACACGGCCCTCGCTGGGCGAGCGACTGTCCATCGTGGTCAGCGACAGTGTGACGATCGCGAAACGCAATGTCATCAAGATCAAGCGGGTACCCGACGTCCTGATCTTCTCCACACTCTCGCCGATCATGTTCGTGCTGCTGTTCGCCTACGTCTTCGGCGCGGCCATCGATGTGCCCGGGCTGTCCGGCGGATATCGCGAGTTCCTCATCGCGGGCATCTTCGCGCAGACCGTGGTGTTCGGCGCGACCTTCACCGGTGCGGGACTGGCCGAGGACATGCAGAAGGGCATCATCGACCGATTCCGCTCGCTGCCGATGGCTTCGTCGGCGGTGCTGGTCGGCCGCACGATCAGCGATGTGGTGATCAACGTGGTCAGCCTGACGGTGATGTCGCTGACCGGTCTGGTCGTCGGCTGGCGGATTCGAGGTTCGTTCCTGGACGCGGTGCTGGCCTACATCCTGCTGCTGCTGTTCGCCTACGCGGTGTCCTGGATCATGGCCGTGGTGGGCCTGTTGGTGCGGGCCCCGGAGGTGTTCAACAACGCCAGTTTCATGGTGATCTTCCCGCTCACGTTCATCGCCAACACGTTCGTCCCCAGCGACAAGTTGCCCACCGCCCTGCGGGTGATAGCGGAATGGAACCCGGTATCCGCGCTGACCCAGGCGACGCGCGACCTGTTCGGCAACACCAGTCCGCTCGCACCGACGTCGGACTCCTGGCCGCTGCGGCACCCGGTGATCACCTCCCTGGTGTGGGTGGTGGTGATCATGGCCGTGTTCGTACCGCTGGCTCTGCGTCAGTACAAGAAGACGGTCAGTCGCTGACCGGCGATTCCCGGATCAGCGATCGTGTTCCGCGCCGGCTTCCGCCAAGGGTGCCGGCGCGGAGCCATTACGGGAGTACCCGATGCGTGGGGGAGCGGGGGCGGGCTCCGGCTGCTGCGGCCGCCGGCTACGGACCAGATAGGCCACGCCGCCCGCCAGCGCGACTGCCGCCGCGAGGAGGAGCCGGTTACGTGAACGCGAAGAGACATGCAAGCGCCCCGAGGTCATTGCACCACTCTAGGCACAGCCCGCCGATTCGCGCAGGAGGCCCAGCTCACAGCACGGTCCGGCCCAGTTCCGCGGCTGGATCGCCAACCGTGGCACGATGGGCGTCGTGACCTCACCGAATCAGACATCCGTGGCAACGCTGCACACGAATCACGGCGATATCAAGCTCGCGCTCTTCGGTAACCACGCACCCAAGACGGTGCGCAATTTCCTAGGTCTCGCCGACGGTTCGGCGCCGTACACCACCGCGAACGCCAGCGGGGGCAACACCGGCCCGTTCTATGACGGCGCTCTGTTCCATCGCGTGATGGCCGGATTCATGATCCAGGGTGGCGATCCCACCGGTACCGGTCGCGGCGGCCCGGGTTACGAGTTCGGCGACGAGTTCCACCCGGAGCTGCGGTTCGACCGGGGCTACTTGCTGGCGATGGCCAACGCGGGGCCGGGTACCAACGGCTCGCAGTTCTTCATCACCGTTGGCCCGCAGCCGCATCTCAACCGCAAGCACACGATCTTCGGTGAAGTAGTGGATCCGGATTCCCGGAAGGTCGTCGACTCGATCGCGACCACCGGGACCGATCGCAACGACCGGCCGCTGGAACCCGTCGTCATCACCAAGATCACGATCGAATGAGACTATGAATCCCCAGCCGCCCGCACCCACGTGCGTCCGCCATCCGAATCGCCCGACCGGCCTGGCCTGCACGCGGTGCGGGCGGCCGTCCTGTGCGGAATGCCTGCGTCCCGCGGCCGTCGGCCAACACTGTGTCGACTGTCTGCGCACGGATCAGCGCGGTGTCGCTCCGGTGCGGACGGTCTCGGGCGCGGCAGCGGCCCGCAGGTCCGCGCCGTATGTGACCTATGCGTTGATCGCGATCAACGTGGTGATCTACGCGATCACCGCGGCCCAGTCGAAGAACTTGATGGACAACCAGCTGGGCTCCGCGCTGTTCCTGGACTGGGTGCTGTGGGCACCGGCCGTCGCGGACGGCGAATGGTGGCGGGTGCTCGGTTCCGGGTTCCTGCACTACGGCCCGATCCACCTGGCGCTCAACATGTTCGCCCTGTACGTGGTGGGCCGCGATGCCGAACTGGTGCTGGGACGATTGCGCTATCTCGCGGTGTACTCGGTTTCGCTGCTCGGCGGGTCCGCCGGGGTCATGCTGTTCTCGCAGAACAGCCTTACGGCGGGTGCGTCCGGCGCGGTGTACGGCTTGTTCGGTGCGATCACGATCATCCTGCTCCGGTTGCGGCAGAACCCGAATCAGATGCTCATCATCATCGGCATCAACGTGTTCATCAGTTTGTCGCTGCCCGGCATCTCACTCTGGGGCCATCTCGGCGGTCTGGCCGCGGGCACGCTCGCGACCCTCGGCATCCTGTTCCTGCCCGCGTGGCTGCGAGTGAAAACTCCGCAAGCGGCACGGGTGGTCGGCTGGGCAGCGTTGGCGCTCGTCGCCGTCGCGGCGCTGACAACAGTGGTAGTGAGCGCGATCACTTCCACTGCGTGACACGCGGATTCGCTTCACGTGAAACATTCGCGTCCGTGTGGGACGAATGCGCGTCAGCGAGTCTTGTCCTCGGTGAGCCGCAGTGCTCCTACCAGGTCTTGGTAGACGAGTTCAGGGTTGGCGCCCAGATCCCAGCGGCCGAAGATCAGGAGCCGCTCGGTGCCGTCGTGCTGGACGTCGAGTTCCAACATCGGCATCTTGCGCCCGAGGCGTCGGTAACTCACCACGCGGGCGCGAATGATCTGCTCAGGGGCGTATTCGTCCGCCCCCGTCAGCGTGCGGACGACCATGCGCGGGTGCGCGCCGGTTATCACCGACAGTCGCGGGCGTTGCCGGAACCCGAGCCCGGCAAGGGCGAGCAGTCCGACGGCGGCGAGCCCCACGAGCAGGCGGCTGGCCGCTTCGGAGGTGACCACCGCGGCGACGGCCAGCGCGACGCCGCCCACGGTGACCGCGACGAGCGCGGGTGTCGGCGTGGTCCAGGCCAGGCGCGGCTCTTCGCGGTCCCGCGGGCCGGGGACCGGGAGCTCCGGACTCACAGCACTCCCCAATCGCTCCTCGAGTTGTCCACAGGCTCATCCACAGGTGTGCATGAATGACACGTCTGTAATCCGGGTCGGCGTGGGGCTCAACGCCAGCGCATCGTCATGATCAGCCCGACCACCATCAGGCCGAAGCCGATCAGGAAGTTCCAGGCGTTGAGGTCGTTCATCCAGCTGATCTGCTCGGCCGCCAGGTAGTAGACGAGCAGCCACACCAGCCCGGCGAGCATGAACCCGAGCATGATGGCGACATACCAGACCGGAGACGGCCCCGCCTTCACCTTCACCGGCGTCCGGCTGGCGGGGTTGATCGTATAGTCGGTCTTCTTACGGACCTTCGACTTGGGCATGACGTCCTCGTATTCGGCTGCAGGTCGTGGTCTCTAGGCTATCCCAACAGGTAATGGATGCGACGCGGTGCCGGGCGGGGACGTAATCTCGATGTCATGCGTGTTCTGGTCGTCGACAATTACGACAGCTTCGTCTTCAACCTGGTGCAGTACCTCGGGCAACTCGGTGTCGACGCTGTCGTCTGGCGCAACGACGACCCGAATCTGGCCGACGTAGGCGCGGTCGTAGGCGATTTCGACGGCATTTTGATCAGTCCCGGCCCCGGCACCCCCGACCGTGCGGGCGCCAGCATTCCGCTGGTGCGTGCCTGCGCGGAGCGGAGTGTTCCGCTGCTCGGCGTGTGCCTCGGCCACCAGGCGATCGGCGAGGCGTTCGGCGCCACCGTAACCAGGGCCCCGGAGCTGCTGCACGGGAAGACGAGCGAGGTCTTCCATATCGGCGCGGGTGTGCTGGCCGGTCTGCCCGACCCGTTCACCGCCACGCGCTACCACTCGCTCACCGTCGTCGAAGACACTCTGCCCGAGGAGATCGAGGTGCTCGGACGCACCGAGAGCGGAATCGTGATGGCCATGCGTCATCGCACCTTGCCCATCCACGGTGTGCAATTCCACCCGGAATCGGTGCTCACCCAGGGTGGGCACCGGATGCTGGCCAACTGGCTCGGCGTGTGCGGGGAACGCCCCGCCGAGGGGTTGGTGCAGACGCTGGAGGCGGAGGTCGCCGCACTGGTGCTGCAGTGACCCGTCCGCATGTGCTGCTGTCGGTCGCGGCGAGCATCGACGGGTACATCGACGACGCGAGCCCGCAGCGGCTGCGCTTGTCCGACGCGGCGGATTTCGACCGGGTGGATCAGGTCCGCGCGGACTCCGACGCCATCCTGGTCGGCGCGCAGACCCTGCGCAGCGACAACCCGCGGTTGCTGGTCGACAGCGCCGAACGCAGGGCCGCGCGCGTCGCGGCGGGCAAACCGGAATTTCCGCTGAAGGTGACCGTATCGGCGAGCGGCGACTTGGCTCCGGAGCTGCGGTTCTGGCACTACGGCGGCGACAAGCTCGTGTACTGCACCGCGGCGGCAGCGCCGGAACTCACCGCCCGTCTGGCCGGATTGGCCGAGGTCGTGGATCTCGGGACCGAGTTCGATTTCGGTGCACTGCTGGACGATCTGGGCCGGCGGGGTGTCGACCGGCTCATGGTGGAGGGCGGCACCCGCATCCACACCGCGTTCCTCGCCGCCGATCTGGCCGACGAACTGCATCTGGCGATCGCCCCGATCCTGGTGGGAGACAGCGCGGCGCCGCGCTTTCTCGACCCGGCCGACTTTCCGGGCGCGCCGCACCGCCGGATGCGCCTTACCGGCGTGACGCAAGTCGGGGATGTCGCGGTGTTGCGTTATCTACCGAAGGCCGGGCCCGCCTGACACCGGTGCGATCCCTCGGCGTCGAGGGCGCGCGGAACAGCTCGGCGCAGCCTGGCGTGACGCCGCGAGCCGTCGAGGACGAGCGAACCGCGGACGGCCATCGGCCGTCCGCGGCCCGAACTCACCCGGCACCTGGCGCCGGTTGCCGGCACCGGCCGGATGGGCCGGTGCTCCCCTGAGTCGCCGAGCGGAAGCCCGGCCGGAGAGGCCGAAGTACCTTGTGCGGAAGGCGTTGTCGGGTACGTTCCTCCGCGCCGGTCCGAAACCTAGGGACGCCCGTAGACGGCGGTGACGAACTCGCCGAGCTGGTTGTCGTCCAGATGCCGGGCCAGGTCCGCCTCGCTGATCATGCCGACCAACCGCTTGTCCTCGATGACCGGCATGCGCTTGACCCGGTTGCTTTCCATCTCGTCGAGGACTTCCTCGATGTCGGCGTTGGCGTCGACCCACCGGGGCGTCGATTCACACAGTTCATCCACCCGGCAATTCGACGGATTCTTGCCCTGGGCGATGCACTTCACCACGATGTCGCGGTCGGTGACGATGCCGCACATCCGCTCGTTCTGGTCTGAAACGATCAGGGACCCGACATTGAGTTCGGCCATTGTTCGCGCGGCCTGCTCGATCGTCGTGTCCTTCGAAATCCACTGGACGCCCGGTTTCATGATGTCCCTGGCAGTGGTCATGAGCTACCTCCTCGTGCTCAGCTGCGCTGATTGGGATGAAGCAGCATCATTCTCCCGCAATTCACACCGGTTGGTCTCGTTTTCTGGATACCGGCGGCGCCGATCACGGCGGGCCGAGTACCCCCACGCCGACCAGGATGGCGCTGTTCTTCTGGATCGAACTGCCCGCGGACGGTTGCTGGCTGAGGATGCGGCCGACATTGCCCGCGTCGAAGGTGCCCTGCGGGGACTGGCTGATCTGGCTGGTGCTGCCGGTCCAGCCTTCCGCGCGCAGCTTCTCCACCGCCTGGGAGACGGTGAGACCGACCAGCGACGGCAT
This sequence comes from Nocardia sp. NPDC047648, assembly GCF_040642815.1. Classification (NCBI taxonomy): domain Bacteria; kingdom Bacillati; phylum Actinomycetota; class Actinomycetes; order Mycobacteriales; family Nocardiaceae; genus Nocardia; species Nocardia sp. NPDC047648. Next base: position 91,294 of record NZ_JBEYSX010000010.1, on the reverse strand, counting down.
CTTCAGGTCACCCGCGGACACCTGGACGGTGACCGTGGAACCCTTCTCGGCGCTGCTGCCGCCTGCCGGGCTGGAGGCGACCACCTCGCCCTTGGGCTTCGAGGACTGCACCTCCTGGACCACGACCTTGAAGCCGTTGCCCTCGATATTCGGCTGGGCCACGTCGATGCTCTGCCCGACCACGTAGGGAACGCGGACCGCCTCCGGGCCGGTGCCGACGGTGACGACGATCTCCCAGTCGACGTCGACCTTCGAACCCGGCGACGGGTTCTGCTCGATCACCTGGTCCTTCTCGGCGGTGCTCGACGGTTTGCGCTCGACGTTCGGATTGATCCGCAGGCCCTTGGAGTTCAAGACCTGCTCGGCCTGCTCCTGGGACAGACCGGTCAACTTCGGCACCTGGACCTGCGCGGGACCCGAGGACACCTGGACCGTGACCGTGCTGCCCTCGTCGATCCGCGAGCCGCCGAGAGGCTGGGTCGCGATCACGTTGCCCGTGGCGACCTTGCTGTCGGGCTTCTGCTGAATCGCCACGGTGAAGCCGAGCTTCTGCAGCGCGTCCTGCGCTTGCTGTGAGGACTTGTTGGACAGATCGGGAATGGCCACCTGGTCCGGGCGGCTTCCCGGCCCGAGCAGCACCCAGAACAGCGCGAAAGCCACCGCGACGGCCGCGACGGCGCCGATCGCGATGTAGGCGGTCCGGCGCCGTCCGTTCGGCTCGGCCGGATCCTGCTCGGCGGTGTCGTCGTGGCGCTCGACCGTACGATAGTTACGCGGCGGGGGCTCGTCCGCGCCCATCATGGTGGTGCGGTCCTCGTCGGTCATCACCATCGGGGCGCTGGGCTTCTGGCCGCCGAGCACCCGGATCAGGTCGGCGCGCATCTCGGCGGCGCTCTGGTACCGGTTGGCCGGATTCTTGCTCATCGCCTTGAGCACGACCGAGTCCAGTTCGCGCGGCACCCCGGAATACACGTGCGAGGGCAAGCGCGGGTCTTCCCGGACGTGCTGGTAGGCGACGGCCACCGGGGAATCACCCGTGAAAGGCGGCTCCGCGGTGAGGATCTCGAACAACACACAACCGACGGAGTAGACGTCCGAGCGCGCGTCCACCGTTTCGCCGCGCGCCTGCTCCGGGGAGAGGTACTGCGCGGTGCCGATCACCGCCGCGGTCTGGGTCATGGGATTGGAGTTGTCGGCGAGGGCGCGGGCGATGCCGAAGTCCATCACCTTCACCGCGCCGGACCGGTTGATCATGATGTTCGCGGGCTTCATGTCGCGGTGCACGATCCCGGCCTTGTGGCTGAAGTCCAAGGCGGCGCAGACATCCGCGATGATCTCCATCGCGCGGCGCGGCGGCAGCGGTCCCTTGCCGCGCACGATGTCGCGCAGCGTGTCACCGTCGACGTACTCCATCACGATGTACGGCAGCGGGCCGCCGTCCACCTCCGCCTCGCCCGTGTCGTAGACCGCGACGATGGCCGGATGATTGAGCGCGGCCGCGTTCTGCGCTTCGCGCTTGAACCGCAGGTAGAACGTGGGGTCACGAGCCAGGTCCGCCCGCAGGACCTTGATCGCCACGTCCCGGCTCAGCCGGATGTCGCGAGCCTTGTGCACCTCGGACATACCACCGAACCCGATGATCTCGCCCAGCTCGTAGCGAGACGAGAGATTCTTCGGGGTCGTCATGGCAGTCCTTGCGAAGAAGTGGCGGATCCGCTGCGTGTGGCCGAAGGCCCTCGGGCACCGGGAATCTCCGGGAATGGTATGTCGAGGGTCGGGATGCGCGGACGGCTGGTGGTGGTGGCGGTCGGCGCGGTGGTCGTCGGCTTCGTCGTGCTCGGTGCCGTGCTGGTGGGCGGCGGGGTGGTCGTCGTCGGCTCCGGTGTCGTGGTCTTCGGCTCGGTGGTGGGAGGTTCGTAGGTCTCGGTGTCTACGGGCGGAGGTGCGGGCTTGGGGGTCGTCGTGGCCACCGGCGGGACGGGCTTGGGGTTCGGCGCGACCGTCACGGTCGGCGACGGCGTGGAATCCGGATTGGTGTCTCCACCGAAGAGCAGGTAGGCCGTGAGCGCCCCGAGCAGCACGGCGCCGATGCCGAGCCCGGTCAGCCATTTCTGGGTCGTGGTGAACCTGCTGCCGTTACCGGGCGGGGGACCGCTCGCCGCACCACGGCTCAGCACCGTGGCCGGAGCCGCGAGGGTGCCCGGATGATGGGCCGCGCCCACCGCGCCCGCGGCAGGCGTCGAGTAGCGCACCGTCGCACCGTCGAAGTCGGCGGGCGTGGAGGGGATCACGGCGGTCGGGCCGGGCGGAAGCACCCGCGTGGCGCCGGTCAGGGGCGCGGCGGAGTGCGCTCCGCTGGGCGGCGGCGGGCGGCGGCCCGCGCGCACGGCGGCGACCGCGTCGGCGAACTCACCGCCGCTGGCGTAGCGCCGCGACGGGTCCTTCTCCATCGTGATCTCGATCAGTTCGCGCACGTTGCCGGGCAGATCGGCCGGCATCGGAGGCGGTGTCTCGCGCACGTGCTTCATCGCGACGGTGATCGCGCCGTCGCCGGTGAACGGCCGCTGTCCGGCCAGCACTTCGTAACCGACCACGGCGAGTGAGTACACGTCGCTGGCCGCGGTCGCGTCCTCGCCGACCGCCTGTTCCGGTGCGATGTACTGGGCGGTGCCCATCACCATGCCGGTCTTGGTCACCGGGGAGGCGTCCACCGCTTTGGCGATACCGAAGTCGGTGATCTTCACCTGGCCGGTCGGCGTGACCAGGATGTTGCCCGGCTTCACGTCACGGTGCACCACGCCCGCGCGGTGCGCCACGTCCAGCGCGCGCCCGGTTTGCTCGAGCAGATCGAGTCCCTGGGCCACCGACAGCCTGCCGAGCCGGTTGAGCACGGTGTTCAGCGGCTCGCCCTGGACGAACTCCATGACGAGGTAGGCGATCTCGCTGCCCTGCGGGTCGATGGTCTCGCCGTAGTCGTAGATGCCCGCGATGCCGGAGTGATTCAGCTGGGCGGTGGTCTTCGCCTCGGTGCGGAATCGATGCCGGAACGTCGGGTCGGCCGAGAACTCCGACTTCAGCACCTTGACCGCGACCCTGCGGTCGAGCCTGGTGTCCAGCGCTTCCCAGACCTGGCCCATGCCGCCGGTCGCGATCAGTCGCTGCAGCCGGTATCGGTCGGCGATCATCGCACCGTTGTTCAGCATCGAGGTCCCCGTACCTTCACTCGCACATCCATATCGTTCAGCCCCCTCGAAGACCGGCGTCCAGAACCGCGCGAGCCACCGGCGCGGCGACCGAGCCACCGGTCGCGGCAAGCGCCCGGTCCCCACCGTTCTCCACGATTACCGCGATGGCGATCTTCGGGTTCTGCGCGGGGGCGAACGCGATATACCAAGCGTGCGGCGGCGTGTTACGCGGGTTGGTCCCGTGTTCCGCGGTGCCGGTCTTGGACGCGATTTGATAGGGGGTCTGGCCACCTCCGGAGGTGTTGCTCTCCGACGCGATCATCAAGTTGGTTACGGTCGACGCTACATCGGCGCTGACGGCTTGGCCGACCGAGACCGGGTTGGTCTTGGTCAGCTCGCTCAGATCCGGGCGCTGCAACTGATCGACCAGGTACGGCTCCATCCGGACGCCGCCGTTGGCGATGGTCGCCGCGACGACCGCGTTCTGCAAGGGGGTCAGCGCCACGTCGCGCTGCCCGATGCTGCTCTGCGCCAGGGCGGCGTCGTCGGAGATCGTGCCGACGGTGCTCTCCGCCACCGGCATCGGGATCCCCCGGTGCGGGCCGACACCGAACGCGGCCGCCTCGTCCTTGAGGTCCGCGGCGCCCACCTTGATGCCGAGTTCGGCGAACGCGGTGTTGCACGAGCGCCGGAACGCCTCGAACAACGAAGCGGTCGGATTCGGACCGCAGGTGGTGCCGTTGTAGTTCTCCATCGGAGTGCTGGTGCCGGGCGGAGTGAAGGTCGGGGCGGCGGTGAACTGGTCGTCGGGGGTCGCGACGCCGTTGGCCAGCGCGGCCGCGGTGACCACGACCTTGAACGTGGACCCGGGCGGATAGGTCTGCGAGATAGCGCGATTCAACATGGGGTGGTTCGGATCCGCGCTCAGCGTTTCCCACGCCTGGGTGCCGCGCGCGCCGTCGTGCCCGGACAGCAGGTTCGGGTCGTAGCTCGGCGTGGACACCATGGTGAGGATCTTGCCGGTGCTCGGCTCGATGGCCACCACCGAGCCGGTGTAGCCCTTGCTGGTCATCTGGTCGTAGGCGACCTTCTGCATCAGCGGGTTGAGCGTGGTGAGGACGTTGCCGCCGCGCGGGTCCCGGCCGGAGATCAGGTCGACGAGACGGCTGCCGAACAGTTGGCTGTCGGAGCCGTTGAGCACCGAGTCCTCGGCGCGTTCTAATCCGGTGCTGCCGTATTGCATCGAGTAGAAGCCGGTGGCAGGCGCGTACGCCTCCGGCTCGCTCGGGTAGGCGCGCAGGTACTTGTAGCGATCGTCGGTCGCGATCGAGCTGGCCAGCACGGTGCCGCCCGCCGAGATCTGCCCGCGCTGGCGGGCGTATTCGTCCAGCAGCACCCGGGAGTTGCGTGGATCCGAGCGCAGGTCGTCGGCCTTGATCACCTGCACGTAGGTGGCGTTCGCCAGCAGCGCGACGACCATCACCATCACCGCGACCGCGACTCGGCGTAGTGGAGTGTTCATGTCAGCGGCCCCGCATCCGGTCGTCCCCCGTCGCGGCGCAGCAGTTCGGTCTGCGCGTCGGCGATCGGCGCCGGTTCCTTCTTACGCACCGGGGCGGGTGCGCGGGCGGCGTCGGAGACCTTGATCAGCAACGCCAGCAATGCGTAGTTGGCCAACAGCGAGGAGCCACCGTAGGACATGAACGGAGTGGTGAGACCGGTCAGCGGAATCAGCTTGGTCACACCCCCGACCACGACGAACAGCTGGATCGCGATGGTGAACGACAGACCGGCCGCGAGCAGCTTGCCGAAGCTGTCGCGCACCGCGAGGGCGGTGCGCAGCCCGCGCACCACGAACACCAGGAACAGCATCAGCACCGCGGCGAGCCCGATCAGGCCGAGCTCCTCGCCGATCGTGGTGACGATGAAGTCGGTCTTGGCGAAGGGCACCTGGTTGGGCCTGCCGCTACCGAGGCCGGTTCCGGCGAGACCGCCGGTGGCCAGGCCGAACAGTGACTGCGAGATCTGATAGCCGGTGTTGTTGTAGTCGTCGAACGGGTGCAGCCAGGTCTCCACCCGGACCCGCACGTGGCCGAACAACTGGTAGGCGAAGACGAATCCGAGTGCGAGCAGCCCGCCGCCGATGACCAGCCAGCCGACCCGTTCGGTGGCGATGTAGAGCATCACGAGCACCGTGCTGAAGATCAGCAGCGAGGTACCGAGATCCTTCTCGAACACCAGCACGCCGATGCAGACGATCCAGACGGCCAGAATCGGACCGAGGTCGCGGCCGCGCGGGAATTCCATGCCCAGTACGTGACGCCCGGCGGCGGTGAAGATCTCGCGCTTGGCCACCAGCACCGAGGCGAAGAAGATGATCAGCAGGATCTTCGCGAACTCACCAGGCTGGACGCTGAACCCGGGCAGCCGGATCCAGATCTTCGCGCCGTTGGTCTCGGAGAACGCGCTGGGCAGCAGCGCCGGGATGGCCAGCGCGACGAGGCCGATCAGCCCGAGGGTGTAGCTGTAGCGGGCGAGCGTGCGGTAGTCGCGCAGCGCGATCAGCAGTGTGATGAACACCAGCGTGCCCAGCGCGGTCCACAGGATCTGCTGATTGGCGTCGGGGGAGGGGGTCGCCCACGAGTTGTAGGCGGCGGTCTGCTGGTCGGCCAGGTCGAGCCGATGGATCAGCACGAGACCGAGTCCGTTGAGCAACGCGACGATCGGCAGCAACAGCGGATCGGCGAACGGGGCGAACCGCCGCACGGCCAGGTGCGCCACCGCGAACAGTGCCAGGTAGGCCAGACCGTACTTGGCGATATCCCAGGTGATCGACTGTTCTTGACTGGCCTCGACCAGGAAGAGGGACACGGTGGTGATGACCGCTGCCGCCGCGAGCAGCAGCAGTTCCGCATTTCGTCTGGTGCTCGGCGGTGGCGCGGGAGCGAAGCCGCCCGGGGGACTGGGAAAAGCCCCAGCCGACGGCGGTGCCGGCGCGGACATCAGTCCGTCACCCGGCAGTTCTCCCCCGTGGTCTGGGGATTGGGCGAGGTGCTCGACGGCGTGGCAGGAGCCTCCGACTTGGTCGGCGTCTTGATCTCGGTGCCCCTGGCGTCACCCTGTTCCGGCGCAGGCGCAGGCGCAGGCGCGGGTGTGGTGGTGGCCGGTGCGGGCGGAGCGCCGTTGGGCGCGGGCGGTGTGGTCTCGGCGGACGGGACGACTCCCGGCTGCGGCGCCGATTCCTTGACCGGGCACGGCGGCAGCAGTTCTCGCTGAGCGAGATAGGTCATCGAGTCCCTGGCCTTGTCCAGCGAACCCGGCGGCAATCCCTTGTCCACCTGGTCACGGCCGGTCTGCTTCAGATCGCTGACCTTCAGCGGCTTGCACGAGGAGGGCGGATCCGCGCCGGGCTCGGACAGGGTGAGTTCACCGTTGCGGGTTACGCACCCGACCAGGTTCACGTCATGGATCGAGTAGCCGAGGATCGACCCGGGTAACCCGCGCAGGATCACCACCGAACCGTCGTCGGCGCCGACGTAGTAATTGCTGCGGATCATCTTGTAACCGACCACGAGCCCCACGCAGACCGCGACGACGAGCGCCAGGGCGAGCACGATCCAGCGCAGCCGGTGCGACTTCTTCGCGGGCGGCTCGGGCGCGGCCGCGGCCCGGCGCGGCGCGGATCGCGGCGGACGCAGAGCGGAGGCCCGGCCCGCGGCGGTGTTGGGCGGAGGACTGTCCTCGTCGACGCCGGACGCGGCGCCCGCCACGATCGGGTGGCTCTGGCCGTAGTCCAGATCGATGACGTCGGCCACGACGACGGTCACGTTGTCCGGACCGCCGCTGCGCAGCGCCAGCTCGATGAGCCGGTCGGCGCACTCGTCGGTGGTGCCCTCGCGCATCGTGTTCGCGATGGTCTCGTCGCTGACCACGTCCGAGAGACCGTCGGAGCACAGCAGGTAGCGGTCGCCTGCGCGCGATTCGCGCATGATCAGCGTCGGCTCGATCTCGTTGCCGGTGAGCGCGCGCATGATCAGCGAACGCTGCGGGTGCGTGTGCGCCTGCTCCGGTGTGATCCTGCCCTCATCGACCAGCGACTGGACGAATGTGTCGTCCCGGGTGATCTGGGCCAGCTCGCCGCCGCGCAACAGATAGGCGCGAGAGTCGCCGATGTGCACGAGGCCGAGTTTCTTGCCCGCGAACAGGATTGCCGTGAGCGTGGTGCCCATGCCGTCGAGCTCGGGCTCCTCTTCGACCTGATCGGCGATGGCGGCGTTGCCTTCTCGGGTCGCCGCGTCGAGCTTGCCGAGCAGATCGTCGCCGGGTTCGTCGTCGTCGAGGTGGGCGAGCGCGGCGATCATCAACTGGGACGCGACTTCTCCCGCGGCATGGCCACCCATGCCGTCGGCGAGTGCGAGCAGCCGGGCGCCCGCGTACACGGAGTCTTCGTTGTTGCCTCGGACGAGACCACGGTCGCTGCGCGCTGCGTAGCGGAGAACAAGTGTCACGATCGCAGCTCGATCACTGTTTTGCCGACACGAACAGGCGTGCCGAGTGGAACACGGACGGCGGTGGTGACTTTCGCGCGATCGAGGTACGTGCCGTTCGTCGAGCCGAGGTCTTCCACGTACCAGTCGTCACCACGCGGAGACAGTCGCGCATGCCTGGTCGAGGCGTAATCATCGGTGAGTACCAGCGTGGAGTCGTCCGCACGCCCGATCAGCACCGGTTGGGTGCCGAGCGAGATGCGGGTGCCGGCGAGTGAACCCTGAGTCACCACAAGAAATTTGGCGCCCTTCTGGCCCCGGCTGAAGGAAGGCAGCACCGCGGAACCGCGTGCGGCCCTGGGCTGAATCCGAATGCCGGATGCCGCGTAGATGTCGCTGCGCAAGGTGCGCAGCACAGCCCACACGAACAACCACAACAGCAGAAGGAACCCCGCACGGGTCAGTTGCAGGATCAGTCCCTGCACGGCGCTCCACCTCCTGTTCGACCGTGTACGTCGGTGCCGTAGGTGCGGTTCGACCACCCCCACCAGCCTGCTGGTCTTGCCGGCCCCGGTGTCGGCGCCGCGCGTGTGTAGGCAGCATCATAGGGCCGTCGGTCGAGTTCGATCACGATACGGCCGACGAATCCCTCGAGAGCCATGTCGTGACCTGCACCGCGAGCTTACGGGATCAGACGATACGGATCAGGATCTCGGAGTGCCCGGCACGGATGACGTCGCCGTCGGCGAGCTGCCAGTCCTGCACGGGGGAGCCGTTCACCAGCGTGCCGTTGGTGGAGCCGAGGTCGGACAACATCGCGGTCTGTCCGTCCCAGCGCACCTCGATGTGCCTGCGCGACACGCCAGTGTCGGGCAGGCGGAAGTGCGCGTCCTGGCCGCGGCCGATGATGTTGCTGCCTTCCCGCAGCTGGTAAGTCCGGCCGCTGCCGTCGTCCAGCTGGAGGGTCGCCGAGTAGCCCGAACCGGCCTGCGGCGCGGCGCCGTAGGCCTGGCCGCCCGCGTAAGCCTGCGGCGCGCCGTAGCCGGGTTGCTGCGAGTACGCCTGACCGTAGCCGCCCTGGTCGTCCTGACCGTAGCCGCCTTGATCGGCGTAGCCCTGATCGCCGTAACTCGGATCGGTGTATCCCGACTGCCCGTATCCGGGCTGGCCATAACCTGGCTGGCCGTAGCCCGGCTCGGCGTAGCCCTGCTGGCCGTAACCGGCATCGCTGTAGCCCTGCTGGCCATAGGCCTGGTCGGCGTAGCCCTGCTGGCCGTAGCCCTGGTCGCCGTAGCCTTGCTGGCCGTAACCGCGTTCGGCGTAGCCCCCCTGCTGGCCGTAGCCCGATTCGCCGTAGCCGGCTTGCTGGCCGTAGCCGGCTTCGCCGTAACCCTGCTGGCCGTAGCCCTGACCGCCCTGACCGCCCTGGGGGTAGTCGTAGCCGTTCTGGTAATCGCCGTAACCCTGCTGCGCGTCCGGAGCCTGGTAATCCGCCCCGTACGCGCCACCGCGGCCGTAGTCGTCGCGGTACGCGCCGTTCTGCGCACCGCCGCGACCGGCAGGCGGTGGAGCGTACCCGCGGTTGCGTGGATCGGACTCCGCGGGCTCACGGCTCGGGTCGTAGCCTGAGTTCTGCGTCATGGGGCCAGCTCCTGGTTGCGGGTTTGCAGGTCGTTGTGGCGGTGATTCGGGGCCGCGAGCCGCGCCGGCTCTGTGTCCGGCGTCGGGATCGACGCGGCCACTCGCCCTGAACTGTCCGGTGTGCAGCGTAGGTGATGCCTCGAACGCCACGTGTACTTCGCCGTAGGTCTGCCAGCCTTGTTCGCGGATGTAGTCCTGCAGGTGTTTGGCGAACGCGCGGGTGGTGAGGTCGTGGTCGGCGTCCAACTGCTGGTGATCGGAGGAGTTGATCGTGATCACATAGCTGTTGGGTGCCAGCAGATGCCCTCCGCCCACGTCTTGGACATGATCGGCGGCCTCGCGTTGCAGCGCCGCCTCCACTTCCTGGGGTACGACACTGCCGCCGAACACTCGGGCGAACACGTCACCGACGGCGCCTTGCAGGCGACGCTCGAATCGCGAAACGATGCCCATCAAGGCCTCCCTTCGGTGCGCGTCTCTTCCTGATTCGTAACAACGACACGCGTGTATGGCGTGTCGTTAATCGACCACGTTCATTGCATGATATCCACGATCGTCCACACCTGTAACTCTTGGCGACGGCCGCGGGTTCCCGGGCCTGTCCAGCCCCCCGGTCAGGCCTCTGAAATGGCGATTTCGTATCCGGCGCGAGGCCGTGATACTGTCTCCCAGTCGCTCGGGCGAGTGGCGGAATGGCAGACGCGCTGGCTTCAGGTGCCAGTGTCCTTCGGGACGTGGGGGTTCAAGTCCCCCTTCGCCCACAGACGGGAAAGCCGCGTATCGGATTTGTACTGATACGCGGCTTTCCCCATTTTCGTGTTTCGAAACGCTGGGCTCGGCCGCGTCGGTCAGTGCCCTCCCACGGCGGGTAATACTCCGAGCTGCTGAAGGAACCCGAGCACGTCCTTGTCGGACCACTTCTCGGCGATCTTGCCGTCCGCGATCCGGTGGATCGCGGTACCGGTCATCGTCAATTCGTTCCCGGTCGCCGGTATCCCCGGGAGGTCCCCGGTATGGCGGCCGTACGCGGTGAGTCGTGTCACGACCCGGTCGCCCTCCGCGAGCTGATCCTCGATCACGTGCCTTCCGGGAGTGGCGTCCCAGAACATGCGAAAGGCCTGTTTGAGGCCCTCGCGGCCGGTGGCGAGGCCGGGAAACGGCGGCGGCGAGTGATCGAGGTAATCCTCCGCGACCAGGTCGTCCATGGCGTCGACGTTCCCCGCGTCGATCTCCTGATAGAACCGGCGGACCAGCGCCTTGTTGGCTTCCAGCGACATGATCGACCTTTCTCCTCGGATGCCTGCGGCGAACTGCTGTCGTTCACCGAGTGTCGCACCGGGCGAGCAGCAACCTCTGCCAACACTGCTCGGAAAACGGATACAGCTTGGTAGCGAACGATCAGATACGAACCTTCGCGTCGCGCGCTCAGTCGACCGGGCCGTGGCGGTCGAGGAAGCGCTGCTCGAACGCGGCGACGAATCGCGCCGGATCGACGGCCGAGGACGAGTGCGCGAACTCGCCGTCGTCGGCGATATAGAAGATCGCCCGGTCCGACCGCGGGCTCTCTGCCGCGGGGGCGTGCACCCTCCAGCCGAAGCGGAAGCGCTCGGCGGTCAGCCGCGACAGCGGATACCCGCTGGTGTCGAGCTGCCGTCCGGTGACGTAGTCCCGTACCCGGCTGATCGCCGCTTCGGCGGGCATCGGCTCGGGCGCAGTGGACAGCAGCCCGGCCACGGAGAACTGATAGAGCGCGCCGTCGATGTCGAAGCGGCCGTCGTCGCCGAAGACGGCGGCCACTGTTGCTCGTGTCACCCTGCCCGCTTCGGCGGCGGACAACAACGCTCCTATCGCCTTGATCGCGTCCTCGCCCGGACGCTCCCCGAGCGTCCCCGCCACGATCTTCGTCGCCGTCTCGCGGGTCCAGACGCCCGGCACCGCGGGCGCGCACTCCTGGGCCGACGGCGACTGCCCGCGATACCAGCGCCCGGCTTCCCACCAGTAACAGAACGACAGCAGGCCGGAAGCGGCCCGCGGATTCAAGACGGGGTCGGCCACCCAGTCCGGCGCGCCGCCGTACAGCTCGGGCATCGGTGCGCCGGCGTTGTACACGGCGTCCAGGGTCGGCGCGTTCCACACGCCACCGGACAACACGGCGCGTCCGGCCGGAAGCGCGTGCAACGTGGAGCCTCCGCGCGCAGTGCCTTCGAATATTCCGACCCAGGGCAGCATTCGAGGGCCCCATTCCGACTTCGCCGCCACGAAGGCCGCCGAGATCGTCGTCCATCGGGCCCACATCTGCGGGAACGGGGGGAACTCGTTCTCCGCGAGGACTGCCCACACCTGTTCGGCCCGGTCGGCACGGGCCTGGGCGGCGGCCTGCTGTGGAGTACGCCGCTGCCGGTCGCCATGCCCGATGTAGGCGGCCAACCACACCGGCAACTTTTCGCGCGGATACGCCTCGAGATCGGCGCGATACGCCTCCGGCACGAACAGTTGACCGTCCGGGAAGGGTTCGTCGCCGTAGTCGTAGGCGACCTCGATCCCGCCGGAACTCGTCATCGCGATCATCATTCGCCACCACGGGTCCGCTCCGGAGCCTGCCGCGATCGCACGGTGCTCCCGGACGATGGCAAGCACCGGCTCCGGCGGATCTACCGGTACCGCCTGCGGGCCGACGGAATACACGAGTCGGGCGATCTCACTCACCACCGTGACCGCGAACACCGCATCCAGCCGCTGCCACCCGGTCGGCGCGTTCGCCGCCAGCGCACGAGCCAGTGGGTGTTCTATGGTCAGCCCATCGGGCGCGTCCACCACGTCGTCCTCCGTGTCGATATCCAGGCCCTGCTCTCGCCGCACCCCGCGGGACCTGGCACTGCCGGCTGCGGTGGCGAAGCGAACGTCGAAGATAGCCGAGGCGCGACCTGCCGCGCTTCCCTTCTTTCACGGTCGCCAGGACCGGAGGATTTCGAGTTCCGCGCGTGGCGGCAGCAGGTCGGTGTGACCGGACAGCTGACGCACTTGGATGACGGCCTCGCTGAATTCGGTCTCGATGAATTCGATCAGTTGCGGGGTGAGTTGTCCGGCGGCAGCCAGCGGCGCCAGTTTGACGGTGTCGTTCATGACCCGTTTGAACTTCTCGACCCGGGCGAATTTGACCATGTCGGGGCCACCGAATGCACGAGGCACCTCGATGCCGGGAATGAGATGGTCCAGCCGGGCCCAGTCGTAGGCGCTCGGGCCGTTGACGGCGAGCTCCCAGTCGAGCAGTGTCACGCGTAACTCGTTGCTGATGAGGAAGTTTCCCTCGTTCGGGTCGGCGTGCAGGATGTGGTGGCGGGACTCACGCATCGATCGAGCGTCGTCGATCAGCGGCTCGAATGGGTTTCCGCGGAGCAGGCCGAACTCGTCGAACAGGTGACCGAAGCGATCGAGGTGCCGCCGATAGAAATTCTCGACGTACCAATCGATATGATTCAGGTACCAACCGCCGGTGTCTCCCTTCGTGACGCCTGGTGGTGTCAGTTGATCCAGCAGCGGATGGTTCTCCGGTATCGTGCGCAGCTGCCCGTGGATGTTCGCGAAGGTCCGCAGTATCAGATCCTGATGGGACCGGATCGCTCTCCGGTCGGCTCGCCGGAAAGTCTCGGCGAGATTCTGTCCCCGCGCGAGCCTTTCGATGAGAATCGGCGCTGAACCGTCGACGACGCGCCCGTCCGGCATGCGGCCGGTGATGACTTGCAGTAGTTGCGGTGCGTTTCGAACGTATTGAGAGATGACCGGCAGAGTCCTGTGCTCAGGCCCGAAACGTGGATCGTAGCTGCCGGTATCGGGTTGACCGATGCGCAGGACCAAACCGAGGTCTTCGAGGACGACGGTGGTGTTGTAGGTTCCCGTCAGGGCGTCGTGGAGCAGTGGTTGCGCTGCTCGGTACACCGCCACGCCCTCGTCGTCAGTCATGACGTATCCCCGGCTGCCCTCGAGGGGGCGGTATTCGTGGGCGGAGAGCAGCTGCGTGAGATCACGGACGGTGGTGGGCGTCTCGATCAGTGGAGCGGTTGAACGGCCGGCGGCCTCGGGTGCGGATTCGATATCGGCGCCGTGGCCGACCACGATCAGTCCTATGGTGTCGGGATCCCCGTTTCGGTCGCGATGGGGATTGAGTGTGTAGACGCGCTCGGTACCGGTATGGAGCTGGCTGGCGGTAAGGAGGCGGTCGTCAGCCGAGCCGGGCACGAGAACGATCTGGTCCACAGCGCTGCTGAGCGCCAGCGTCTCGGCGGACGAGCGCAGCACACCGATGCCGTCGCCGTGCCCGACTACGGTGGACAGCCGCACCATCCGAGACCAGCTCTCGTCGCGGCTGTCGAGGGCTATTTCGCGGGTTGCGTCGTAGATCATGAGTTCCCTCGCCACGATGTCGCCGGCTACGTCTCGCGCTTCGATGACGTTGCCCCTGGCCGTGGGGTCCGGCCCGGCGCTGTGCGAAGGCGCCTCGAACCCGCGCGGTAAGCCGACAGTGAACATGATCGATATGCGGTTGTTCCGTGGCGCGTGCTGTTGGGCCACCTCGTACTGCAGGCAGGCGTGATCCGCCCAGTACGCCAGATCGGTGACAGGTGTATCGGCTGCGGTGACGTTGAACGCCATGAAGGACGCGTGGTCGGCTTCCCCGATCGAGACGACAGCTCGACCCGTGCCGCCTTGCGTCACGGGATCGTAGGAGACCAGTAGCACCGGTGGCGGAGGGGAGGCGTCGACAGGAAGTCGGTAAGCCATGTTTCTGACCTCTGCCAGCTGCTCGCGCAGCGCGGCGAGTTCACGCCGGCGCTCGGGCGCGACGCGGCGGGATTTCAGGTCACGGGCGAGCGATAGCCGATTCGCCAGATCCCGCGCCCGATAGGGGATTCCGGCGGCAGCCCCGATGATATGCGGATACTGTCTCAGCACCGCCAACTGAATCTGGGATACCGAGAAGTCTGTGGCGCCCGCCAAGAGACTGCCGATCGGTGTATTCCCGCCGGTCCATGTCCTGAGCTTGATCCACCATCGCATATTCTTCGAGACGATGTCGAAAGCCGTCTGGAACAGATCTGCGGCATCGCCGTGCTCCAGCAATGACCGAATCTCGGCGCCCCGACCGTGGACTATTCGCAGCAGGTCCACCGCGGTTGCCGCGAGGGCGCGCTCGTCATCGGTGGTAGCCCAGTCCCACGGCAGGTCGCGGTCCAGCCGGTGCTCTCCAAGGGCGTACTCGATTCCCGGGCTCTGACTACCCCGCCCCCACAGCGCCCGTACTCCCCAGTGGAACCAGTGGGCGAGTGAGGGCGCCGATCCGATGTCGAAATATTCCGACAAGGTCTCGTGTATGCGCCGTGACCGGACTTCGGGCGATCTGCGGGAGCACGCGGCCGTGATGTCTTCGTATAGTCGATGAACGCCGTCGGCTGCTTCCTGGAGCGAGTAGATGACGGTCCAGTTTCCGAAGCGAGTGATGACCTCGGTCAGCAGTTCGTCGACTTGACGAAGATAGTCGAGTCCAAGGGTGAAGTTGCTGGTGGGGAGCAGGTAGAACGCCGCATCGAGCAGATGCGGCAGGGCAGTCGCGGCCGTCGCTGCGAACAGGCGGTCGGAGCCGGTTCGGGCCCGCTCCAGCGCAACGGCGTGGACGGGCAGTGACTGGAAGATCGTGGTGTACCTCGGGGAAAAATTCTTGCCGGATTGCGGCCGCAGCACTGTATTCATAAGACCGGCCCACTCCGTGACCATGCGAGCCATCGTTCGACCGTGCTCCATATTCCGCACGAAGGACTCCGCCAGCCGCGCATGTTCCGCTGTGGGGGCGGCAGACGGCTGGAATGAATCCTCTTCGAGCCAGATGTCGTGCCGTCCGGCTTCTTCGATCCGGAGTCCCACTTCCGCGAGATGTGACGGAATCGTGTGATGCGAAGCGTCCACCGACCAACGGTGCTCAGCGACGGTGCGGGTCACCGCGTACGTGGCGTCGAGCACGGCGGTCATGGCGTCGTCCAACTCGCCGATGGCGCGTCGCTGCGCCTGTAGCCATGGCCCGAGGGCGAACAACTCTGCATAGGTGGTCGGCGCGGTAGGGGGAACGCTGTCGCCGAAGCGGCGAGTCGCTTCGGCCACGAGCGCGCTCAACAGGCGTGCCGGATTGATCACGCTGTCGGTCACCGACGGCGGTTCGCCGCGATGTATCGCCGCTATCTGACCGGTGACCCTCCTGGTGAAGCCGACCAGCAGGTGATCGAGATGGTCGTCGGAGAGGCGTGCGGCCCATTGCTGGAGATTTTCGAATGTGGCCTCGGCACGGAAGGTCGACAGCGCGGCGTTGGCTATTCGCTCGGCTTCGCTCCGCCCACCGCCCATCGCCCCGCCCTCCGGGTCATGCGGATGCCCGGCATGCGCCAGCACACCGTCGGGGAGACCGCGCCGCACACCGCGGAACGGATCCGACACCGTCGATGTCGGATCGAAAACGAGCCCATCCAGACCACGGGCGCGCTGCGGCGGAAGATCCAGCGCCACAGCCGGGGCATGGTTGTCCGGCGCGGTGGTCGGACTCGGCTCGTCGGGTTCGGTGACTACGTACACCGGCTCGTCGGGTTCGGTAACCACGAAGAGCGGTTCCTCGGGGTCGTTTTCAGGGGACGTCGACGCGCCGGAGCGCGCCGCGGTCTGCTGTATCAACCGGTCAGCGAGGTCGCGGATCTGGAGATACGTCGGCATCGCTCGAGTAACGCCATATTGCAATCGGTGGGGGAAGCCGAGCGCCAAGGCCACGCTTGCGGCCATTTCTTCGATCCGGTCGGCGTCGGGATCGGGCGAGGTCGCTTCGTCGACGAGGCGGATCGTGTCTAGCAGGACTCTCATCACGGCGAGTAGACCGAAGTATGGCAGCAGGTGAAGGGGGATGTGGTCGCGGTCAACCGCACCGGGGGCACGATGCCTGGCTACTGCCGCCTCGTAATCTGGTGGGCCGTACAGAGCCAGGCCGAAGTCCACGATCATGCCGCCGCCGGTTGTCCGCAAGACGTTGGCTGTGGTGATGTCCGCGTGGAGCACGCGGAACGGCTGGCTGCGGAGTTCGCCGACCATTTGCTCCAGGCTTTCGACCACCGATTCGGAGAGCCGCAACTCATCGAACGCGACGCGATACGGCTGGATTTCGCGGTAATGCCGGTAAACGCGCTCGAGGTATTCCATCATCATCCGGAAGAATCCCACCGAGTCGCCGGATTCCGGATAGTCCGCCGGCAGTCGCAAGGAGCCCTTGCGCAGTGGCAGCGAGTCCCGCTGGACCTGAATCCGGGTGAACAGCTGTGCCAAAGTCGACATGGCCGAGCGAAGTTCATCGTCGAAGACGTTGGTCACCGGTTCGCCGTAGATCCGCCGCTGGATCGCGAAGATGATGTGGCCGTCGGAATCCCGCTCCACGTGCAGCACCTGTGGCACCGGCAGCCGCTCGCCCGGCAGCGCCACCTCCGCGATCGCCCGCAGCGTCTGGTACTCGTCCGGCCAGAGCACGAAGTCCAGCGATGTGCGCGACGGCTCGGGTATCAGCACCGCGTAATCGCCGATCAGATAGACGTCTTTCTGAGATCCCGAGTGCTTTTCGCCGTACCGGACCCCTGCCTCGTGCAGTGGCCGGGCCAGCTCGGAGGGCATCTCTTCGCCCTCGTCGCCGCCGAGGTGCCGGTACTCCCGTTCCGGAAGAAGTTCCCGCAGTGCGGGATACTCCGAAAGAACCGCCTCGAAAGTAACCACGAAGACCGTTTCGGCGGGGTCGGACTCGTCCGCGTCGTCGCCGATGCCGGTCGTCGCTGTCTGCACGGATTCCGTCGCATGGAGCGGCCGGTCGACCACTTCGCGGCCACCCGGGTTGCCTGCTGCGGGGAGATCGGCAGCGGGGTTCCGGCAGGCCGCACAGTTGTCCTGATACTCCTCGACCTCGGTTTCTGCCTTTCGGCCGAAGCCCCTTCGGTTCCGCATGCCGAGCTGCTTCAGGGTGGAGCGACTCGAATCCAGTAGGTGATGGGATAGTTCGTGGAGCAATACCCGGCCGGCTGCCGCACCCTGACGGCGCAAATACGGACGGACGACCTCATTCAAGTACTGCACTTCGAGCGGCTTGGAGGCGATCTTGTCGAAGATGGCCACCGTCAGGTAGCGCGTGAGCAGGAATTCGGGGGATTGCGATTCCAGCTCGCGGCAGCCGGGATAGTGCACGGTCCACAGTGCGTCGTGACTGAACATCAGCCACAGTGCGTACTCTTCCGGAGTGAGGACGGGATCACGTCCGGCCACCATGAGGTTGTAGCCTGCGGCGTAACGGCCCGCCACCATGAGGTTGTGCCCCTCGGCTCGAAGCAGGCGGCCCCCCACGTAGGCCAATTCGCCCTGGCGGATCTGCTTGGTCTGGGGCAGCTCGTCCCCGGACACTCTCCTCCAGAACTTCTCGAAGGGCGTCATCTCCTCCACGTCGGCGCGATTGGCCTCCCGTACCTCCGCGTCGGCGTGCATGGTCCGCTTCTTCCCGGCATCGATCTCGCCACGGCCCGGAATGACCCGTCGTTGCCGGATCGTCGCGGGTCCAGGAGTCGCGTTGGGGGCCATCAGCAGTCGCTCGGCTCCGAGCGTCAACCGTACGGCCGCGTCGACCCCCGCATAGAGCGGTGCCCGTCGAATCGCTCGCCGCCTCATCCAAGCTTTTCGCTCGCTGCTTTCGATCCACTCCCGGCCGGATAACGAACCCTCCCGCGGCATCGGAAATTCCCAGAAGTACGAGAAGATCTCCTTCCACGGCCTCAGCCGCTCCATGAGCTCTTCCAGAGAGGGATCGGCGGGCATCACATGCGCGGCGGGCACGATCAAGCTGTTGGTCGGGTCGGCGGGCACGATCAGGCCGGCGGGAGTTATGCGAATACCGCCGCCGGTGTTCTCGCGAGCACCTGGCTGTCCTGCGGAGCGAGATCCGTTCTCATGGTGGTCGGTCGTTTCGATCTCGTCGCCACGCGGCGTCGGTTGCGCGGCGGGTCGACTGACCGAGGCGTTTCCCGCTGATTCTCCGGCAGCGGGTGGTTGCTCGGGCCGGCGACCGCCCCGACCGACCGCCCAGGCGTCCGGCCCGAGACGAGGGTCGACCGCATGGACCATCCCGGGGTCGAATCGCCGGCGCGGGGGCGGCACTGTCCCTATATCCCAGGCTTTTCGTTCGGGGATGTCGAGGGCCATTCCGGCGGGGCCTGTCCCCGATGCTCGATGCGAGTCGAACGGATTGGTCTGCTGAGCCGTTGAACGCCGCTGCGGGGAATTGGTTCCGCGGGTCGTATCGGGATTGCTCGCGGTGGTCTGAGCTGCGGACGGTGCCGCGGCGGTCCGGGCATCGCGGGAGTATTCGAGCAGCGTCCTCCGCCGCTGCTCGGCGGCGGCCACGGTCTCCGGTGCGAGTGCGATGTCCATCGCCAGGACCTCGGCCGGAAACGCCTGAATCATCGCCGCGCGCAACGCCGGGGTCAGCCGCTCGTTCCACCACGACTCGAGGTCGGTGCCCGGCGGGCGTTCGGCGGGCGTGGTCAGCCATTGGGGCGTCGCGTTCGCTCCGAGTTCGAGCAGCGCCTCCGGCCACAGAAGACGCTGGTCCGAGAGGAAATGCTCGAGCGCGGGTTGCGGTCCGATCAGCCGACGGGTCGCTTGGGCGAGATCGTTCTCTTCGTACCGTAGGATTTCATCGAGAATTATTTTCCCCGTCTCCGGCGTGAGTCCACCGTGTTGCTCGATGCTCGGGTCGATCCGTAGTCCGAAAACGATCAGCGCGAGGACGTCGCTCAGCAGATACGACCAGTACTGACCGGAGTATGTCCCGAAAGCTCCCATCTGCGCGAAGAGATGGCGGAACCACTGGGATGGATAAGGATTACCTATCTCGGAGAAACGAATTCCCGCCTGTGTGAGAATTGCCTCCTCGAATTCCTGTACCCTCGCCCGAGGATCCCTGCCGAAGGGGACCTGTGCGGAGGACAACGAATTCCATCCGAGGTCGATGTATGCGCCCGCGAGCCGAAAGACGGTGACGGTGCCCCGGTATGCCGTCCGCCACTCGTCCAGCTTTTCGAGCATTTCCGGAGGCATCGGTTCACCGGTACGGTGGTGCACTGCGTAGTTCTGGACCACATCAGGATGTTTCCAGAACTGCTGGAAGACCTTGGCGACGAACTCTATCCAGGCGAAGACCAGGTGTCGCTTGGCCGGTTCGTGGGTACCGGCACCGAGGAGGAAGTGCAGTGCGTGACCGAACTCGTGGAACAGCGTGTCGACCTGAATCGGGGCCAGCAGGGTGGGTTTTCCGGCAGGCGGTTTCTCCAAGTTCAGGTGGACGCTGATCAGCGGACGTTGACCGGTCGGCGTGAACTTGAGGCGAATCGGGTCCGTCCATTCTCCACCATTCTTACCCTTGCGCGCGTAGGGGTCGAAGTAGAAATTGGTGAGGTGCTGTCCTTCCTTGTCGAGAACTGCGAACACGCGGACGTCTTCGTGCCATACCGGCGGTTTGCCGTGCTCGACGAGTTCGGTGATGGTGAGTTCGAACAAATCCTCGGCGACACGGAACACACCGTTTTCGAGCACCCGATCCAGCTCGAAGAACTCCCGTATCATCTGTTCGTCTATCCCGACCCGCCTGCCGATCAGGACATCGAGCGCGCGATATCGGTCCCAGGGCTGGATCTGCTCGGTGCCGATGGCTTCGGCGAGGAGCGGCAACTCGACCCGCGCCGCCGTGGCCGCCGCGCGCGCGATACGGTCCAATATGCTCCGCACAGTTGCAACCGAATCGAAGATCCCGGAGGACATCACATATTCGGCGTGGTTGTTCTTTCCGGTGATTTCGGCACGCTCGGCCAGCTTCCTGACTTGATCCAGGACATTTTGCGAGTTGTCGTGGTCGACGGTGGCCAGCGCCGCGACTTTCTCGTAGATCCGCTGACGCAGCGCTGGATCATCCAGATAGGTCAGGTATGGGTACCAGACCCCACTGACCGAGGGAGGCTTGGGTAACAGGTATCCGCTGTCTTCTCCGGCGCGCGACCTAGCGCTTTCTATCTGGTCCCCGGTAAGGCCGCGAAGTTCACCGGCGTCGTCCACCCGGATCTCGATATCTTCGAGCGCGCGCTCCTGATTGTCCTTGTACCCGGTTTGTAGTACCGCTATCTCGGAATTCAGTTCGGAGAGCCGACGCTTTTCCTGATCGGTGGATAGGTATGCTCCGGCGTTCTGGAAATCCTGGTACTTTCGTTCCAGGTATCCGAACTCTGTGTCGCTCAGGTCCAGATCGCTGCGATGCTCGTGCAGGTACCGGAAAATCTCGGCCAATGCCGGGTCGGTGAGAATTCGGTTTGCATGCGCATCCTGCAACTCCGCGACCGCCGGCTCTGCTTCCGCGGTGGCAGGATCCCGATCGACTGCGGCTTTCTGGGCGAAGAGTTGTTTCACCGCGCCGAGTAGCAGACCCGACCGGGCGAACGGGCGCAGCGCGTTGTCCGCGGTCCATGGCCCCGGAGCGCCGACGATCTCATCGATGGCGGCAAGCTGCATCCGCATCGCATATTCGAACACGGGCGGAAAATGCTCCGCTTTCATGCGGTCGAAGGCAGGATCCCCGGCTGGGTTCAGCACCGCCGCGAGTACGGGATTCGTCGCGGGGTCGAGGCCGCCCGGCGCGTCCGGCTCACCGTCCGGCGTTCGGGGCGCTCCCTTGATCGGGTGTCGCGGGTGCAGCGCTGCGGACTCGCCGCCTTGCTGTCCCGACTCCGAGCCGAGGGGAACCGTGATCGCCGCGCCGGTCTCATCGAAGAACATCCCTCGCGCGCCGTGTGGTCCCGTTGCTCCGGCGGACGGCACGTGATTGGCACGCAGCACACCCTCGACCGGACTTCGCAGCTCGATCCGCGTCGTCCCATCCGGGGAAGCGCGGCGCACCAGCAGGTAGGGATCTCGTTCCGGCGGGACGACAAGTGCTGAGACACCGTCGCCTCGATTGCCCGACGACTCGTCCCACGCTCGTAACCGGGCCTCGATCTCAGCGGCATCGGCGAAGTGCTGCGGCTGCCCACCGGTCGCGGCCGCCAGGACCTCCACTGCCGTATCACCCGGGCGAAGACGGGACGGTATCGCGATGTCATCGCGGCCGGTGACGTCACGGAAGTCCTGCAAAAGCAGCGATATGTCCGGATCGCCGGATGCTTGTCGCTGTGCCCATCGGGCCAAGAACTCTGCCGGCGATGAGCCGTCACGTGTCACCGTCAACCAATGCAGCACTCGCGCCGGATGGGTCAGCGGCAAGGATGATTCGACCGCACCGGCCCTTGCCCCTTCGGCTACACCCTCGACCGGGTCGAACGTATTCGTCACGGGGTCCGTGAACGTCAACAAGGAATAGTGGGGTAGCAGGGCAAGCCATTCGGTGTACCCGAAATCGGCCGCGATCAGACCCAGTTCACCATAAAGCTCATAGGCCGCCCGCAGCATCGCCGGTGCGAGGTGATGGAGCACCCAGTTACCCTCGTCCGCTACGACGTGGATGAACTCGTGATGCGTCAGCTGGTAGATCATGTCCTCGGCCGACTCCGCCCAACGATGGTCCGCGGTCTGTTCCGCCCACGCTCGCGCGAACTCCGGATCGGTGAGGATCTTGCTGTTGAGGGTGACAGTTACGTAATAATCCTTGGTATCGGGAGTAGTGGTGCCGAAGCTCTGGGTCAGACCGAAGCCCTCGATTTCGTCGTCGAACCTGAAGTACCGCAGAGCGAAACGGCCGCCGTATTCCGCGATCAGATCTCGCAGCGCACGGTCGGCGGATTCGACGGCCCGCACCGGAACGACCGAATCCTCCCACCCCCGAAAGCGGATGCGGTGATCGTCGTACAGTTTTCGAACGATGCGCGCTTTCGCTTCGAGAGCTCCGCGGGGCGGCGGATCGACGACGCTGCCGCCGCTCGGTTCCGACCGCGGCTCGTCGAATCGAGCCCACACCTCACCCCATTGCTCGACCCCCGACACGGTGGCGGGGTCGAGCAATTCCCGCACCTCCGCACCGATCTCGGCGTGGCTGAACAGCGGCGCATGCCACGTGAACATCTCGATGTCGGGAGATCGCTGGGGGCGGTATTGGTCGACGTCGAACGACACGTAGAGCGATCGGGCATCGGCCTGCGTGGACATCCGCAGTGTGAGCCGCGCCGTCATGTCCTGCACGGCCGTCTGTTCCTCATACCACTCGATGCCGCGCCGTTGTAGTGAGCGGGTGTAGCGCTCCATGTACGTCATCGCATTGCGCCCCGCACCACGCACCAACTCGGTCGCGGCGTCGATCTGACTCCGATCTCGCCAGCCGCGCTCGCGCATCATGTCGGCGACGGCCATCGCGACCGCCTCCAGATCCTCCTCGGTGCGCAGACCATCAGGTGCGTGCAGCGGAACGAATTCCACGGTCAGATCCGGATTCAGATCTCCTCGATCCGCCGGCAGATCTCGTACCGCGGCGACGGCGGCCTCGTCCGGATCCATTCGGGAGTGCCTGCGTTGCCCTCCTCCGGGGACCCAACCACCCCCATCTATCTGGAGTTCGCCGAGTTCGCGCAGCCGTTTGCGTATTTGGCGCGGTTTTCCGAGATACGAGGGGCCACCGTCGGAGAATGCATCGGCGCCGCCGATGTCGTTCCAGGGAGGGACGCTCGCGTGCCCGATGAGGCCTACGTTCCTGGCGGCTTGCCGTGGTTCGGAGCCCTCGCGTGGGTTGGCCGAATCTTCCGGTTCGGCATCGGTCGTCGGTGTCCGGCTCTCGTGGCTCTCACGGAGAGCGCTTTCGCGATTCGGTGTCTCGGGTTCGGACGCTTTCGCCTCCGGCGCCGCCGTTGGAGGCCTCCCGGCTGCCTGTGCCGACCTCGACGGCTGGCTCGGGTTGCGGAAGAAATGTGACCAAGGGATGCCCGCCGCGTCCAGCAGTTGTCGCAGGTGCTCGTCCGGAGGAGACACGTGGAACACGACGTAGTCGATGTCGGCGACAGTGGCGCCGTGCACCTGTGCCTCGATATAGGTGCTACCGGTGAACCGTTTGCCGGTGTAGTCGCGGTCGATGCCTTCGAGTCCCATATAGCCGAGCGTCTTGTGCCCATGCGGAGTGGCGGCGAACGATTCCGGTTGCGGATCGGTGACTTTGCTCGGGATCGCCACGACCGATTTCGTATCGCCGGCATTGGCTGTGGTCCGTTCTTCCACTGCTGGTTTGAAGACGACGTCGATGTCGCCGTACTGAGCGAGCGCGTCGCCCGCGTTCACCCAATACGACGGTGCCGTGCGGATGAACCCGTAGATGGGCCGTGATTGCGCCGGAAGGTCGGGTGGATAACCGAACAGGGCCTGCTCGAGTGCCACCCGGCCTGCCAGCATGCTACGTCCCATCCGACTCTGCCCGGCGAAGTCGAACTCGGTCTTGAACCTCCCGCTTTCGAGGATGCCGCGCAGCGATCCCGAGTTCACTCGAGTCACGATCTCGCCGTCGAATATCTTCCGCAGTTCTTCGGCCATCAAGGTGCGGAGCCGATCGAGCGGTATTCCCAACTCTTCCGCCAGCGCGGCCGCACGTCGCTCGTTTTCGGCGAAACGCTGGACGTAGGCCCTTTCTCCGGTATCCGGGATGCGCTGTTCGACCTCCACGAGCAGTTCTTGCACCTGTCCATCGGCGGCCTGCACCGCATCGAGATAGCGGTGCATCAACTCCAAGGTCGTGTTGCTCGGCCTGCCGCGCGAGATCGGCGTCGCGGCGGTCGACGGTTCGTCGATGTGGTCCTCGGGGGGGAGGGCGCCGGCATCGACCGGTCGTAGGGCCCGCCCGCGGGCCATGTCCGGATCGGCAGGAGCGATGTCCTCGCCGAGTTGCTGCTGTCGCGACTCCAGCGTGTTGCCGCTGCCCCGCCGGGTCAGTATCAGAGCATGTGTAGTCTGCGCCGCGAACGGCAGGTTCCCGGGGTCGAACACCGCCTTCGGCTTCGCTGCCTGCCGGTCGTGGATCCAGAGGTGCTTTCCATCGTTGTGCAGCAAGAACAGGTGGCCGATCGCCGTACCGACCGGACGGACGTTCACCAGCATTCCCGCGCCGGGCCCCAGATCGGTCATGAGCTGCGCCACTTCACCGAGACCGTCATCGAATCGCCTGTGGTGCGCTCCAGCCAGCCAGGACACCGCCGCTGCCGGAACCGGCCCGTCCACGTCCACCGGTTGCCGCACGTCGAATCCGAGATCCCAGGCATCGGCGAACGCTCCTACCGCACATGGCAAATCCACTGCGTCGGTAGCTTCGATGTCGCTG
This sequence comes from Nocardia sp. NPDC047648, assembly GCF_040642815.1. Taxonomy (NCBI): domain Bacteria; kingdom Bacillati; phylum Actinomycetota; class Actinomycetes; order Mycobacteriales; family Nocardiaceae; genus Nocardia; species Nocardia sp. NPDC047648. The sequence continues at coordinate 66,596 of NZ_JBEYSX010000010.1, read as the reverse complement.
TTGCTGTCGGCGGGTTCATCGGAGTCGCGCGGGCTCACGGTGCCGACCGGTGCCGTGGGCTGGGCCGGTCGTCGGACAGGTACGGGCGGCGCGTCTGGTGACGCGGTGCCGGCGGTCGGGCCGCTCTGCCGCTCCGGTGCCCGCGGCGACGTGGCGGTTCGTTGCCAGGGTGTCGGTCTGCCTGACTTACCCCGGGCGAGCGGCTCGGCCTCCGGCTGAGCTGACGGAGCACCGCCGCTCCACGGTGTCTGCCGGCCTGCACCCTCCGGATTCTCGAGCTGACCTGTGCGAGGTCCGGTCCGCGCGGCAGCCTCGGCCGCGAGCCTGCGGCGTTGTGCTTCGAAAATGTCCCGCAACAGCCCTGGGTCGCGAGCCGGCAGTCCCCAGAATCGGCGGACGATGGCGTAGCTCGCCGCGTACTCCGCGATGCGGTTGGGGTCCGGCTCACCCTGTGCGACCAGTTCCACCGCGCCGTGGACGACTCGCCGGACGTGCAGCAAGCTCTCATAAATGGGCACATTGGGTGGTCTGAGGCGCGATGGCACATAATCACCCGCCCCGCGATGGTTCAGCCACGCCCAATCGAACGCCGGGTCTCCGATCAAGGCTCCAGCCCAGCCCGTTATGGCGGTGATTCGGCCTCGGTCGATCCGGATGTTCTCTCTGCCGAGTCGCCCGTGGAGCACCTCGAACCGGGCCGGAATCATGAAGATCGCTTGCTCGAGTATCGCGGCGAACGGGTCTCGGCCAGGAATTTCCAGGTCGGTGAACATTTCGGCCCAGCCTGCTTGCCGATATCGCAAGACCTGACCCGTCCACTGCTCGGTGAGAAACCGTAGGAATCCCTCGGTGTCTCGATCCTCCGGGAAGCCGGGAAGCCACTGTCGCAGCGGTTCTACCGGTACCTCGCCCAGCGCCCGCCGCAGCCCTTCCATACTGCGCAGCACCATGGCCCGCAGTCGATCGAACTGGAAATCGGTCGGAACGGCACCGAGCGGCCGCTGCTCGATGAGCACCGGCGTCGAAGAATCCAGAATCCGGCCGTCCGGCAGCCGCACATCCGAGAGCAGGTGCAGAACCTTGCGGAACCGCTGGACGTGCGGCGGCATCATCTGCCACAACTGGTGCTCCGGAAACAGCGGTCTGCCATCGGCGGTGGACGCATCCGGGATCCGCACGGAGAAATCGCCGACCGTTGGAGTCCCGCTGCGAACCGCCGATTCGAAAAGTACGTTGGCCTCGTATCGAGTCATTCGGTACCCGGCATCGCCACCCAGATACCGGTACAGTTCCGCGGGCCCGACGACGCGCAGCGGCGGCGCAACTCCCTCGCGCTGCACGAACGTGTGCCCCACTCGATCCGCGGCTTCGAGCACGCGACGCTTGGTTTCCGGCGCGAACTCTCCTGCGCCTCTGAGCACCTTTTCGGCAGTACTCTGACTGACCCCTGCCTCGCGAGCGACATCGTGCGTTGTGGCCGACTGGAGCAGGCCTCGATTCGCGTAACTCTCGATCAGCTCCCTGGGTACCTTCTGCGCCATGAACCGGGCCACCCGGTACACGCGCATGTAGATCGTCTTCGGCTTGCTGCCTTCCGCGGCAGCCATCTCGTTGACGGTGCGCCGCTGCATGAAGAACTGCTCGAACGTCTTCTGGTGGAGCGGGTCGAGTCCCGGTGCGTAAGGCGCCAGTACAGCTGGATCGTGCCGCTGCGTTGCCCGCGTCAACATCACCGCCTCATGGTCGGTGAGCACCACACCACCGGCCAGCAACGTTGCCAAGGCGGGGACGACTTGCTGGTACAAGGTGTCCTTGAGTCTTCTGGGTGAAGTGCCCAGCGCCTTCGCCCTACCGGGCAGCAGGAGCCCGGCGACCTCGCGCTGCCGCTCGGGAAGCATGTCGATATGTCGCGCGAGTTCGACAGGATCCGCGTCCTGGATCAATCGCCATTGCTGTCGGCGCTGGGCGCTCTGTCCACCCACGACCACACCGAGTTCGGCGGCGACCATCTCGACCACGCGCTGCGCGGCCCTGCGCTCCACCCTCCGAACCGTCCGCGATTCCCAGGCAGACGGCATCGATTCGGCGATCTGCGTCGCCGTCTTGTCCTGTTCGAACCGCCAGACGAGGACCTTCTGGTGGTCGGACGGCAATTGGTGCACAGCGCGCAGCACCGTCGCGCGATCGGCTCTCGCCAGCAGCCCACCCTGCGGCCCTGATTCGGTGTTTCGCGGACCGGCGTAGGAGGCCCATATCCCGTCGCGCAGCCGCTCATATCTCCGGTGTTCGACGAGGACATTGCGAGCGATGACACCCAGCCACTGCTTGATGTCCTGCTCTGCACGCAACCGCCCGATTCCCGCGGCGGCACGGGTGAACACCTCATCGGTCAATCCCTCGGCCGCGGCTCGGTCGCCGGCCATCCTGGCCGACATCCACTGGACGATCGGATCCGCCAAATCCGCACGCAGCCGGTCGAACGCCACGCTGTCGCCATTTCGAGCCGCGCGTACCAGCGCCGGTGTGCCGGGCGCTTCCTGGACAGGGTCGCTCTGTGCGCGTGTTCGCGGCGTGGCGACCTTCGGCGGTGTAGTCGGCGCATCGTTCCGGGCGGCCCCTGGCGGTGGCGGGGCGATGCCGGGCTCGGGTGCCGTGGACTGCTGCCAGGGCGTGGGACCGGGTCTGCTCGGTCGGGCCGACGGAGTGCCGCCGCCTGGGTTCGGTTGTTCCTGGACCTCGTAGTCGGCCGTGGCCGGGCGTTGATCGCCTACGTGAGCACGCTCTTCGTCGTCGGAGATGAGCGGTTCCGCCGGTACTCGGCTGCCCGCCGGCGGTTGATCGCCCGAGCCGAGTGGGGATTCAGCCGGCTGGACCGGGTCGCCGTTGGTATCGGTCGGTGGTGTGGTCTTGTCGCGCTCCGGATGTGGATGGTTGGTTGGCTCCTCGGGTTCGTCCATACCCGAGAGCTGGCCGGTGACGGGGTTTTTGTAGTTGAGTACGCCCCAATCGAGTCCGTCAGGTCCGAGGATGCCTGTCAATGTCCGGTGACGCCTGCGGGCGGGACGATCGGATGCGAACGGATCGATGTCCTGGAAGGACACCACTGGGCCCGGAGACTGCCTGCCGCCGCCCGGCTGCTCGGGACGGCTCGGCGGGGCGACGTCCGTCGGTACGAACTTGTCGGCTGCGCCATCCGGTCGAGTCGGCTGCCGGCCACTCGGGGAACCGCCGCTGCTTCCTGTCTTCTCCGCGCCGGCGACCGGGGCGGTATCCATCAGCGGAAGGTTGCCTGTGCGTAGTGCGAAAGCCGCCATCCCCGCGCGATGATGGGTACCGAACTTCTGGTTGATATTGAAGACGTACGTTTTCACGCTCTGTCGGGTCAGGCCCAGCGCAGCGGCTATCTCGTTGTCGTTCTCGCCTTTCGCGACCAGGCCGAGCACTTCTCGTTCACGAGGCGTCAGCTCGGGCCGGGCGGCGCCATCTGACGCAGTCGCATCGATCGGGGGAATGATGCCGGTGCGGATGACGATCGCCACCGACCCGGCTCGGGTGCCTACTCCGAGTTTTCGATTGATCCTCGACGCATAGGACTCCACAGTCTGCGGGGTCAGTGCGAGATCGTCGGCTATCTCGGCGCTGGTCTTGCCTTTCGCGATGAGGGTCAGCACCTCGATCTCGCGTTGGGTGAGCTCAGGAAGAGCTTGGCCGGAATCGCCTTCCCGTGTGGTGCGAGGAAGGACGTCCGTGCTGACGGCCACGGCAACCATCCCCGCCCGGGTGGGTGAGCCGAGCTTCTCACCGGCGCGCTCCACGAGGGAATCCACCGCCGCCACGGAAATGTCCAACTGCGCGGCGATCTCGGGGCTCGATTCGCCGTCCGCGACCAGAGCGAGGACCTCGGTCTCGCGCGGGGTCAGGCCGGGCAAGGGCGAGCGGGCGCGATCAGCGGACTCGTCGAGTGTTTGCGGCAGAATGTTGTCGCGGATCGCCGCCACTACCGCCGTTACTCGGTCCTCTGCGCCGAGTTTGCGTTCGATGCGGACGAGGTGGGCCCGGACCGTGGTTTCCTTCAACCCGATCAACACGCCGATTTCCCGGAGCGATTTGTCCTCCGCGACCAGCCGGAGTTCGGTCAGCTCGAGGTCGGTCAGCGTGCCGGTGCTGTCGAGCGGCTCCATCGGCAGCAAACGGACGAACGCCTTGATCGCGTCGCCCTGCAAGGGGGAGAGCTCTTGGCCCTTCTCGACCGCGGATACGACATCGATGACGCGCCTGCGCACCAGCGGACTCAACTTGCTGAGAATGGCCAGATCGAGTAGCTCCATCCGGGCCAGTGCCTGGCTCACCGGGTGAAGCTCCCCCGCGCCCTCGGTTTGCCGATAGGCGGTGGTGATCCCATCCCTTATGCGAGTGAAGTCGCGAGGAGGGCCGGCGGTTTCGCGGCTCGTGACCCGCCGCGGCTGGTTCGGGTCGTGTAGCGGACCGGAACGGTTGTCGGAGTTCTCCGCATCGGACCGCACGCCCGGCGTCGGCACCGAGATAGGCGCCCTTGTCGCGTCTTCCGGCGGTGGCGGAGGTGGGGGCGGCGGTCGTTTTTTGCGGCGCTTGGGTTTGTCCTCCGGCTCGGCACCCATCCGGGTGACCAGGCGCTTACCTTCCCTCTTCTTCGGTTGCGGGGCGGGTGAGAGGTGTGGGACTCCGCCTGTGGCGGGAAGGCGGCTGGGGTCCTCGCTGTATTCGAGGGAATGCGGGTTCAGGTGGGGGGCGGCAGGTTTTTGCGGAGCGCCTGGGGTTTCGGAGTTCGGTTCGGTCGTGTACCGGGACGGCATCGCCAGTGAGTCGGGCGTTTTGCCGATCCCGGCGTCCAGATTGGTTTCCGGTGCGGCCGAATGGCGGTCCGATAGCGGATTGGTGATGTCGGGTGGCCGTGGTGACGTGGGGTAGGGAGTGGTTCCCGAGTCGTCAGGATTCTGGAAGGCGCGGCCCAAACCGACGGAATCGTTGGGCAGGGGAGTCAAAGCGGGAGTGCGCGGAATGACCGGAATGGCATCGGCCGGTGGTTGGTCCTCCAATGGGTAGGAGACGCCGGGAATGGTCACGTAATCCCCGGCGGGCTTCTTCTGGACGTTGTGGTCCCGGGGGTCTTGTTGGACGCTGTGCTCCCGAGGGTCTTTCTGGACGTTGTGCTCTCGGGGGTCGTCCACGACGGTTCCCGGTGGAGTGGGGAACTCTTCCGGGTCGGCATCGGGTTCGTCGTCGGTGCCCGGCCGGCCGGCTGCGGCGACGGGGGGCGGTGGTGTCGAAGAAGTCTGGGAAGTGGCCGAAACCGATGTTGTCGGCGCACTCGTGTGGGCGGCCGGGCCGTGGGCACCCGGTGCGGGGCCCGCCAGCGGTCCGGTGCTTTGGGAGCCGCTGGGCGGTGTGGGGCCCAAGGGTGGCTTCGGTCCGCCAGTGTGCGAGGTGCCGCCTGCCGCGGCCGGGGCGGCCGCTGGCGAGGTTGCCGAGTTCGTCGCGTTCGGAGGGACGACGAGGTTTCGCGGCTCTGCCGTGGCGGAGGCATATCCCGCCTGCGCGGGGTCGGCCTTCGGTATCGCCGCACTGGCCTGCGCGTCGGGAATCGGCCTATCGGTCCCGGCGGACACTGCGGGTGGGGCATCGGGAACCGATTGCGCGTGGCCCGCGACGAGGTCGTCCGTTCCGGTATGAGCCGCAGGCGCCGGTGCGGCGTCCGTCGCTTGCGTCGGCGCTTCCACCGCGGGCGCGGTGGTATCCGCACTCGCCGGTGGAAAAGTCTGCGCCAGTTCCGCTTCCAGCGCGGCGATCTCCGCGTCGAAATCGACTTTGTGAACAGGATGTGCCTCGTGGGTGGTTGCCCCCTCGTCCAGCGATTCACCGGATGGTCCCGCCCCCGTCATGTCCTGGGATGCATGGCCCGCCGTCGGTTCCGGCGCGAACACGTACATTTCCCCGGCGGGTCCGTGCTCGATCACGATGGGCGCGTACGCACTGCTGCCGTCGTCGAACAGGACTTCGGTGCCCGGTGCGATGTCCGGTTGGGTGACCGCGCCTTCGGTGATCACGTTGATCCCCCGCTGGTCCGGACGCACCTGAGGATCGCTGATCTGGAACTGACGGGCAGGCAGTGGTGTGACCGGACCGCCTTCGGGATGTGCGGCCACCGCGACCCCGCCCCGTGCGGGCTGGGCGGTGTCCCACGCGGGCCAGCCGGTGCCGCCGCCGCGGGATGAGGGGTGTGACGACCCTCCCGACGGGTAGTCGGGCGCGATGCCGGGTGTCGTTCCGCCGCTGCCGTCCGGTAGCTGTCCGGGGCCGTCGCCGCCCATTATTCGGGCGAGGGCGTCGTCGACCATATCGCGGAGGATCTGATCGCCCTCCGCCATCATCTCCGGCGTCAGGTCGTCCGGCCGGTCCATGGAACCATCACCGAACTCGGGCCCGGGCCGCCTCGCTCGCGGCGCGTCCACTTCGCTGGTGGTGGAAACAGTTTCGGGAGTCGCCGTTTGCGTCTGGGGCGGCCGACCGTCCCCAGGCGCGGAAATCCGCACCGACGGCGTGGCGTCGGGGGGTGGACCCGAATCCGCGGACGCCACCGGTTCGGGTACGCCGGCATATGCCCCGGCCCGTGCGGCCCGCACCGACGCCCCGAGCGACCCGACGAGACCGGAGCCGAACCCGGTCCACACCATCGTGGCCAGGTCCTTGCCGCGCAGTTCGCCCTTCGTCAGAGCGAAGGCGGTCAGGCCGCCCGCGAGACCACCGGCCATCCCGCCCACGCCGCCCGCGGCGACGGTGCCGAGCACCCGGCCGCCCACTCGCATCGCCACGGGAGCGACACGACGACCGACCTCGACACCGACCAATCCACCGACCGCGCCTGCCGCCGCTCCGATCCTGACCTGCTGCCAATCCACCGCCTTCCGGTGGCCTTGGGCGATCTGCACACGCTGGGCGACATAGGGAACCCCGCCACCGATCGCCGTCCCGAAGAACACGCCTTTCGAGGCCAGCACGAGTCGTGGGTGTTCGGAGACGAACCGCGCGGCGCGCGTCAGCATGGTCAGCACCAAGTCGCGCCGGGCGAGTTCCATCCCCACTCTGGCCTCGGCGCGATCGGCAATCGCCTTCGCGATGCTGCCGGGTGGCGGCATCGCCATATCGATGATCACCTGCGCCAGCAGCGCTCCCGCGATCCCGATGAGGACGTACTGCTGGTACTCGATGGCTGTGGCGTTGTCGTACAACTGCCGCGCCATGGCGTTGTTGAACTCGATCTGCGCCCGGATCTGGTCGATGATCTTGCGGTATTGCTTCTGTACTTCCGTACCGGTCTCGCCTTCGACCGCCTTCTCCAGCTGCTCCACCGTCGGCTGGAGCCGATGCAGCACCAGGACGAGCCCGTTCGCCGCGTCCGACCAGGTGTCGGCGCTGCGCCGCATCGCCTCGGGATCCCCCTCCGGAAAGTGTCCCAGCACCATCGCGGTCAGCCAGTCGGGGAAATAGTCGGGAATCTGCACCATCAGGCGCTCGATCGTCCGCGCGCGTGCTCGACGACCAGTCTGTGCAGTACTTTTGCCGGTCCGCAGGCGCCCTCGCCACGCAGTTCGACTTCGGTGAACCCTTCGACCACCGCCGCTCGGGCGTCGAAGCGGTCACCGGAGAAGCACGCTCGGATCAGTTGGGCACGCCATTGCCGGTAACCGAGGACGATCGCGGCCAATGTGTCACCGCGGTCCCACGGCCCGCTGATGCGCTGGTACTCCATGAGCAACGACCGATGCGCCGACTGCCGGACCCGGGGCCCCGCACCCGCTTCGAGAATCCGGCCGAGGTCGTGCACGATGGTCGAATACATCGGCCGCTCACCGGATCCGGCTACCCGCTCGCCCGAGCGAATCGCGGTCTCGACCTTCTCTTCGAGCAGCGCCGGACCGGCCGCTGTGACACGGTCGAGCAGGATCCGCTCACCGGTGACCGGACGCTCCGCCTCTTGCGTCGCGCGAGCCGACGTCACACGCGACACCGCACCGTCCGGTAGGTCGGTGATCTCTATCCCGGCCAGCTCGATGTAGGGGTGTTTGCCGAGGATGCCGTCGACGGCCGCCGCGATTTCGTCGACCGTACGCCTGGACACACCGGAGGTGTCGAATCCGGCTATCCGGAGGCCGTGGCGAGCGGCGAGCTCCTGCGCGGCGGCTACCGCATCCGGATCCGTCCGTATCCGGGAGCGCTTCGCTTCCACCGGGGCAGGTTTCGGCTTGCGCCGTCTCGCGTCCTTGCCGGTTTTCCCGGGTTGGGCCGCGTCGGGCCGGGGATCTTTGCGGTGCGGCGGGTAGGCCTGGCCCGGTGATGGACCACCGGCGTTTCGCGACCACGGCGTGCCGGGAGCGTTTCGCATCCACGGCGAATCGGTGGGCGGCCTCGTCCATCGGCCTTCTGGCGTTCGCTGGACGGCGCCCGGTTGCGGTGCGCCGGGTTTGGGCGTCGCCGCCGCAGGGGGTGCGCCGGTAGCGGGCGGCGTGGCAGTGGCGGGGGACGCCGGGGTTCGCGCGGCCGGCGCGGCGCCTCGCGCGATCGGCGTCGCTCGGTCCGGAACCGAAGGCGTCGGGGTGGAGTTGGGTAACGGCTCCTGGTCAGGCGAGTCGGATCCGCCGATCGGGCCGTATTCGCCGGGGCTCGCGCCGGGCACGGTCGGATCCGCGGTCGGTTGGTAGCCGGGCTGCTCGGTTCCCCGCGCGGTGGTGGGGTCGTTTGCCGCGGTGGTGGGGTTGTACGCCGGAGCGGGGGAGTCGTAGGCCGGGGTGGGCGCGGTGGAGTCGCGAGCGGAATCCGGCGCGGCGGCATTCGGCGTGGAGACGGGTTGATAGGGAGCCGGGCTCCGCCACTGCGGCTGGTCGAACGGAGCGCTGCCGACCGGCCTCGAGGCGAACGGATCCCGATCGCGGAGTTGGGAGCCGATGTTCTGGTCCTGGTCCTCCAGCACGTTGCCGGCATCCGCGACGCTGCCGCTCATTCCGCGCAGATTGTGGACGAGGTTCTCGAAGCCGGTGATTCCCTTGTCGGCCGCGGGCTCGTAGCTGTCGCCGAAGATCCGGCCCGGCTCGTCGTCGCCCCAGCACCTTCCCTCGGCGGCGAGCCTCTGCTTCAGGCGCGCGAGTTCCTCCTGCGCCACGTCGGCGATCGCGGCGAGTTCCGGGGTCAGCGCTCGCAGCAGGTCGGTATCCACCCGCAACGACCGACCCATATCCCGGCAAACCCTTCACCCTGCGTCAACGACACCGAGAGAAGACATTGTCCTCCGCGAGCAGCCCCGCACCCGTGGCGTCTCTTCCCGAAGCTGGGAACGGACGAAGGGTGGGACCAGCTCGATTATGTGCGCGCAGTCGCCGATCGGATCGGGCGGTTGCCGGGCGTGGGCCTGTTACTTCTGTGGCGAACTCAGCGACGGTTGGTGCAGGTCGAAGTAGGCGACGTCACCCATGAGGGCGTTCTCCTCTTCGAACAGCGACCGCAGATCGTCCGGTATCTCGATCTTCTCGTGTTCGCGGGCTTCGGCTTCGGAGGTGAAGTACACCGTCTCGACGAATCCGTCGTCGCCGTAGGTCGCCAGCGTGCCGCCGAGAATCTCCGGGCGTACCTCGTGCAAACGATCGCCCGACTGGGCCAGTATCTCGCGCATCCGTCCGGCGTCCCGGGTGTGACCCTCCATGACCTGCACGAATCCGGCGCGGTCGGAGCCGCCACCCATCCACTGCGTGACTTCGGCGCAGTCCATGAAGGTGACCGGCCCGTCGAAGCACTGCTCGGTCTCCCGCCACCAGGCGCCCTGCTCCGGGCGCTCGCTGTTGCGGCGTGCGGCCTCCTCGGATTCGAATCGGGCGAGCGCGATGAAGGTGCCGTCGTCGCAGAGTCCGCTTGTCGTGCCGAGATAGCCGACGGCTCCCGGCTTCAGTTCCTCGTTCCAGCGATCCATGCACCGATTCAGTCGGGCGGGGTCGGCGGCCTTGCCTTGAATGACTTGGATGAACATCGGTTCCTCCTCGGGCGGAGCGATCACTCCGCGGTGTCGCCGGGCCGTCGCGTCGTGGTCCACCGAGGGCGGGACACCGCACGGCCCGCGATCGCGGCCGGCGCACAGTCAATCGTTCGCCGCTCGGATGCCGCGCGCAAGTGCCGGACGCCGGTGCATCGACGCCTGGCCCTGTCGCGCCTCAGGCGGCGGGGAGGGGCGTGTGGGTGCGGCGGGAGGCTTCGTTGTCGCGTTCGGTGATGCGGACGTACAGCCGGATCAGCACCTCGCGCAGGGTGACGCCGAGTTCAGCGGCGTGCATGGCGGCCAGTTCCAGCGCGAGGTCGCTGGTGAGCGTGCCGGGATCGCTGAGCATTTCGTCCAGCACCATCCCCGTCACCGCCTGATCGCGGGTCAGGACGACGGAGGGCAGCCAGCTGAGTTCCCACGCCGCGCCGGAGGACGAGGAAACCAGCCGGGCGATTTCCGGGCTGATGTCGCTGGTGATGATCGAATCGGTGATGTCGAGTGCCATGATCCGCTCTCATTCACGCTGTTTCGAGATGATGTGGACCCGCCGCTCGGCGGTTACCGTGTCCGAACGCGATGGATTCGGCCGCGCTTCGGTCGTATCGGTGTCCGAATGCGCCGGGAGATCGGCGCGAGCGAGAGGCGGGGTGGTCACACCTGGCCGCAGATGATGCCGGGCCGCGCCATGACGAGGTATCCGCATCCGGCACCTCCTAGAGTTATCGGGCCACCGAGATCGACAGGCCGGAAACCGTTGTGCCGAGACCGAATTGCGGTGACGTCGAAATCAAGGCTAGATGCGGCCACATCTTGCTGTCAACGAAGCTTTAGCGCTTTGTGATGATAGTAGATAAGCTTCAATGACTTTAGATAGTCACTTGGCTCAATATTCATCAGAAATCCGGTCAAATTTCGGTTTTCGTTGCGGGGGAAAGCCGGTGTGGTGCGTTCTTGGGCTCATGTGGCAGCCCCTTTTCGCAGTGGTGTCGGATGCGGCTGGATCTCTACTCGACAACGAAATTCGGCGAGCGCGATTCGTCGGATGCTTGATGCCACTCGATGATTAGAATGATGCATCGTGACATGCCGTGAGCATGCGTATGCAAGGTGCAGGATGGGAGGCACGGGATGGCTGGCTCCGGCTCGGATGAGCAGGTCGGCGATCTGGTCCGCAGGCTACGACTGGAACGCGGCTACACGCAGGCGGCGCTCGCCACCCGAGCGGGCTGTTCCCGCAGTCTGATTCAGCAGATCGAGAACGGCAGCCGGATTCCGCCGCTCGCGCTGCGGGAACGCCTTAGCCTCGCCCTCGGCGCGGAATTGCCGACCGATGGCAGCGCCGATCCCGCGACCGATCCGACCAGCGGCAACTACTACGACCTGCGGATGCGATTCAACGTCCTGCTCGGCAAGGACCCCGAACTGGTCTCGCGCGCACTGGGTATCGCGCAGAGCCTGATCGACGCATCCGGCGCGCGAGCGGAAATCGAACCGTTGCGCCTGGTCGCCGACCGGCAGTTGGAACGCGCCGAGGAGATCCTCGCGCAGATTCCCTCGCGCAGCGCCACGGTATGGGAATGGAACACCGTCACCGACTGGCTGACGATCCTGGAACAGGCCAGCACGTCGGTGCGCGCGATCCACACCGCCGACTTGGGCACGATCGGCGGCGACGTCGGCGACGACTATCACGCGGCGATCCTGCGCCTGGCCGACAAGGCCCATCCGCCGAAGATCGATGTGCGGCGGATGTACGTGCTCGACGACATCTCGGACGTCTGGCCCTATGACGACAAACTGTGGAAGCAGGCGCGCTCGGGCGTGGAGAGCGTGCTGGTCAAGCGCGAATACGCCCGCAACGCGCAGAGCATGCTCGTGGTCGACGACCGCTACGTCGCGGTGGGCGAGTACGACTACTCGCGCCAGGCCCGGGTGGCGACGCGCTTCTCCGCGCTGAAGCACGACGTCGCGTTCGCGGTCCGGCGGTTCGAGAAACTCTACGACCTCCGGCGCGCCGGTTCGGCCATCGTGGTCGACCAGATCGTCGCGCAACCGCCATTGGCGGAATTCGAACGACTCGCCGAGGGCAACTGCCGCAACCTGTTCCGCGCCGCGCTCCAGGAGAAATGGAACACCATGCCCGCACCGGGAGACTCTTCAGAAGGCGAGGTTCCGTGACTCAGAGCCACGTGCTCACCGATCCGCTCGCCGACCTGGCGATGCTGACCAATCGCTCCGAGGCCAGGAAACGGCAAGTGCGCGGGCACGTTTCGCGGGACGCCTGGTTCGCGGGGACCGGCGGCCTGCGCCACTCGGGCGTCATCGACGCCTATCACGGCGAGACCGGCCGTGCCCCCGACGCGCACGCCGTCGCGGCGCTGGACCGGGCGTGGCGAGAGAGCCTGCACATCGCGCCCGCCGCGGAGTATCTCGACGGCAGGCTCTACGACAAGCGGCAGCCGTTGATCCTGCGGGAGCTGGCGGCCCGCAGGCTGTTCGGGCGCCTGTCACATCCGGTGGAAGGGGTCCCCGGCGTCCGGGTGCGCGCGGAAGAGGTGATCGTCTGCCCGTACTCGAGCACGATGCTGCTCGAGGAGGCCGTCGCGAGCCTGGCCAGGCCCGGCGGGGTGATCGTGTGCCCGGAGGGCTTCTACAAGAGTTCCAGCATCCACGTGGAGAAATTCGGTTTGCGGATCGTGTCGTGCCCGGTGGCCCCGGACGACGGGTTCAAGATCGACCCCGCTCGGCTGGCCCGCTGCCTGGACGGGCTGCGAGCGACGGGCGAGCTGTGCGGGGTGCTGCTCACGCTGCCGGGCAACCCGGTCGTCGCCGACTACACGGCCGCCGAGCTGGCGGAGATCGGACGGGTGCTGCTGGACTGTGGCGTCCCCGTCATCTGCGACATGGCCTTCGACCTGCTGGTGGCTTCGCACATCCCGGTCGCCGCGCTGCACGTTCCGACCGAGCAGGGCACTCGGCGGCTCTACGACGTGGTGCTGACCATCACGGGCAACTCCAAGGGCTACAACGCCTTCGGCCCCTGCAAGATGGGTGCGGCATGCACGGGCGACAGCGCGTGGCTGGAGCGGATCCGGGAACGGCTCACCATCTCGTTCCAGCGCGAGACCACCCACCTGGCTCGCGCGATCCTCGAGCACACCTCCGAGGACTACTTCGCCCGCAACCGCGCGCTGATGCGCGCGCAGATCGAGCGGGCGTGCGGCCACATCGCCGCGATCAACACGCGGCTCGGAGCCGAGGTCCTGCGACCGCTGGGCAATCCGGAAGGAATGTTCGTCTCGGTGGTGTTCGACCGCGCGCTCCTCGACGCGGCGGGTGTGCGTACGAGTGCGCAGGTGGAAGACCTGCTGCTCGCCGTGGCCGGCGTCGACAGCGTCGCGCTCGACCGCACCGGCTCGCTGCGACCCGGCGTCCGGTTGAACGTTCTCGCTCCCCGCAAAGCGCCACGACACGAGTCGCCCGCTTTGCTCGAGGAGCTCTTCGACCGGCTGGAGCAATTGATCCGCGATATCGCCGGCGGTCTCACCTATCGCGCCGCGCTCGCCGATCGCGGCCTGACCGCCTTGGTAGCGGAGCCCGGAGCCGCGCGGTGATCGTCGGGGTGCTTCGCGAGACCGCGCGACGGGAGACTCGTGTGGCGCTCACACCCGAAGCGGTCCGCACGCTTTCGACGGCGGGACTTCGAGTGCTCGTGGAGGAAGGCGCGGGGCGAGGTGCGGGTTTCGCCGACGCGGCCTACCGGGCGGCCGGGGCGGACGTCGTCGGGGATCGCGCGGCGGTGTTCGAGCGCGCGGGCATCGTCGTCTGGGTGAAACCGCCCGCGTTCGATCTGGATTCGATGCCGTTGCGCGCGGGAACCACGCTGGTCGGCTTCCAGGATCCGCACCACCGTCGCGGCGAGATCGATCGGTTGCGTGGCCTCGGCATCGAATCGGTGGCCTTCGACGAGGTGCCGCGCGACGATTCGACCGCCGAGATCGATGCGCTGTCCGGGATGAGCCGGATCGCGGGCGCGGAGGGTTACGCCGAAGGCAGGCGGCTGCTCGCCCCCGCGCGGCTCACCCGTCCGGTCCGTGGCCTGGTGCTGGGGTGCGGGGCGGCCGGGCTCGCCGCGATCGCGGCCGCGCGCACGTTCGGCGACGAGAAGCCGACAGCGGTCGGTAATCGCCTCGCACAACGGGCGGCCGCGTCGGCGGCGGGCGCCGGGCAGTTCGTGCCGAACCGGGACGACAACGCGGCGCTGCTCGAATCGCTCGCCGCCGCGCCGCCCGACCTCGTCGTCTGCACCGCCGTGCACCGCGGGTCCCCGGCGCCCCGCCTGCTCGGGCAGGCGGAGTTGGACCTGCTCGGCCCGGGGACCGTGATCGTGGATCTCGTGGCCAAGGCGGGCGGCAATTGCGTCGCGACCGTTGCGGACCGGACGGTCACCCTGCCCAACGGCGTCGTCGTCACGCATCGCTCCAACTACCCGGCGAGCCGTCCGGCGGCGGCCAGTCGTGCGTACGCCGCGGCGACGGCCGCCATGGTGCTGCGGATCGCCGGAGAGCGCGGAAGTACCTTGACGGTCGATGAGAACGTGTTCTAATTTTTGGCATGCGCAGATTTGACGGCCGCCGCGTGGTGGTGACGGGAGCGGGATCCGGCATCGGTCAGGGCATCGCCTTGCGACTGCTGGACGAAGGGGCGCAGCTGGTCGCCGCCGACATCGACGCGGCGGGCTTGGCCACCACCGCGGACAAGGTGGGCGACGGCGCCGAGCGACTGCGAACGGTCGAGGTCGACACCGCCGATCCAGCGTCGGTGCGCACCGCCATCGAAACGGCGCTCGAGTTCCTCGGCGGACTCGACGTGCTGGTCAACGCGGCGGGCATCCTTCGCCCCGCACGCACCCATGAGATGCCGCTCGAGGTGTGGAACCAGGTGATCGGGGTGAATCTCACCGGCACCTTCCTGATGACCCAGGCCGCGCTGCCCGCTCTGCTGGACACCGGACGCGGCGTGGTGGTCAACATCTCCTCCACCGCGGCGTTCAGCGCGGCGCCCTACCTGGCCTCGTACGCGGCGTCCAAGGGCGGCGTGAACGCTTTCACGCACGCCATCGCCTTGGAGTACGCCAAACAGGGCTTGCGCGCGGTGAACATCGTTCCGGCCGGCATCACCAGCGGTATCACGACGAAGTCCATCCTGGCCCAGCCCGAGGGTTTCGACCCGCAATTGTTCTCCCGGATGACCGGGTGGCTCAATGGCGGCGCGCTCGGCTCTCCCGAGGACATCGCCGGGGTGGTCGCCATGGTCGCCTCCGATGACGGGCGGTACATGACGGGCACCGAGATCCGGGTCGACGGCGGCGCGCTGATGTGAGTCAGCGGGGCGTCGCCACCAGAAGGTGGTGCGGAATCGGCGTCTTCGCGAGCGGTCGATGCTCGACCTGGCAGCCCACCTGCTCCAGCGCGGCGATCACCTCCGGCACCGGGCGCAGGGTGAAGCCGTACGGGGTGAACGGCAGCTTCGCCATCGCGTCCGGATCTCCGATGCCGACCACCAGACGGCCACCCGGCCGGACCACGCGCGCGAGTTCGGCGCAGGCCGCTCGCAGGTCCGGCACGAAGTAGACGGTGTTGACGGTGATCGCGGCATCGAGACTGTCGTCAGGCAACGGCAGCGCGGTGAGCGAACCCTCGAGCAGCCGCAGGCGCCCGGACTCGATGTCGCTTCCGTGACCGGAGCGGGCGCGTGCCAGCATGTCCGCGGAGATCTCGACGCCGTGCACCACACCGTCCGCGCCGACCCGATCGAGCAGCAGCGAAAGCCCTGCGCCGCCGCCGAATCCGACGTCGGCCGCCGTGCCGCCGGGCGCGACGGACGCCGCCTCCACCGCACCGGCGATGGCGGCCTTGTTGCCGCGATTGAGCACGAAGGCGACCGGTTTGCCGAGCACGCCGTGGGGGTTTCCGAGTTGACCGGCGAGACTGGACAACAAGCAGGCCCGAACGGAGTTCATGGGCGCCATCGTATCGGCCCGCTCGTGCCGGACGGTGCGGCGAATGCCCGAATACTGTTCCGTTGGTATCCGTTCGACTACCGCGTTGTGAAGGACGACCTCGATGCGCCGACCGATGATCGTTCTCGCCGCGTGCGCGCTGGCTCTGCTGCCCGGTCAGCCCGCCTCGGCCGCCGCGCCATGGGGGCCGCTCGCGCCGCCGAACCCGTTCCTCGGGCCGCCCGGCGCCGCGACCATGCACGGCGACGCGGGATCCTCGGACGTGACGGCGCTCGCCGGGCCCGCCGCCGCGGGCGCGGTCGCTGCCTATCCGCTGGCCTCCGCGTGCCCCACGCTGCTGGAAGGATCGGACCGACTCGTGGTCGCCCTGTGCACCGCGATCGCGGGTCAGACCCCGACGGTGCACCTGCTCGATCCCGCGGCGCCGGGCCCGCTGGCCGGTTCGCTCGCCGCACTGCCGTTGACCAGGGGAAGCCTGCTCGGCGGCGTGTACGCCTACCTCGACCAGGTCGACCGCTTGGTGGTCGTGGACGGCACCGACCGGCTGCTGCGCATCCGGCACGAGCGCGACGCGACGGGGACGTGGCGGCTGGTCGGCGAAGCCTTCGCCGATCTCGGTCCGGTGCTCCCGCCCGGAGACGCGGTGACCGGATTAGTGCCGGACTGGTCGGGCAATGTGTGGTTCGCTTCCGGTCAGGGCGTGGCCGGGTTCGTCACGGCTACCGGGCAGGTCGCGGCGCTCACACTGCCCGCGGGAGAGCGCGTGGCCAACAGCATCTCGTCGGCGCCGAGCGGGCAGGTGGCGGTGGCCACGACGCACGCGCTGTACGAACTGCGCGCCGCCGCGTCCGGCGTTCCCGAGATCGTGTGGCGGGCGCCGTACGACCGGGGATCGGCGCGCAAGCCGGGGCAACTCAGTTGGGGCACCGGCTCTACCCCCACCTATTTCGGGCCGCGCACCGGTGCGGACTACCTGACCATCGTCGACAACGCCGACGGGCAGGTGCACGTCCTGGTATTCCGTTCGGGGACCGGCGAACTGGTATGCGCGGCACCGGTGCTCGGTGAAGGCGGTGCGGGCAGCGAGAATTCGCCGGTCGGGGTCGGCCGCTCCGTCTTCGTGGCGAGCACGTACGGATACCCCTACCCGGCGCTGCCGGAGGGTGCCGGACCGGCGGTGCCCCCGAGCGCGCCGTTCACCGGTGGCATGACACGCGTCGATGTGGACAGCGACGGATGCCGCGTGGTGTGGGAGAACGCGGTGCGCAGCGCGGCCGTACCGCGCCTGTCCACCGCCGACGGCCTGCTGTACACGGTCGCCCGCGTCGGCGCGGACCAGACCACGCCCCTCGACGGGTACGCGTTCACCGTGCTCGACCCGGAAACCGGTGCGGTCACCGCCGCACAGCACCTTCCCGGCACCGTCGTCGACGATCCCCTCCAAACCGCGCCGCTGATCACGCAGGACGGCCACCTGCTCCAAGGAACGGTCACCGGGATCCTGCGCGTCGGCTGAGCAGGCGGGGGCGGAAGTACTGGGCCCCACTCGAGCCATTTCCGCCTCTGACCGGGGCGCACCGTTCCGTTCGCGCATCGACGAACTCGGTGGTGCTTCCGGCCGCGCACAAGGGGATCGCCTCGGCGAGGGGACGAGAACCGGTCCAGCGCTGGACTGTGACGTGCGTCTCTCGAACTCGGCTGTGGTGGCGTCGATTTGGCGCGGTTCCAGCCCTCATTGCGGCAGGTGAGGCGAAGATCACACAACCCGTTACGGTTGCGGCCGAGGTGCTGAATCGGGCAACTGGGTGGGGTGGGCGACCGCTCTTTCCGCACCCGGTTAATCCGGAGCCTGTCGGGGAACTGGCCGGTCTTCCCTGTGCGTCACTATGTCCTTACCCGGTTTATTACCGCGTAAACAAACCTGTGGTCTCTTTCTTTCGGGTGCTGATCAGCAACCGGCAATTCTTGCAAATGAACGTGCAGGTAGGAGGCTATGTCAGCAACCATGTAGAGGTCTATCTTCCGCACCGGCTAACGGCTCGGAGGAGTTCCCGAGCTATTGCGGAGGCTATTCCCATCGAGTGTTTCGGGAGTGTCACCGAGGCGGTGCCGGGCCGTCGAAACAGTGATCGCGCGTGTCGCATGCGGTTAGCTGGCGGGGGGTGAAAGTGTGCGTCCAGCAGGGTTTGCTGGGCCGCTGCTTTATACGCTTGACCTCGACGGGGAGGGTTGCGTAGGGATAACGATTGTGTAGAGTTGACGGTAACGCTGGCCGCAGCTCGAGCCGGACTCGCTGCGGCCAGCGGAACTCAAATGGGGGACTTCCGAACCGATCTCACACCGCGTAGCTGCCGATTGTCCCAGCTGCGTCGCTCAGGGTGTGCTGAATGTTGGCTGCGTCACAGCGGACGGCTGATCACCGGATGTCGCGGAATCCGTGCTCGCCTGCTCCGTGACCGCGCGGCGACCCACCCCGAACACGTACACCAGGAACAACGCCTCGGCGGTGAAGCCGATCGCGAGGCGAACCGGCGTCGGCAGCGGGCTCGGTGTCACGAATCCCTCGATGAAGCCGCACACCAGCAGCACTCCGACCAGGCCGAGCGCGACGGTTGCGGTCGCCCGTCCCTGCCTGGCCACCGCCTCCAGGCGGCTGAGCCGTCCCGGATCGATCAGCGTCCAACCGAGTTTCAGGCCCACGCCGCCCGCGACGAACACCGCGGTGAGCTCCAGCGTGCCGTGCGGAAGGATGAATCCGAAGAACGAGTCCAGCCGCCCCGCGTCGGCCATCAGCCCGGCGCTGACGCCCAGATTGAGCGCGTTCATGAACAACAGATAGACCGCGGGCAGGATCAGTACGCCGGTGAACAAGGCGATGGCGGTCACCCACGCGTTGTTGGTCCACACCTGTGCGGCGAAGGCGCCCTGCGGATGCTCCGAGTAGTACGTCTCGAACGCGCCGCCCGGTGCGGTGAGACTTCCGGTGTCCGCTGGGATTCCGAGTACTTCGCGCGCCGACTCGAATCGGTCCACCCAGACGGCCAAACCGGCCGATACGCACAGGAACACCGCGGCCACGCCGACCCACCACGGCCAGGACCGGTAGAGCGCCGCGGGGAAGCGGTGGCCGAAGAAACGGCCGATCTCCTGCCAGGTGTCGGCTCGGGTCCCGAGTACCCGGCCGCGCGCACGCGCCAGCAGTGCGCTCAGCCCGGCGATCAGCTCCGGGTCGGGGCTGTGCGACTGCAACCGTGCCAGCTGCTGGGAGGTGCGGCGGTAGAGCGTGACGAGTTCGTCCGCCTCCGCGCCGGTCAGCTTGCTCCGTTTGGACAAGTAGTCGAGCCGGTCCCATGCCCTGCGGTGCGCCAGGCTGTATGCGTCCACGTCCATTCGGTTGCCTCCCACTCCCGCCGGTCGCAAGAATGCTATCGACATGGCTGAGTTCACCACCGGCGAAGCAGTGGCCCTGGAGCTGCCGATCGCCCGGATCCCCACCAGGGCGAGCGCGTTCCTGATCGACGTGCTGGCCCAGTGCGCGCTCGCTTTCGCGCTGCTGTTCGCGATCGTCACGCTGCTGCTGCCCGCCGGCGTCGACTCGGCCTGGCTGGACGTGGTGATGCTGGTCACCATCGTGACCGTGCTGGTCGGGTATCCGGTGGCCTGCGAGACCGCTTGGCGGGGGCGGACACTGGGCAAACTGATGCTCGGGCTGCGCGTGGTGCGCGCCGACGGCGGGCCGATCGACTTCCGGCACGCGCTCACCCGCGGCCTGGCGGGCGCGATCGTCGATTTCTGGATGCTCGGCGGGTTCGGCGCCATCGCGGTACTCACCTCGATGTGCTCGCCGCACGCGCGGCGGATCGGTGACGTGCTCGCTGGCACCGTGGTCGTGCACGCGCAGCGCCCGCTGCCACCGCCCGCGCTCGCGATGGCGCCGCCGTGGCTGACCGGCTGGAGCGCGCAGCTCGATCTGTCCGGACTGCCGGAGGAGCTCGCCTTGGCGGTGCGGCAGTACCTGACCCGGTTGCGCACCCTGACGCCCGCGGCGCGGCACCAGCTGGGCACGGCGCTGGTGGGTGAGGTGTGCGGGCGGCTGCGCGTCGCCCCGCCCGCCGGTTACCCGCCGCCGCAGATCCTGGGCGCGGTGATCGCCGAACGACAGCGCCGGGTGCTGCCCGCGCCGATGTACCCGATGTTCCCGCCGCGCGTTGGTCAGCCGTTCGCCGCGACGTAGGCGTCCACCTCGCGAAGGAACGCGTCCTGCCGGGCGGGCGTGAGCCAGGAGGCGCGGAACGAATTCCTGGCCAGCTCGGCCAGCCGATCGATGCCGAGGCCGGCGTGCTCGGCGAGTGCGAGGTAGTTGTCGGCCACGTACGCCCCGAAGTAGGCGGGGTCGTCGCTGTTGACCGTCACCGTCAGCCCGCGATCGAGCAGGCCGACGATCTGCGCGGACTTCATCTCGGCGGTGACGAAGGAGTTCGACACCGGACAGCAGGTGAGCGCGATTCCGTTGGCCGCGGCCAGTTCGACCAGACGGTCGTCCTCGACGATGTTCGTGCCGTGGTCGAGGCGGTCGACGGCGATGTCCTCCAGCGCCTGGCGGATGTGCTCGACCGAATCCGGCTGGTCGATGTCGCAGTGCATGGTCAGCAGGAAGCCTTCGGCGCGGGCGCGCTCGAAGACGGCGGCGAACTTGCTCGGCGGATTGCCGCGCTCGTCGGAATCCAGCCCGACCCCGAGAATCCAGCTCTTGTACGGCAGCGCCTCCAGCAGCGTCGCCATGGCGTACTCCGCGGAGTGATCGCGCAGGAAGCACAGGATCAGCTCGGCGGATATCCCCAATTCCCGCCGCGCTCGCGCGATCGCCGACCGGTATCCGCTGATCACCGTGGGAAACGGGATCCCGCGCCCGGTGTGCGCCTGCGGATCGAAGAACAGCTCGGCATGGCGCACGCCTTGGCCGTGCGCCCGGCGCAGATAGTCGAATGCGAGGTCGTGGAAGTCCTCCGGGCGCTGGAGAACACGCATCGCGGGGTAGTAGACCCGGAGGAACGACGTCAGGTCGTGGAAGCGATAGGTCTGCTTCACCTCGTCCACGGACTTCTCCGGCAGCTCGATGCCGTTTCGCCGGGCGAGGCGGAACTTCAGCTCCGGCTCCAGCGTCCCTTCCAGATGCAGGTGCAGCTCCGCTTTCGGCAGTCCACGGACGAAGGCGGCGAGATCTGAGGCCATGGGGCCATGATCCTCCTCAGAGCGCGCCGGATTGCTTCAGTTCCAGGTATTCGTCCGCCAAGGCTTCCGGCAGTCGTTCCGGTGACGCGGCTACGACCGCGATACCGGTGCGGCGCAGCGATTCCTGGACCAGCGCGCGTTCGGCGAGGACGGATTCTGCCGCCGCGGCGGCATAGAGGTCGGCGAGGTTGTCGCGGCGGGTGGCGGCCGCGGCGACATCGGGATCGGTCACCGAGACGATGAGCACTCGGTGCCGCTGCGCCAGCACCGGCAGCACGGGCAACAGGTTCTCCTCGACCGCGGCGCCGTCCAGGCTGGTGAACCAGACGACCAGGCTGCGTCGGCGGGTGCGCTGGATGGCCGCCCGCACCAGCCCGGCGCTGTCGGTATCGACGAGTGCGGGGGTGATGCCCGCCATCGCGTGCATCAGTTTCAGCTGCAGACCTTTCCCGCCGACACCCCGGACTTCGGCGCGGGCTCGCCGGTCGAAGGCGAGCAGGTCGACCGAGTCTCCCGCGGCGGCGGCCAGGCCACCGAGCAGCAGGGCCGCCTCGATGCTCGCGTCCAAGCGGGTGCCGTCGCCCACCCGGCCCGCGCTGACCCGGCCGGTGTCCAGCAGCATCAGCATGTGCCGGTTGCGCTCCGGGCGCCAGGTGCGGACCAGGACGTCGGTGGCGCGTGCGGTGGCGCGCCAGTCGATGGCGCGCACGTCGTCCCCGGCGACGTACTCGCGGAAGGAGTCGAATTCGGTGCCCTGCCCCCGCAGGTTGGCCACATTGCGGCCTTCCAGGTGCTGTAACCGCTTGACCTTCGAGCGCAACAGCCGTTCGGCGCGGAACGCGGGCAGCGCGCGTACCCGGGCGGGCACGTCGTGCCTGGTCTGCCTGCCCGCCAGCCCGAGCGGGCCGAGCAGGCGCACGGTTACCTGGCCGGCGACCCGATCGCCGCGATAGGTGGGCGTGAGCGCGGTGCGGAAGCGGACCTTGGTGCCCGGCGCGAGATCCAGTTCGTGCGTGCGGTTTCCGGCGCGTGCGCTGCCGGGCCAGTCGTCCCACACGGTGCCGCGCAGCGTGCGGGCTCCGGTGTTGACCGCGACGAGCTCCACCTCGACGCAGCGCCCGAGTCGCACCGTGGTGAGTGCCTCGCGAGACAGCGCCAGGTCGCGCGCCCGTCCCACCGCGCCGAGATCGATGAGCAGCCCGGCCGCCAGGGCACAGGTCACCACGACCACGCCGAGCACGGACGGCAGGACCAGGGTGACGAACAGGGCCGCCACGCCTGCCGCGGCGGCCAGCCGACCGGTGACGACCATGCGCTACACCGGAACCGGAACCGACAGCAGCAGCGACGACAGCACGCCCTCGGTGGTCACGCCGTCCAGTTCGGCCTCCGGACGCAATTGCAGGCGGTGGCGCAGCACGGCGACGGCGACGGCTTTCACGTCGTCGGGTGTGACGAACCCGCGACCGGTGAGCCAGGCGAACGCGCGCGAGGCCGCCATCAGCGCGGTCGCGCCGCGGGTCGAGGCCCCGTGCTGCACGGCGGGCGAAGTGCGGGTGGCCCGGCACACATCGACGGTGTAGGCGAGCACCTCGGGGCTGATCGTCGTCCGCGCGATCGCGGCGCGGGCGGCGGTGATGTGTTCGGGGCCTGCCACGGGACGCAAGCCCGCGGCGGTCAGGTCGCGCGGATCGAAGCCGGCGGCGTGGCGTTGCAGGATGCGGAACTCGTCGTCGCGGCCGGGCAGGTGGATGTCCACCTTGAACAGGAACCGGTCCAGCTGCGCCTCCGGCAGCGGGTAGGTGCCCTCCTGCTCGATCGGGTTCTGGGTGGCGACGACGACGAACGGATCGGGCAGCGGCTGCGGTTTCCCGTCCACCGAGACCTGCCGTTCCTCCATCGATTCCAGCAGCGACGATTGGGTTTTCGGCGGCGTGCGGTTGATCTCGTCGGCGAGCAGCAGGTTGGTGAACACCGGACCGTGCCGGAAGGTGAACTCCGTGGAGTGCGGATCGTAGATCTGCGAGCCGGTGACGTCGCCGGGCATCAGGTCGGGGGTGAACTGCACCCGCGCGTGGTCCAGGTCCAGCGCCGTGGCCAGCGCCCGCACCAGCAGCGTCTTGGCCACGCCCGGGACACCTTCGAGCAGCACGTGGCCGCGGCACAGCAGCGCGAGCACCAGGTACATGACCGCGCTGTCGTTGCCGACCACCGCTTTGCCGATCTCGGCGCGCAGGGCGTGGAACGCGGCGCCCGCTTGCTCGGCCGTCGGGGTGGTCTCGGTGCTGGTCATTCGATCTCCTGTGGTTCGCGGGCGTTCCCGGATGCCGTGGGCCGGGCGAGGATTGGGCGAAGGCGTCTCATCCGACCTCCGATTCGATCCATTCGAGCTGAGCGGCGACCACCCGCAGGGTCCCCGAATCGGGCACCGGGCCGAACAAGGCGGCCCCGATCTGGGCGGGGTGGGCTCCGACGCGCGCGGCGACCGCGGCGACGATGCGGTCCGGCGGGGTGTCGGCCGCGATGCCGAGCGGGGCGCGGATGCGGCGCAGCGTGGCCGCCCGCAGCTTCCCGGCGACGTGGTCGTGGTCTTTCGAGCGGCGGTAGAGGGCGGCGTGTCCGGCGAGCAGTTCGTTCGCCGCCACCTCGACCGGGCGGGGCTCGCGCACCAGTGCGCCCCGCCTGCGGGCCCGCCACCACACCACCAGTGCGGCGGCGATCAGGAACTGCACGCCGCCGTAGAAGACCGGTGCGGGCAGCCGGTCCCAGATCGGGTCGTCGCCCGCCCCGAAGCCGGGGCGGCTGGGCGGGGGGACATCGGGCAGATCCGGCGGCGGCTGTGGCGGCGGCGGGGTGGGCGCGGTGGGCGCTCCGCAGGACTGCAGGGCGCCGTAGACCAGCAGCAGTAACGCGGCCGTCGCGGCGAGCGCCGCCCATAACCGGGGGTCGCGCAGCAGACCGGGCAGCGGGGGAAGCCTGCGCCTGGTGCGCGGCGCTTTCTCGACCGCCTCGATCTCGACCGGTTCCGGCGCGGGTGGCGGCGCGGAGGCGGAGAACCGGTCGGCGTATTCCAGCCTGCGGTATTCGTCTTCGGTGGCGCGGCGGCCGCCGTAGACGACCTCGTCGAAACTGCGTGCGGCGGGTTGGATCTCGGTGGCGACCTCGAGCGGCAACGCGGTCGTCACGTCGTCGGCGGTTTCCCGCGCGGTGCGCGAGCGCCGGACCTCCAGCACACCGCCCTGTTCCAGGCCGCGCAGCACGGCACGGAAACGTTCCCGCAAAGCGCGGTCGAAATCGCGATGCTGCGCGGCGGATTCGGCGGCGGCCCGATGATCGGCGGCGGCGCCGAGCCGCGGCGCGCCGGGCGCCGGGTCGTCGGTCGTGTGGGCACCTTTGGTCAGCCGGACCTCACCCGGATAGCGAGCCGATGGGATCTCCGGCGGTGTCGGATCGCTCATCGCGTCTCCTGCCGGGGAATGCGAATGTCCAATCCCTCCCTGCGGCAACGGCGATCGAGGTAGCACACCACCCGCGACGACGCCTCGACCACTTCGCCGAAGGCCGTCAGCAGCAGCACCGCCGACGTGGTCAGCACGATCACCGGCCACCGGTGTGTGCCGGAGAAGTCCGAGATGTACAGCGGGATGGCCAGCAGCGGGATCGCCAGCAGTCCGAACAGGACGCGTTGCGCGATCCAGAGCCCGACGGTCGGCCACTCCGCGCCTTCGGCGAGCAGCTTGGCGCGGGCGATTCCGTCGCGGTGCGAGGTGCGCTCCGCGAACAGCACCGGCACCGCCACCCAGCGGCGGGCGCGCAGCCAGCCCAGCCAGAGCACCGCGAGGGGCAGTGTCACGATGGGCAACCCGCTCACCGCGAGCACGCCGACGCCCACCAGCGTGAACAACAGCTGGAACACCAGCAGCGGGACGAGCGTCGCACCGAATCGGCGCAACGCGGTCCTGCGGCCGATCGGCGCGCCACCGACGGTCGCCAGCCCCAGCGCCACGGTCGTGCCACGTAACGCGAACCGCAGCAACCAGGCACAGACCGCGGTGGACCCGATCGCCGCCCAAGCGGTGCCCGCGTCGGAACCGCCGGTCAGCTCGGAGACGCCCGCGGTCACCGCGACGACCACGGCCTCGGCCAAGAGCAAGCCCGGCACGATCGAACCGGCGATGGCGCGGATGTTCGCCTGGATCAGCGCGAACGGCGCATCGAGCAGTTCACGAAAACTCAGCGGTCGGATCGGCACCGTCGTTCCAGGAGACCCTGGTACCGGATCTGTTCCCGCCCCGACGGCGCCGGCCGGTTCGGCGGCTGGCAGCACGGGCCGAGTCTAGCCGTCAGCGGCGCAGTAAGCGGTCCACCACGTGCCGGTAGCGAACCGGATCGATGGGCGGGAGGCCGAGCAGCGCGCGCAGGTACACGCCGTCGCCCACGAGCCGGATGAGGTCGGCCTGCACCGGGTCGGCGACCTCCGCGTCCAGACCGTCCGACCAGGCGTTCATCATCTCCACCAGCGCCTGCTGCACCTCGTCGGGCTCCGGTGTGGCGTCGATCGTGCGCATGGTCGCGAGCATGGACCGATAGAGCTCAAGTTCCACCGCTTCCGCCGCGTCGTCCGGGTTCGGTGTCTGTAGGTACCACTCGGCTACCGAGCCGCCCCTGGCGACCGCGCCGTCCAGCTGCTTGCCCGCACGGTCGGACAACCTGCGGACCAGGCCCGCGAGCAGCGCGTCCTTGCTTTTGAAGTGATAGAGCAAGCCGCCTTTCGAGACGCCCGCGGTGGCCGCCACGTTCTCCAATGTCACTTGCGACATGCCTTTTTCCAGCAGCAAGTTCTCGAGTGCGTCCAGGATGCGGTCGCGGGTGTCAGCGGTCACGGGCTCGACTATACCGTCCGGACGGTTGGTCGATTACTATACCGTCTGGACGGTAAGAAAATGGACGACGGAAGTCGAGAAAGTCATGAACACCCAGACCGCGCGGCCCACCGGACGATCGGCCACCCCGCCACCCCGCGCCGGAGCGCGCGAGTGGGCCGGATTGTCGGTGCTCGCGCTCGCCCTGCTACTGCTCGCCGTCGATGCGACCGTGCTGGACTTGGCCGTACCCGCGATCAGCGCCGATCTCGCCCCGACCACGCCGCAGCTGCTGTGGATCATCGACGTGTACTCGTTCGTGCTGGCCGGGTTGCTCGTCGTCATGGGGAACCTGGGGGACCGGATCGGGCGGCGCAGGCTGCTGCTGCTCGGCGCGGCCGGATTCGGCATCGCCTCCGTGCTCGCGGCGTGGGCGCCGACGCCGGAGATGCTCATCGCGGCGCGGGTGCTGCAAGGCGTCGCCGGTGCGACGCTGATGCCCGCGACGCTGGCGCTGATCAGGTCGATGTTCCTCGATCCGCGGCAGCGCACGGTGGCGATCGCGGTGTGGAGCGCGATGGCGGGCGGTGGCGCCGCGGCGGGTCCGCTGCTGGGCGGCTGGCTGCTCGAGCACTACTGGTGGGGTTCGGTGTTCCTGGTGAACCTGCCGGTCATGCTGGTGCTGATCGGACTGGGGCCGGTGCTGATCCCGGAGTCGCGCGATCCGAATCCCGGCCGCTTCGACCTGCTCAGCGCCGTGTTGTCGATGCTCACCCTGGTGCCCGTGGTGTACGCGGTGAAGGAGGTCGCGGCGCACGGTCCGGGTATGCGACCAGTTCTGGTCGGCGCGCTCGGTGTGCTTGCGGGTGTGGGGTTCGTGCGCAGGCAGCGGCGGCTCGCGCGGCCGATGCTCGACCTGGCGCTGTTCGCGCTGCCCACCTTCCGCACGGCGGTGGTGACCAGCCTGCTCGCGGTGTTCGCGCTGGCCGGTGTGCTGTTCTTCGGCTCGCAGTACCTCCAGTTGGTGCTCGGACGCTCGCCGATGCAGGCGGGCTTGCTGCTGCTGCCGGGCCTGCTCGCCGGGATGATCGCCTCGCTCGCCGCGGCCTGGTTGGTGCGGCGGCTGCGGCCGGGCACTGTGCTGGGCAGCGCGCTGATCACCGCGGCGGTGGGCGCGGCGCTGTTCGGATGGCTGGGCCCGGAGGCGGCCACCAGCACCACGCCGTTCGTGCTCGGGTTCCTGTTCGTGGGGGCAGGTGTCGGCGTCGCGCTGACCGTGTCGTCGGACCTGGTGGTCGGCGCGGCGCCCGCGGAGCGCGCGGGTGCGGCCGCCGCGGTGTCGGAGACCGCCTACGAGACCGGTATCGCGCTGGGCGTCGCGATTCTCGGCAGCGTGGTCATGGCGATCTTCCGCAACGGCCTCGACCTGAGCCACGTGCCGGATGATCAGGCGGACGCCGCCTCGGAATCCCTCGGCGCGGCCACGGCTTTCGCCGGTGAGCTGCCGGAGGCCGCCGGAAACGCGTTCCTCGCCTCGGTGCACGATGCGTTCGTCTCCGGCATCCACTTCGCGGCGATCGGCACCACTTCGATCCTGTTGGCAGCCGCGCTGGTGGCGTTCCGGTTGCGCGGTGCGCGGATGTGATCGCCGCTCAGGGCGCTTCCGAGCGGGAGCGGTCCCGGCGCCGAAGTCGGTCGACGTTGCGATTCGCGCCGGTCGCACGCGACCGTGACGGCACTCGCGACCGGCCGATCCGGCCGCACGTTCCCGCGGGCTCGGCGGAGTGGACGTCCACCGTGCGCGGGCACCGCAGCGAAGGTCGAGCAGGCGTCCAACCGAAGACCTCAGGCGGGACGCGCGAGCCGGGTCGGTGTGAGGCGGCCGCGGAGGGTGACGGATTCGCCGAGCTGCCACTGCCCGGCCTCGGCCTCGGCGGCCGCCGCGACGGTGGCACCGGAGGCGAGCAGCAGACCCTGCTGCTTGGCCAGCTCGCACAGGCGCGCGGCCTCGTTGACCGCGTCGCCGATGACGGTGAACTCGTAGCGCTGATGAGCGCCGACATTGCCGGCCACCACCCGGCCCGCGGCCACGCCGATGGCCGCGACGAAATCGGTCGCGTCGGCGTCGAGCCGGGCCCGGATCGCGCGGGCGGTGGCCAGCGCCGCGCCCGCGGTATCCGACAGCGGCGCGGGCGTGCCGAAGACGGCGAGCGCGGCGTCTCCCTCGAACTTGTTGACCAGCCCGCCGTGCCGCTCCACCTCGTCCACCACGATGGCGAAGAACCGGTTGAGCAGGGCGACCATCTCCGGCGCCGGGATGGTCGCGGCCATCGTCGTGGAGCCGACGATGTCGATGAACAGGGCCGCGGCGTCGGTCTCCACGCCACCGAGCGTCGGATCGCCCGCCAGCGCGGCCGCGGCGACCTCGCGCCCGACATGCCTGCCGAACAGGTCCCTGATCTGCTCGCGTTCCCGCAGCCCCTCCACCATGTGGTTGAAACCGCTCTGTAGCTCGCCGAGCTCGGTGCCGTCGTAGACCGCCAGCGCGACGGCGAGATCGCCGTCCTCCACCTGGCGCATCGCGCGGCGCACCCCGAGGATCGGGGCGACCGTCGCGGCCAGCGTCTGCGTCATCAGCAGCAGGCCGAAGATCAAGGTCGCTCCGCCGAGGGACAGCACGCAGACCGCCAGCCGAGCCTTGGACACGTCGTCCATCACGAGCGCCGACACCGCGAGCACCATCATCCCGGCCACCGGAACGCCCGATCCGACCACCCACACCACCAGTGAGCGTCCGAAGACGCCGATGCCGCGGCGTCGACCGGAAGCCGCGGCTTCCAGCACCCGCGCGGTGACAGGTCGCAGCGCGAACTCGATGATCAGATAGCTGTTCGCGCACACCACGATGGCGCTGAGCGCGATGCCGAAGGCCACCTTCGGAATCAGCCGCGGTTCGGCCAGGCCGTACAGGGTGGTCAGCAGGACGAGGCCGCCGAACCACAGCAGTGCCTGGTTACGCACCAGCCTGCGCGGCACTACCGTGGCCGCGGCCTGCTCCTCCTCGGTGGGCACGTGCAGCGGGTCGGTGGCCCACCGCAGCGCGCGCAGCCCGCGGGTCGTGCCCCACCACAGCCCGAGCAGTAGCGCGCAGCTCGCGTACAGCGGTGCGGCCAGCACGTCGAGCAGCAGGAGATCCCGGGTGAACACCGACGGCCCCGGCAGGACGAAGCCCACCAGCACGATCGACACCACCATGCCCGTCAGGTTTCCCAACAGGGTGGGCACGGTGAGCAACAACTGAATGCGAATGCGTCGCAGCCCGGACGACTCCTCGGCGGACCCGAGCAATGGCGAGCCCCACGGCGCCGCGGCGAGCGTCACCTCCCTGTGTTGCATGGGTGCAGCGTAGGCCGAGGCGTCGCGCCTTGCCGCAGGGCCGTTTCGGCATCCGGGCTCAGGCAGTCCGACCGAACTCGTACCCGCACAGCTGCCGCCCGATACGGCGGCGACGACCACCGAGGTACCCGTAGTCCGAGGTGTCGGTGGCGGCGCGCGTTACCCCGCCGCTGTTTGCGGCGAGGACGTAGGGGGACCGGTCAGCGCCCGGGCGGCAGTTCGCGCCGGTCGGATTCGGGCAGTTCGGGGTATCGCCGCCCGGGCAGTTCGTCTCGCCGGGCGCCGGTGGGCAGGCCGTAGCCCGCGGCGCCGGTCGGTGGAAGCGAGGAGTAGCGGGGCACCGCGTCGACGACGGTGGAGGCGACGTGCTGGGCGTGCGCGATCTCGGGGGAGCCGGGCTGCGGCTGGTAGCCCACGGCCTGCGGATGCGTGGCTTGGCCGTCGATGGTCACCTTGCGGGTGCGCCGCAGCGTGAACGTGATCTCCTCGACCTCCTCGAACGCCTGCCGAGCGGTGCGCAGCGGATGCGTCGCCGTGTCGATCGCATTGGCGACGAACGACGGGACCAGCGGACGGATCAGACGCGCCGCGGTGTCGGTGAACGGCACCGTGCCGATCAGGGGCAGTTCGAGTCCGCCGCTCTGCGGCGCCGCCTGCGGGGCAGCGACGGCGGGCGAATGCACGGTCACCGGCGCCGGTAGGTTCGGCGTCACCTCGTCGGGCATGTCGCTGTCCTTTCGGTCTTCCGCCGCGGCGGGAAGTTCGGGGCGGCGCGGCGGCTCCGTGATGCCGATCTCGATGCCACCGATGGCCGCGATGATGCGGGTGCGCTGCCGCTCCCGGTCGATGGCCGTGTCCGCCTCGACGGCGAGACGGGCGGCGGTGAGCTGTTGCTCGGCACGCAGGATCTCCGCCTCGGTGCGCACTTCGGCCTGCTTGACCGCGATCGCCGCGTCGGCGTCGCGCTCGGCGCGATCGTGCACCGTGCGGGCGGCGTTGTGCCGGTCGAACGAAGTCTCGCCACGCCACCACCGCAGCACAAGTGGCAGCAGGGCGAGTGCGACGAACGCCACGATGGTGAGGATGCGCAGCGGCAGCGCGTTGTGCACCGTGTAGTCGTTCATCGCCTGCCAGCGCGCGCCGATTCCGCGATCGGTGTCGTCGAAGGCGGCGGTCCGCGCGGCCGCCAAGGCATCCCGGTCGGCGTCGATCCGGCGGTCCGCGGCATCCACCCGGGCCTGCGCGGTGGCGAGTTGCTTGCGGGCGTCGTCGAGCATGGCGTCGGCCGTCCGCGCCTCCGGCCCGCGACCGGGCACGCCGGTGATCCTGGTGCGCGGGCACTCGGGGGCCGGGTTGAATTCGCAGCGGGCGATCACCAGGGCGTGATCGATATCGTTCTGGGCCATGCCGATCGCCTGTTCGAGCGCGGCCCGGTCGGCCTTCGCCTGGTCCAGTTCGGCCTGCGCCGCGACGACCCGAGGCGCCGAATCGAGCGAGCGCTGCGCCTTCTCATCCAGCACCCGATCGACGGATCCGCTGAACAGCACGATCGCGGCCAGCTCCGCGAGCAATCCACCGGCCAGCACGGCGACCGCGAAACGCGCGAGCAGCCCGAGCCGATCCGGTCCCCCGCTCGGCCGCGCCGTGGCCAGAGCACGCGCCGACGCGCCGGTCAGCGCGCCGACCACGATTCCCACCGCCGTCGCTGCCCACCAGGGCCAGGCGGACGCCGCGGCCAGGGCGGCGACCACACCGGAGATACCGGCGAACAACAACACGACGGCACCGGTGACGGCGTATCCGGCACGCTCGTGACGATCGGTGATCGCGCTGGTCCGGCCCCCGCCGAGCCAGGTGAACAAGCCGGTGACGGTCATCGGAAGGCACATCCTCTACGTCCCAGGCGCTTTCGCGGGCGCGACGAAACTGTCACGGATTCGTTGTGACAGCGTGACAGGCCCCGAGGGTGCCCAGCGAGCAGGGGAGGCCGGATGTGGCCAGGCTCACAGCCCGGTCGGCGGCGGGCCGGGCGGGCCGGGTGACCTCGCCTACGCTGACGCGGTGATTCGTTTCCATGCGAGCGATCCCAGGAGGTCACGACGTGCGCGAGTCGGTGGGACGCTGCTGGCGGCGGTACTGCTGATGTGGCCCGCCGGCGCGGGCGCCGCTCCGGCCGACGGGTCCTTGGACCGGCTGGTCGCCCTGGTGGTCGAACGCTTGGACACCGCCGACGCGGTGGCCGCGGCGAAGTGGGTGGCCGCGGGCGAACTCGGCATCGAGCCGACGATCGACGATCCGGCCAGGGAGGCGGAGGTCTACGACGCGATGGCCCGGTTGGGCGACGGTCGCGACCTGCCGGAGGACTGGGTGCGGCAGGTTTTCCTGGGGCAGATCGAGGCGAACAAGACGGTGCAGCGCGGGCTGATGCTGCGGTGGCGCTTCGACCCGGCCGCCGCGCCCGTCGCGCCCGCAGGGCTCGCCTCGGTGCGCCCGGTCATCGACCGCGTGAATGTCGAGATCCTCGACCAGCTCGACATGCACCGCGCCGAGCTGACCGCGCCGGACTGCGCGGAACGGTTGGCGCGCAGCGTCTTCGGGGTGTTCACCTCGGGCAACGGGGACGCCCTGCACCGCGCGGCGCTGGTGCGGGCCGCCGTCTCGCTCTGCCGGTCGTAGGCCGGGCCCCACCGGTTCTGTGGCGCGTCATCGGAAAGATGTGTCCAACACCACTTCCCGAGATTTGCTGGTTATGTGCTGAATGACACAGCGGGCAAAAGAGGCCGGACGGTCGGATCACATTCATGGCTTGTCACGCCGGTGTCGGAAATATCTCAACGGGCCGATCGCCGAGTTAGCCGCTGCCGCTTGGTTTGCCGCGCCGTCTCGCGGGGAAATCCACTTCGACGCAGGTGAGGGCGGTTTCCGGGCTTTGTGAGGAAAGTCTCGGGTCGGTGTCGCGCGCCGGTTTCCCCAGCTGGCACCGGGTGCCATGGGGATCGATCGCACGGCACTCGCTGCTTTACACTGGACGACGCGCACACGTGGAGGACCAAATGCAGAAGCCCAGCTAAACATGGTTATTAGCACAACCTAAGTTGGTTGGGCCCTGGACCTGACTTATCGTTTGCTCTTACGCCGAACACAGAACGTTCGGCTACCTCGCCCGCTCGGGCAGCCCTAGCCAGGTGCTCAGCGTAGCGGGCGAGCACCCGCTCGGAGGTAAGGATCTTGTTAGGGATCCGTTACCGAAGGGCACCCACTACGTCACAGAAGCGGGTGGAGAGACAACTGCAGACCTGACTGCACGCCGAAGACCATCAGCGCGGCTGGCTTCGGAACGTACGGGCGCAGTCTTGTACGGAGGCGTTCGGCGAAAGGCCGTTTTCTTCGAAGGCCGACTTTCTTGAAGGCAGAGGCATGACGCAACTTCCTGGCCACAGGTCACCTGGACCCATCGGGCTCTACGACCCGGCGAACGAGCACGACGCCTGCGGCGTCGCATTCGTCGTCGACATGCACGGCCGCCGCAGCCGCGACATCGTCGACAAGGCTATTACGGCTCTGTTGAACCTGGAGCACCGTGGCGCCGCTGGCGCCGAGCCCAACAGCGGCGACGGCGCGGGCATCCTGATCCAGGTCCCGGACCGGTTCTTCCGCGCCATCGTGGACTTCGAGTTGCCGCCGGAGGGCTCCTACGCCACCGGTATCGCCTTCCTGCCGCAGGCCCGCCGCGAAGCCGCGCGCGCCGCCTACGGCGTGGAGAAGATCGTCAAGGAAGAGGGCCTCGAGGTCCTCGGCTGGCGCGAGGTGCCGATCGACGAGTCGTCGCTCGGCGCGCTGGCCCGCGACGCCATGCCGAGCTTCCGGCAGATCTTCATCGCCTCCCCGAAGAACGCTTCCGATCCGCTGTCGGAGATGGATCTGGAGCGTCGCGCCTACGTGGTGCGCAAGCGGGTCGAGCGCGAACTCGGGTCGGCCGGTGCGGGTGAGGGCGCGGTCGGCAGGGAGTCGGTCTACTTCCCGAGCCTGTCCGGGCAGACCTTCGTCTACAAGGGCATGTTCACCACGCCGCAGCTGCGCGCGTTCTACCTGGACCTGCAGGACTCCCGGGTGGAGAGCGCCCTGGGCATCGTGCACTCCCGGTTCTCCACCAACACCTTCCCCTCCTGGCCGCTGGCGCACCCGTTCCGCCGGGTGGCGCACAACGGTGAGATCAACACCGTCACCGGCAACGAGAACTGGATGCGCGCCCGTGAGGCGCTGCTGCGCAGCGACGTCTTCGGCGTCGACTCCGCCGGCAAGAACCGGCTGGAGAAGATCTTCCCCATCTGTACCCCGGGGGCGAGCGACACCGCCCGGTTCGACGAGGTGCTGGAACTGCTGCATCTCGGCGGCCGCAGCTTGCCCCACGCCGTGCTGATGATGATTCCCGAGGCCTGGGAACGCAACGACACCATGGACCCGCGCCAGCGGGCCTTCTACGAGTACCACTCGATGCTGATGGAGCCGTGGGACGGCCCCGCGTCGGTGTGCTTCACCGACGGCACCGTCGTCGGCGCCGTGCTCGACCGCAACGGCCTGCGGCCGAGCCGTATCTGGGTGACCGACGACGGCTTGGTCGTGATGGCCTCCGAGGTCGGCGTGCTGGACATCGACCCGTCCAAGGTGGTCAGGAAGGCGCGCCTGCAACCGGGCCGCATGTTCCTGGTCGACACCGCCCAGGGCCGCATCGTCGGCGACGAAGAGGTCAAGTCCCAGCTCGCCGCCGAGCACCCGTACCAGGAGTGGCTGGACGCGGGCGTGTCCCGCCTCGCCGACCTGCCCGACCGCCCGCACGTGCACATGTCGCACGACCGCGTGCTGATCCGTCAGCAGATCTTCGGATACACCACCGAGGAGCTCAACCTGCTGATCTCGCCGATGGCCAAGACCGGCGGCGAAGCGCTCGGCTCGATGGGCACCGACACCCCGATCGCGGTGCTGTCGGCCCGCCCGCGCCTGCTGTTCGACTACTTCTCCCAGCTGTTCGCGCAGGTCACCAACCCGCCGCTGGACGCGATCCGGGAAGAGGTGGTCACCAGCCTCAAGCGCAACATCGGCCCGGAGGCCGACCTGCTGCACCCGGGGCCGGAGTCGTGCAACATGATCGCGCTCGAGCAGCCGATCCTGGACAACGACGAGCTGGCCAAGCTCGTGCACATCAACGACGACGGATCGCACCCCGAGCTGCGCTCGGTGGTCGTGCGCGGCCTGTACCCCGTCAAGAAGGGCGGCAAGGGCCTGCGCAAGGCGCTGGAGGCGATCAACACCCAGGTGTCGGCCGCCATCGACGGCGGAGCGCGGATCATCGTGCTGTCCGACCGCGAGTCCAACGAGAAGCTGGCGCCGATTCCGTCGCTGCTGCTGACCTCCTCGGTGCATCACCACCTGGTGCGCGAACGCACCCGCACCATGGTCGGCCTCGTCGTGGAGGCCGGTGACGCCCGCGAGGTGCACCACATGGCCACCCTGGTCGGCTTCGGCGCCGCCGCGATCAACCCCTACATGGCCTTCGAGACCATCGAGGACATGCTCGAGCGCGGCGCCCTCGAACTGCCGGGCAGCACCGGCGACCTGGCCGCCGACTACCGCAAGGCGGTCGCGAACTACAACAAGGCCGCGGGCAAGGGTGTGCTGAAGGTGATGTCCAAGATGGGCATCTCCACGCTGGCCTCCTACAACGGCGCCCAGCTCTTCCAGGTGATCGGCCTGTCGCAGGACCTGGTGGACGAGTACTTCACCGGCCTGCGCTCGCACCTGGACGGCATCGGCCTCGACGAGATCGCCGAGGACGTCGCGCAGCGGCACCGGATCGCGTTCCTGGAGAACCGCAACGAGCGCGCCCACCGCGAGCTCGAGGTCGGCGGCGAGTACCAGTGGCGGCGTGAGGGCGAATACCACCTGTTCAACCCGGACACGGTGTTCAAGCTCCAGCACGCCACCCGGTCCGGCCAGTACCCGATCTTCAAGGAGTACACCAAGCTGGTCGACGACCAGTCCGAGCGGCTGGCGTCGCTGCGCGGTCTGTTCAAGTTCAAGCACAAGGCGCGCAGCCCGATCTCGATCGACGAGGTCGAGCCCGCCTCGGAGATCGTGAAGCGGTTCTCCACCGGCGCGATGAGCTACGGCTCCATCTCGGCCGAGGCGCACGAGACCCTGGCGATCGCGATGAACCGCCTCGGCGGCCGGTCGAACTCGGGTGAGGGCGGCGAGTCGCCGTCGCGCTTCGAGCCGGAGGAGAACGGCGACTGGCGGCGTAGCGCGATCAAGCAGGTGGCCTCCGGCCGCTTCGGCGTGACCGCGCACTACCTGACCAACTGCACCGACATCCAGATCAAGATGGCGCAGGGCGCGAAGCCGGGCGAGGGCGGCCAGCTCCCGGCGCACAAGGTGTATCCGTGGGTCGCCGAGGTGCGGCACTCGACGCCGGGCGTCGGCCTGATCTCGCCGCCGCCGCACCATGACATCTACTCGATCGAGGATCTGGCGCAGCTGATCCACGACCTGAAGAACGCCAACCCGCAGGCGCGCATCCATGTGAAGCTGGTCGCCGAACCGGGCGTCGGCACCGTCGCGGCGGGCGTCTCCAAGGCGCACGCCGACGTCGTGCTGATCTCCGGCCACGACGGTGGCACCGGCGCGTCCCCGCTGACCTCGCTCAAGCACGCGGGCGGCCCCTGGGAGCTCGGCCTCGCGGAGACCCAGCAGACGCTGCTGCTCAACGGGTTGCGCGACCGCATCGTCGTGCAGGTCGACGGCCAGATGAAGACCGGCCGCGACGTGATGATCGCCGCGCTGCTCGGTGCCGAGGAGTACGGCTTCGCCACCGCGCCGCTGGTGGTGTCGGGCTGCATCATGATGCGCGTCTGCCACCTGGACACCTGCCCGGTCGGCGTCGCGACGCAGAACCCGGTGCTGCGCGAGCGGTTCACCGGCAAGCCGGAGTTCGTCGAGAACTTCTTCCTGTTCATCGCCGAAGAGGTCAGGGAGCTGCTGGCGCAGCTGGGCTTCCGCACGCTGGACGAGGCCATCGGCCGGGTCGACCTGCTCGACACCTCGCGGGCCAAGCAGCACTGGAAGGCCAGCAAGCTGGACCTGTCGCCGATCCTCGACGACGTCGAGACGGCATTCATGTACCAGGACCGCCGCTGCACCAAGTCCCAGGACCACGGCCTGGACAAGGCGCTGGACCAGCAGCTGATCGTGCAGAGCCGCGACGCGCTGGAGCGGGGTCAGGCGGTGAAGTTCGAGACCAAGATCACGAACGTCAACCGCACCGTCGGCACCATGCTCGGTCACGAGGTGACCAAGCTCTACGGCGGCGCGGGCCTGCCCGACGACACCATCGACATCACGTTCACCGGGTCGGCGGGCAACAGCTTCGGCGCCTTCGTGCCCGCTGGCATCACGCTGCGCGTGCAGGGTGACGCGAACGACTATGTCGGCAAGGGTCTTTCCGGCGGTCGCCTGGTGGTGCGCCCGTCGCTGAACGCGCCAGGCGAGTTCGTCCCGGAGCAGAACATCATCGCGGGCAACGTGATCCTGTTCGGCGCCACCAGCGGTCAGGTGTTCCTCCGCGGCGTGGTCGGCGAACGGTTCGCCGTGCGCAACTCCGGCGCCACCGCGGTGGTCGAGGGCGTGGGCGACCACGGCTGCGAGTACATGACCGGTGGCCGGGTGGTCATTCTCGGCGAGACCGGACGCAACTTCGGCGCCGGTATGTCCGGCGGCGTGGCGTTCGTGTTCGACCCGAACGGCACCTTCGCGTCCAAGCTCAACCCCGAGCAGGCCGACGCCGTCGAGCAGTTGTCCGGTGACGATTTCACCTGGCTGCACGACATCATCACCCAGCACCGTGACCAGACCGGTTCCGCGGTGGCCGAGCGCGTTCTCAGCGATTGGTCGCAGCAGGTGAACCACTTCGTGAAGGTCATGCCGCGCGAATACAAGAAGGTTTTGCTCGCCATCTCCGAAGCTGAGAAGAGCGGCAAGGACGTGGACGAAGCGATTATGGAGGCCGCTCGTGGCTGACCCCCAGGGTTTTCTGAAGCACACCGCACGCGAACTGCCCAAGCGGCGCCCGGTGCCGCTGCGCCTGATGGACTGGAAAGAGGTCTACGAGGAGAAGTTCTCCCACGAGACCCTGCGCACCCAGGCCAGCCGGTGCATGGACTGCGGTATCCCGTTCTGCCACAACGGTTGCCCGCTGGGGAACCTGATCCCCGAGTGGAACGACCTGGTCTACAAGGACCGCTGGCGGGAAGGCATCGACCGGCTGCACGCGACCAACAACTTCCCGGAGTTCACCGGGCGGTTGTGCCCCGCGCCGTGCGAGGCGTCCTGCGTGCTCGGCATCAACCAGGATCCGGTCACGATCAAGCAGGTCGAGGTCGAGATCATCGAGAACGCCTTCGACGAGGGCTGGGTGACCCCGGTCTACCCGACCCGCCTCACCGGCAAGAAGGTCGCCGTCGTCGGTTCCGGTCCGGCCGGTCTGGCCGCCGCGCAGCAGCTGACGCGCGCCGGGCACACCGTGACCGTGTTCGAGCGGGCCGACCGCATCGGTGGCCTGCTGCGCTACGGCATCCCGGAATTCAAGATGGAGAAGCGCTTCATCGACCGCCGCATGGCGCAGATGGAGGCCGAGGGCACCATCTTCAAGACCGGCGTGAACGTGGGCGTCGACATCACGGCCGAGCAGCTGCGGGAGAAGTTCGACGCGATCGTGCTGGCCGGTGGCGCCACCCTGGCGCGCGACCTGCCGATCCCGGGCCGCGACCTGGACGGCATCCACCAGGCCATGGAGTTCCTGCCGTGGGCCAACCGGGTGCAGCACGGCGACGACGTCACCGATGACGAGGGCCTGCCGCCCATCCACGCGAAGGGCAAGAAGGTCGTCATCATCGGCGGTGGCGACACCGGCGCCGACTGCCTGGGCACCTCGCACCGGCAGGGCGCGGCCAGCGTGCACCAGTTCGAGATCATGCCGCGCCCGCCGGAGGAGCGGGCCGCGTCGACCCCGTGGCCGACCTATCCGCTGATGTACCGGGTTTCCTCGGCGCACGAGGAGGGCGGCGAGCGGGTGTTCTCGGTGAACACCGAGCGCTTCGTCGGCGCGGACGGCAAGGTGACCGGCTTGGATGCCCACGAGGTCAAGATGGTCAACGGTCGCTTCGAGAAGGTG
The DNA here is from genome assembly GCF_040642815.1 of Nocardia sp. NPDC047648. NCBI lineage: Bacteria > Bacillati > Actinomycetota > Actinomycetes > Mycobacteriales > Nocardiaceae > Nocardia > Nocardia sp. NPDC047648. Next base: position 27,801 of record NZ_JBEYSX010000010.1, on the reverse strand, counting down.
GAGGGTACCGACTTCACCCTCGAAGCCGATCTGGTGCTGCTGGCCATGGGCTTCGTCGGTCCCGAGAAGCCGGGTCTGCTCACCGATCTCGGCGTGGGCTACGACCAGCGCGGCAACGTGCAACGCGACAAGAACTGGGCCACCAATGTTCCCGGCGTCTTCGTCGCCGGTGACATGGGCCGCGGTCAGTCGCTGATCGTCTGGGCCATCGCCGAAGGCCGCGCCGCGGCCGCGGGTGTGGACCGGTACCTGGAAGGCGAGACCGCCCTCCCGGCGCCGATCACCCCCACCATGGTGGCGCAGCGCTAGAACCCCTCTCTTACCGGAGCGGAAACAAAGGCGCCTGTGGACAACTCGTCCACAGGCGCCTTTTCGCGATCGATCGGCTTCCGGCCCACGCCTCACCAATGCTCCTGCCCGAGCAGGCATCGGAAATCCGACACACTACGAGGTTCGAATGGCATTGCGGCGTTCGTGGCTTTATTGTGATCTCCGGCGTGCTGCTGATCTTGGGATGCGGTAATGGGTGCACGTCATACCGGTCGGGTGACCGTTGTTCACCCGGCGTGCACTGTAACGACATCCGGTGAGTTCAGCATTGACGCGGCAACTCGGCGGGAAGTTCGACGAGGGCGAGGTTTGGAGCGGTATGCAGTGGAAGAAGGTCGTCGCGGCTCTGGGCGCGTCCGCGACCGTGATGTCCGGCTTGGTTTTCGGCAGTGGGTCGGCGAGCGCCGCTCCCGGTTGCCCGAGCCTGTACGTGGTGGCGATCCCGGGTACCTGGGAGACCGGGCGGGACAAGACCCCGCAACCCGGCATGCTCGCCGGCGTCACTCGGGGGCTGCCCGGTTCCGCCGAAGTCGACTACGTGACCTACGCCGCGACCGCCTTCCCCTGGGAAGGTGAGATCTACGGCAACTCCAAGAAGGAGGCGGTCGACAACGCGCGCGGTCTGATCGCGAACATGGCGCAGCAGTGCGGCGCGACCAAGATCGCGCTGGTCGGCTACAGCCAGGGCGCGGACGCCGCCGGTGATCTGGCCGCCGAGATCGGCACCGGCCTCAGCGTCGTGCCCGCCGATCGCATCGCCGGTGTCGGCCTGATCTCCGATCCGCGCCGGTCGCCCACCGACGTCCAGGTCGGCCCCGTCGCTCCTGGCGCGGGCGCGGGCGGCCCCCGGGTCGGCGGCTTCGGCTGGGTCAGCGATCGCACCCGCACCATCTGCGCGCTCGACGACCTCTACTGCGCGACCGCGACCGATGACTTCGTCACACGGTTCGCCGGTTTCCTCGCCCAGGCGTCGGACGCCAACCCCGCCAACATGTGGCGCTACCAGATCGAGGCGGGCAACATCCTCGGCGACCTGATGTCCTCGGGCGGTGTCCCGGTCCTGCAAGCGCAGCTGACCGACTCGGCCAACCAGCAGCGGGCCAAGGACCTGGAGCGCTTCTACAAGTCGCAGTCCCACACCCTGTACGGCAGCTACCCCGTGGGCGGCGGTCAGACGGCCATCTCCTGGATGCACAACTGGATCGCGGGCATGGCCTGAGCCCCCGCTGAAACACAAGGCCCACCTCCGAACTCGGAGGTGGGCCTTTTCGTCGGGGCGGAACGACTAGCTCGAGCCGGTCGGCGGCAGGACATGCTCGAACTTGTAGAAGTGCCGCGGGCCGCCCGGCCCAGGGCCGCCGTCCGGCCCACAGTCGCGGTCGTCCGGCCCACGACCCGGCCCGTCATGCCGTTCGTGACGTTCGAAACGACGGGGCCCGCCGTCGATGTCGGTGCCCTGCTGCGGCGCGTCCACCAGCTGTACCCGGCCCTGATCGGCAGGGGTTTCGGCGGACGCGGTCGACGCGAGGGCCGCGAGCGGGACGGCGATCAGCGCACCGGCCACGGCGACCCGGGCCAGACGCCGCAGCGGCGTAGCGGTTTTGGAGAGCGACACGGAATTCCTTTCTCTCGAACCGTGAACCACCCTCGGGAGCGGCTCACCGGTCCTATCGAAGATTCCGTCACTGGGACACCGGTGCGACAGGCCTGGCAATCGGCTGTGAATGCGCCGGGGTGATATTGCGGGGCAATAGATCTCAGACTCGACCGCGCTGTCGAGCGCCGTGTGCAGCACCGTCCACTCGCACAACAGGGCCCACCTCCGAATCCGGAGATGGGCCCTTCTCGATGCGGCGGTGGGGCTAGCTCGACCCGGTGGGCGGCATGAACTGCTGCTGCGGGCCGTCCTGGCGTGGGCCGTCGTTCGGGCCGCGGCCCGGTCCGTTGTCCGGCCCATGGCCGGGCCCGTTGTCCGGTCCGCGCCCGGGACCGTCGTTCTGCCCATGGCCCGGATCGTCACGCCGTTCGTCATGGCGCGACCAGTCGTCGTGGTCGGCTACCTGCTGCGGTGCGTCCACCAGCTGTACCACGCCCGGGACTGCCGGAGTTTCGGCGGATGCGGTCGACGCGAGGGCCGCCAGGGGGACAGCGATCAGCGCACCGGCCACGGCGACCCGGGCCAGACGCCGCAGCGGCGTAGCGGTTTCGGAGAGCGACACGAAGTTCCTTCCTTTCGGATCGTGGCCGCTGTTCGGAGCGGCTCACGTGTCCTATTTCAGATCGTGTCACTGGCAGATCGATGCGACCGGCCTGGCACTCGGCTGTGAATGCTCAGCGCGGGCCGATATTGCGCGGCAACAGATCCCAGACGTGCCCGTTCTCGTTGACGGTCGCGGCCGTGCGGCGTCCCGTCCGGGAGAACAGGATCCTGGTGATCGAGCAGTAGTCGATGGGGAAGGTCAGCGGCCTTTCCAGTCCGAGGACCTCTTGCAGCAGCACGTTGATCACACCGCCGTGCGCGAACACGACCACGGTGTCCGCCGGATCGGTGGCCGCGACGACATCGGAGACGGCGGCGTGCACCCTGGCCTTGAATGCGGCACCGTCGACCTGCACCGGAAGATGCCCGGCCTTGATCCGGTCATAGGCGTCGCGGAATTCGACCTTGGCATCCTCGATGGGGATGTAGGCGGGCAAATCGCGATCGTATTCGGCGAGTCCGTCGATGACGTCGACGCCGAGACCCAGCTTCGCGGCGGTCGGTGCCGCCGTTTCCCTGGCCCGCCGCTGCGGGCTGCTCACCACACGGGAGACCCGATGATGGCCGAGCGCCGCGGGCACCCGCTCGGCTTGCTCCAGCCCCACCGGAGCCAACTCCGGATCGGCGGGCCCGCTCGAACTCGACATCCGGACCGGCTGAGCATGGCGAACGAGAATCAACTGCACCCGCCCCACTCTGCCGCATGACCATGACTCACTTCATCCGGCCCGTGGTCTCGATGACCGGCACATTCGCAGTGACATACTCGAAGCATGAATCTCGAGCCGTTTCCGCAGTGGCTGCGCCCGCCGCCGGGTGGATTCGTCGCCGAGGATCTCGACCGCCTGCCGAACCTTCCCCCGCACACCGAGTTGATCGACGGGAGTCTTGTCTTCGGGAGCCCGCAGGCGAAGTTCCACATGCTGGTGATTTCACTGCTCGATTCCGTACTGCGCCGCCTGGCTCCGGACCACCTGCGGGTCCGGCGGGAAATGACCGTGACACTCGGCCGGGACCAGCGCCCGGAGCCGGACCTGATCGTCATCCAGGCCGAGCGCGACGGCGGTCCGGAACTGACCTCGTATCGGGCCGATGACGTTGTTCTCGCCGTGGAGGTCGTCTCCGCCGAATCGCGTACGCGTGATCGGGAGCGCAAACCGCAGCTGTACGCCCGTGCGGGAATCGCTCACTTCTGGCGAGTCGAGAACGCGGACGGCCGCCCGGTCGTCTACGTCTACGAACTGGATCCGGCCACGAAGACCTACGCGCTCACCGGGATTCACCACGATCGCCTGGAGCTGACCGTGCCGTTCGATATGGACATCGATCTGACCGAGATCGATCGACTCTGAGCCGGTCGATAGACAAACGGGAAACGACGGCCCGGTTCGCTTCGCGCGAGCCGGGCCGTCGATGTCTGCCGCTAGGTGTTCTTCTTGCGCTTGGTCAGCAGGTAGACGCCGCCGATGATCAGCGCGACCACCAGCAGGCAGCAGATCGCGCCGATGATCAGGCCGCCCCCGCCCCTGCTCTTCTTCTTCTTGGCGGCCAACTCGAGCGCGGAGTTCCACGTGTCGGGGCTGGCCCACACGGTGTGGTCCAGCAAACTCGCGTTCGTCAGCAGGTCAAGGTACATATCCGAACCCCTTACGGTGTAGCGGCCTCCTCCCGGGGCCGAATCTCCAAGGGTAGCGGCCCGATTCACTCGATGAGACCCTTCCGAGACGAAGCCCCGGTCAGCGTGGTTTCACCAAGGGGAACGGCAGTGTCTCGCGAATGCTGCGTCCGGTGATCAGCATGACGATCCGGTCCACGCCCATGCCGAGCCCGCCGGTCGGCGGCATGGCGTGCTCGAGCGCCTGCAAGAAGTCCTCATCCAGCTCCATCGCCTCCGGATCACCGTTGGCCGCGAGCAGCGACTGCTCGGTGAGCCTGCGGCGCTGCTCCACCGGGTCGGTGAGTTCGCTGTAGGCCGTGCCGAGTTCGACGCCCCAGGCGACGAGGTCCCAGCGTTCGGTGACGCCGGCGATACTGCGGTGCTGCCTGGTCAACGGGGACACCGAAGTCGGGAAGTTGATGTAGAACGTCGGCTCCTCGGTACGGGATTCGACCAGGTGCTCGTACATTTCCAGCACCACCTGGCCCGCGTCCCAGCCGTGCTGATAGGGCACCCCCGCCTTCTCGCATAGTTCGCGTAATTCCTCGACCCCGGTCTCGGGGGTGATCTCGGCTTCGATCGCCTCCGACACCGCGCCGTGCACCGTCCGCACCCGCCACTCTCCGGAGATGTCCACTTCCTCGAAGGTCCCGTTCCCGTTGGGCCGCAACGCCACCATGGCGCCGTTGGCCGCGATCGCGGCGTTCTGGATCAGCCTTCGGCAGGTGTGCATCATGCGCTCGTAGTCGCTGTGCGCCTCGTAGGCCTCGAGAATGGTGAACTCGGGGTTGTGGCTGAAATCGACGCCCTCGTTGCGGAAGGTCCGCCCGATCTCGAACACCTTCTCCATACCGCCGACGCACAGCCGCTTCAGATACAGCTCGGGTGCGATCCGCAGGTACAGGTCGAGGTCGTAGGCATTGATGTGCGTGACGAACGGCGTGGCGTTGGCGCCGCCGTGCACCTGCTGCAGGATCGGCGTCTCCACCTCCAGGTAACCCAGGGAATTCAAGGAGTCCCGCAGCGAGCGCACCACCGCGCTCCGCTTGGCCAGCACCTCGCGGATCTCGGTGTTGATCGCCATGTCCACATAGCGCTGCCGCACCCTGGCCTCGGGATCGGCCAGCCCTTTCCACTTGTCCGGCAGCGGGTGCAGGCATTTGCCGAGCATGTGCCAGTCCGCCGCGAGCAGCGAGAGTTCACCGCGCCTGCTCGCCCCGATCTGTCCGCTCACCTCGATCAGATCGCCGAGATCGAAGAATTCGCCGAACTCGGCGCTGCGCGCGGCGCCGACCCGGTCGCGATCGATGACCAGCTGGATGTCGTCGGTCCAATCCCGGACCACCGCGAAGATCACGCCACCGTAGTCGCGGATGCGCAGCAACCTGCCGCACACCCGGACCGTGGTGCCGCGCGGGGAGCGGCGCGCGTCGGCGACGGTATGCGTCGGCGGGTAGGCCACGGGGTAGGGATCGATGCCGGATTCGGCCAGGCGCGCCAGCTTGTCCATGCGCACGCGGACCTGTTCGGGCCTGCGCGGAAGCTGCTCCGCACCGTCGACCTCGGCGACGTCCGGCGGACTGCCGTCCGCGTGCAGGCCCGTCACCGTGGCGGGCACCGCCGTGTGCTCGCCGGTGTGCGTCGCGGTGTCGGGCTCCTTGCCGAACCGCGGCAGGAAGCCCTCCGCCAGCGCGCTGGCCACCGCGACGCGCGGAAGCTGCCTGCGCTCCTCGAACAGGAAGAACCGGGGCACCCAGTACGGCTGGTACTTCACATTCGAGCGATACAGCGCCTCGAGCTGCCACCAGCGGGAGAAGAACAGCAGCACGCCGCGCCACAAGCGCAGCACGGGACCGGCCCCGATCCGGCCGCCCTCCTCGAACACCGAGCGGAAGACCGCGAAGTTCAGCGACACCTTGGTGATGCCGTGCTGCTCGGAATTCAGCGCGAGCTGCGAGATCATCAGCTCCATCACACCGTTGGGGCCACCGGGGTCGCGGCGCATCAGCTCCAGCGAGACACCGATGCGGCCCCACGGAACCAGCGACAGCATGCCGAGCACCCGCTCCTGCGGATTGACCGCCTCCACGAGCAAGCAGTCGCCGTCCAGCGAATCGCCCAGCCGGCCCAGCGCCATGGAGAACCCGCGCTCGGTCTCGGTGTCGCGCCAGGCGTCGGCGCGGGCGATGATCCGGGCGAATTCCTCGGCGGGGATATCGCGGTGCCTGCGGATACGGACCGCCACGCCGTGCTTGCGCAGCCGGTTCGCGGCCTGCCGCACCGGCTTCATCTCGGGCCCGGCCAGGGAGAAGTTCCTGGTGTCCAGGATGGCTTCGTCGCCGAGGCGCAACGCGGAAAGACCCGCCCTGCGGTACGCCGTCGCACCGAGTTCGCTCGCGCCCATCACCGCCGGAGCCCACCCGAATTGATCGGCCTGGCGCAGCCAGGCATCGATCGCCTGCGGCCATGCCTCGCGGATGCCGATCGGATCCCCGCTGGCCAGGCAGACACCCAGTTCCACCCGGTAGGTCACCGCCGCCTTGCCGCTTGGCGCGAACACCACCGCCTTGTCCCGGCGGGTGGCGAAGTAGCCGAGCGAATCCTCCACGTCCGAACGCTCCAGCAACCCGCGGATGGCCGACTCGTCGGTGCCGGTCATCGCGTTCGCCGCCCGCTGCGAGCGCAGCAGGATCACCACCGCGGCCAGCAGCGCGACGGCGCCGAACAGGCCCAGCAGGAAATTCACGAACGGCGGCGGATGCCCGTCGAAGTGCTCGTTGTCCGCCAGCACCGCCGCGGTCACGCGGTAGAAAGCCCAGCCCGGGCGCTGCACGCCCCGCGGGAGGCTGCCCGGGAACAATTCCACCAGGCCCCAGCCGAGCAAAGCGCCGATCGCGAGGCCACCCGCCAGCACACCGAGCGCCTTCCACCCTGCGCCGCGGCGCACCTTGGTGTAGAACTCCGGCCATGCCGCGATGAGCACACCGATCACGGCGAGATGCAGCACCATCGCCACCAGCGCGTGGATACTGCCCCGGTCGGCGAAGGTGACGCCGTTGACGATCGTGTAGATCGCGAGGTAACCGGTCAGCAACCACCAGGCGATCCGTTTGCGGCTGGATATCGCGCCCGCCGTCAGACCGACCACCAGCGCCCACATCAGGTTCGTGTCCGGCGCGTCGAAGTAATAGGTATCGATATAGCGGCGCGGCACCTGGGTCAGGAAACGCAGTCCCGGCGAGAGGCTCCAAAGGAAGCACAGCGCCGCGAATACACCGAGCGTCAACCCCGCGATATGCGGCACTTCCGAAAGTCGTCCGTGACCCCGGTGGGGAACCGGCGGAGTCGGTTTATCCGCGCGTGGTGCGGTGTCGAGGTGTTGCTGGGCTTGCGTGGAGGTCACGGAACCAGTGTGTACGTGAGTGTGTCGGATTTGCCAAGCCTGCGGCGCGCGTGTTTGTGCGGTGTTTGCGCGGGCGGACTTCTGCACGGCGTGTTCCTCGCCGGGCGGAGCCGAACGCCGACTTTCCCGATTCCGCGCTGACCTGGGCGGAGTAGCCGATCAAATCGGCGGGAATTCGACGCATACGGTTCGACGGTGGGATTTCCGCGCGGTGCGGAAGGTCCGGCTCGAGTTGCCCGGAGATCGCGGAGGGGATGGGGCGGTGTCCGGCGAGTTCGGATGGGGGAGTAAGTATTTACTTCATGTCGGAACCAGTCGAAGTGCCGATCGATGACGACGTTATTCGGCTCGGCCAGTTTCTGAAGCTGGCCAACCTGATCGAATCCGGTTCGGAGGCGAAGACGGTGATCGCCGCCGGATTGGTGCGGGTGAACGACGAGGTGGAACTGCGGCGCGGGCGGCAACTGCACATCGGCGATGTGGTCGCGATCGCCGGTCACAAGGCGATCGTGTCGGCCTGATCGCGGGTTCGGGCGGCGGCCGGAGCGATCCGTGCGCGCCGCCGGGCCGCTCAGTCCTCGGCGCGCACGACGATGCCGTCGTGGTCGCTGTAGAGCACCTCGCCGGGCACGAAGGTGACCCCACCGAACTCGACCGGCACGTCGCGCTCGCCGCTACCGGTCTGCGTGCTCTTTCGCGGGTTAATGCCCAGCGCCTTGATGCCGATGTCCAGGGTGCGCAGGATGGCGGAGTCGCGGACCGCGCCGTTGACGATGACGCCTGCCCAGCCGTTCTCGACGCCGCGCCCGGCGATGATGTCGCCGACCAGCGCCGTGTGCACGCTCGCGCCGCCGTCGACCACCAGCACCTTGCCCTCGCCCGGCTCGCCGAGCGTCTGCTTCACCAGCAGATTGTCCTGGAAGCAGCGGATGGTGGTGATGCGTCCCGAGAACGCCGCACGCCCGCCGAACTGGATGAACTGCGTGTCGCAGCTGCGGATCTCCGGGCCGATCTCGTCGGCCAGGTCGGCGGTGGCGATTACATTCTGCGATTCGGTCACTGGGTTATTTTGCCGCGACTTCGTCGCGGCGTGTTCGCGGCCCCTTGTTGGCTCGCGTTTGCGCGACCGCCGCTTGCTCCTTCGTCGCCTATGCGACGGCCGCGCAAACGCGAGCCGGGCCGCGAACGGCGCATGCTCGGTCTCGCTTCGCTCGAGAGCGGAAGTTGGGGTGGTTGGGTGGCGTGGGGCGGAATCGCGCCCAGCTGGGCTCAGCTGTCTCGGGCGCTTGCTTCTTCAGCATGAGCGCCGTGGTCGCGGCGGGATGCGGTGAGCGCTTGAAGTCGGGGTTCAGGTTTTGGGGCTTGGGGGGTGCCGTCACAGCCAGGTGCATAAGCCGTGGTGACCGGCCCGGGGGGCGGCGGAGGCGACTGTCGTCGATCAAGCGGTCAGGGACGCGGGTGGGCGGCTGGGGTGGACGTGCTTCGCTCTCGCGCGTGGTTTCTCGGCGCGCGGAGGGAGGTGGGCGGAGCTATCGGTGGCCGTAGCGCAGTTCGTACAGTTCGCGGTCGTGGTCGGTGCACTTGCCGTGGTCGACCAGGTCGGGGCTCAGGCCGTGCTGGATCAAGCGGAAGCGGCGCCAGACGTAGCTGAGCGCGACCGTGAAGACGATCAGCGGGACGATCATCATCACGATCAAGCCGATCTTCAGGGGCAGCGGTCCGGGGAACAGCAGCACCAACGCGAAGAACGGGATGATCGGCCCGATGAAACGGACGAGATAGCGCTCCATGGCCCCGTGGCCGACGAGGTCGTGGATGACCCACTCGTGCAGCTCCTCCGGGAGCTCTCGGCCCAGGTCGTAGGCGATTCGCTGCCCAAATGTGGGTTTTTTCATGCTTCTAGGCTATGCCTGTGGTATAAGTCACCGCTAGATGTCGGTGGGCCTCAGGCGCGCCCGTGCCTGCGCTCGTAGTCCAGGCGGTCGCGCTCGTCGCGTCGGCGGGCGTCGGCGTCGGCGAGCGCGGGATCGAGACCATGCTTGATCAACCGGTGGCGCCGGTAGACGTACAGCAGCGCCACCGTGAAGTAGATCAGCGGGATGTACAGCAGCGCCATCATCGCCAGACCCATCCACAGCGGCCCGGGCAGCAGCAGGAACAGCATGAGCACCGGGAGCACGGGCACCAGGAACCGCAGCAGATAGCGCCGCGTAGCGCCGGGCCCGACCAGATCCTCCCGCACCCATTCGGACATCGATTCCGGCAGCGTACGGCCGAAGACGTAGCCGACCCGCTGTCCGAACGAAGGTGTAGCGCTCACACCTACAGCATCACCACCCCGCCACCACCGGCGCAACCGAGCCGCGAGCGACATGGCATCCCGAGGCCCTCGGCGAGGGCCATGGATCTCGACCGACCGCGACCATCCGATCTGGGGGCGGCCCTCCGGACAAACACGGTGATGCGCCGCAGGCGCGGCGAATCGAACAACGGATCAGACCGAGTCCGCGTAGAACGCGGCGATCTGGGTGACCAAGTTGTGCGCGGTGTGCTGCACGGCGATCTTGACGAACGGCTCGATGGTCTTACCGAGGGCCCGCCCCGCCAGGCCGCCGGGCACCCGGTAGTCCACGATCGCGTCGACGGTGCACAAGCCCTCACCCTTGTCGTGGAACAGGAACGTGGATTCGACGTCGAAACCCTTGATGGACTTGACGCCGATCGCGAAGCCCTTCTCCCAGCGGACCACTCGGATCCGCGACTTCAGCGAGGCGGGCCCCAGCTTCATGTGCCCGTCGAACGTGGCGCCGACACCTTCGGTCTGTTCACCGACCGGGGTGAAGGACTGGATGCCGTACAGGAATCGCGACAGGTTCCGATAGTCGTTCACGTAGGCGAACGCGGACTCCGCCGAGGCCGAGCAATCCTCGACGATCTTCACTTCGGTCATGCGCAGACCATAACGGGTGCGGCCGGACGTAGTCCGTCCTCAGCCCGCGCATGGCCGGAGCGAAGGCGGAGGTACGCATAACCGGGCCCCGGCGGTACGGCTCAGGCTGTCACCGCCAGGGTCGCGGCGAGCCCGAACGCCAGCGCCATCACCACCACCTCGGCTATCGCGCGGCGCAGCGAGTCCTTCGCGTCCATCCGGTGATCCGCCGCCTTCGGCACCCAACTGCGCCGCCACCACCAGCCGAGGGCGAGCAAACCGAGCAGCACCACGGTCTTGGCGAGCAGGATCCGGCCGTAACCGGTGCTGACGAACGGGCTCACCCCTCCGACCCGGATCAGTCCGTTGAGCAGTCCCGTCACCGCCACGACCGCCACCAGGGGCAGCGCCACCGCCGAGTACTTCGGCAGCACGACCGCCCACTCACCGCGGGTGCGCACGACCAGCGCCAGCGCGATCAGCAACCCGAACCAGGCGCCCGCCGCCAGGGCGTGCACCGCCGCGAGCACGGAGCCGAACGTCTGTTGCGACATATGCCCGGTGATCGGCCGCAATGCCAGCGCGACCGCCGCGAACACCAGGACGAGGTCGGCGGAGGCGGACGCCGGCCGCCGGAAGGCCAGCGCCGAGCCACCGGCCACCGTCGCGACGCCGATCAGGATCGCGATCCCGACCTGCCCACCGCTGACGTCGACCAGATAGGTGCCGAACTCCTCGGCGCCGAGTTCGCGCACCGGAACGCCGACCACGTCGGCGGCCTCGAAGACCAGCACCGCGAACTCGGCTACCGCCCAGATCCCGGCGAGCACCGCCAGCAGCCGCCAGGGTGTGAGCAAGCGCGGCGCGATCCTGGGCAGCGCGGCCAAGCCGAGCGCGGTCGCCCCGACGCCATCGGCCACCACCCGGACCACGGCCTCCCCTGGCAACGGGACCGGCCGGATCAGAACCCAGGCGAGCGCGACGCCCAGGAGCCCGGCGGGGATGGTCAGCAGCGGTACGGGCCAGGGCATTCGGCCGGGAGCGCGCCGAGCGTCACCCCGGCCGCCGATCTTCACGCCGTTCACCGCTTGGAGTCGCGGTTCCTGCCGCCGAACAACGCGAACGCGAGCCCGCCGCCGAACAAGACGACCGCGCCGACAATGAACACCCACAGCGGGATACCGTCCGAGCCGTCCGATCCGTCCTTGGCTTTCGCATGGGGTTTCGGTCCCGGCGTGCCGTTGCCGGGCTTGCCGAGCGTGAAGTGCCGCTTGCCGCTGACCGGGTGTCCGTCGGCCGAGGTCACCCGGTAGGCGATGGTGTACTCGCCGACCGGTCCCAGCTCGCCCAGGGCCACGCTGACCGTCTTGCCGTCGACCACCGGATCACCCTTCGACCACAGATTGCCGTCCGGCCCGACGACGGTGAGCGACGGGAAGCTGGGCTGCAGTTCCTCGTTGAACGTGACGCTCGCGCGCTCCGGGCCCGCGTCGACGGTCGCGTTGTCCTCCGGGACGCTTCCCGTCGCCGCGGAGTGCGCGGCGGCGACTCCCGTTGCGGCGATACCGAATCCGAGCAGGAACAGTCCCGCCACCACGGCGGCGAGGAGACGGCGGGTCATGCGCGCCGCCCGCGGATCACGTTGCCGAGGCCGAGCGCGACACCGAGCAGACCGAGCGCGAGACCGATCCCGCCGAGCCAGCGAGCCGTCTCGTCCTCGTGGTCGTCGTCGTCCGCTTCGGCTTCGCTGCTCACCTTGTGCCCGTCGGGCGCGTGGGATTTGCCCGCGGTCAGGGTCACCGAGGGAGCCGGATGTTCGGGTTCGTCGCCGTCCTTGCCGACCGGCTGATCCCAGCTGACCACCTTGCCGTCGGAATAGGTCTGCTTGGCGGGGAAGCTGACCGAATCCAGGGCGGGCAGCGGGCCGACGGAGACCGCGAAACGCTGGAACTGACCGGGCGGAATGCCCGGTGCGCCCGGGTCGGCGGTCCAGGTGATCGCGGTGATCTCCTTCTTGTCGTTGCGCTCGACCTTGGCCGACCATCCGGGAATCGATTCGGTCCGAGCCGATTTCAGGTTGGGCAAGGTGACGGTGAGCGCCGTGGTGCTCGCGGTGTCGGATTCGGTGGGCACCCGGAAGGTGGCGACGGTGTATCCGCCTTGGGTCGCGCCGGGAGCGTCCACCGTGACGTGGGCCGCGGCGGTGCCGCCTGCGAACAGGGCGAGTGCAGTTGTGGTGACCGTCGTTGCGACGGCGCGCGAGATCGAGCTGTGCATGCTGAAGCCTCTTGTGCGAAGGGAAAGGTGTCGGGGATCAGACCGACACCGGCGGCGCACGCGGACCGAGCGCACCGAGCGGAGCACAGCGATGGGGCAGGAGACCGGGATCCGACCAGGTCGGCGCACCGGTGATCCGCGCGGGGCGCGGCGCGGCGAATATCGCGCGCAGGGCGGCGGAGGCCGCGGCGTAGAGCCGCTCGGTGAGCATGATCAATGCCGCGCAGCCGACCGTCGCGGCGGTGTGCGCGAGCAGCATCCATCCGGCAGGCAGCGGGGAATCCGTTGGGGCCGAGCCGGTCCCGGGGTGGTCGTGACCGAGCAGAACCGACAGCGCGGCGTGACTCAGCAGCTGGCCCGCGCCCAGCAGCGCGGCCAGGACGGACGGGTGCGTGCACGCCCGCACGGCTCCCGCGGCCGAGCCGGCCACGGCGGCGATCAGCAACAGCAACGTCAGCTCGGCGGAGCCCGGCGCACCGCCACCCGCTGTCCCGTGCGCCGCCACGGCGAGCACGCCGACCAGCACGCCGACCAGGGCACCACGCAGGTGGCCGGTGATCGGGTGCGGGGGCATCGAGAGGGGGAGGGTCAGCGCACGCCGAGCCGGGCCAGGATGTCGGACTCGATCCCGGACAGCTCGTGCGAGATCGACGTGTGCACCGAACGGCGGCGGTTGGCGGGCATCTGGTCGGCGGTGTGCACGGCGGCCGTCAGGCTGCCGAGGCGATCCTTGGTCGCGGCGACGAACTTCTGCGTCTCGCCTTTGTCCTTGCCGTTCTGCGTGCCGATCTTCAGCAGCGCCGCTTCGGCATTCGTGATGCGCGCCTGCAGCTTGGCGCCGTGTCCGGTGAAGTCGCCGAGCTGGTCGACGCCGACGCCGAGTTGCTGGGCGCGGCGGGTGTCGAGCTGCCCGCGCAGGAAGGTCGCGCCACGGTAGGCGAGCGGAGCGAGCACCGGGATGAGCACACGCGCCACGCCGAGGTACTTCTTCACCTGGCCGGCGCTGAACGGATCGCGCTCGGCCTTGGCGGCCGCCTTCAGCGCGGCCTTCTCCTCCGCCTGGAACGCCGCGATCTGCGCCTTGGCGACCTTGCGCTGGGTGCGGGCCTCGGCACGGCGCGCTTTGCGGTCGTTCTTCGCGGCGAGCCTGGCCTCGATCGCGGCCTTGTGCTTGAGGGCTTTCGCCTCGGCCCTGCGGCTCGGCCGCCGCTTGCGCTTCGTGAACAACCCCATCGAAGGCCCTCCGTCATGCTGGTTCGCCATGGCAGTACGACGCCGGGGAAGCCCGTCCGCCCATGTCACACGCTTTGCCGCCACCCTATCGGGTCCGCGGCGGCGACTGTGAGAGTAGTGCGGCCCTGGCGCTGGAATTCAACACTGTCGGGGGTAGGGACCATACTGCTTAGCGTGGATTCGGACATCGGTGACCAAGACGGCCTCGAGCGCAATGGAACGGCCGTGGATCGGGCCACCGGCGCGCCGACCGCCTTCATCGATGCCAGGGCGCTGATCGGCTGCCGCCATCGCCTGCGTCTGGACGCTACGCACCCCGACGCACTGGTGGGCATCTCCGAGGACGCGGGTGTACGCCAGCGCCGGGATGCCGCCGTCGCGCACCGCGCGCGGGTGCGCGACGCGCTGGTCGGCGCCGACCCGGACGCCTGGGTGGTGATCGATCCCGGACTGCGCGCCGCCGAGCGCGCCGAAGCGACGATGCGCGCCTGCGAGATCGGCGCACAGCACGTCTGGGGAGGCCTGCTACCGCAGGAGCCGGACACCGGCAGGCGCGGAGGTTCGGAGATCCTGCTGCGCGACGCCGATCGCGGCGGGTACATCCCGATCATCGTGGTGAACCACAAGGTGACCGATCCGCGTCAACCCGAGCGGGCCGACTTCCACCCCATCACCTCGGACCCCTATCGCTGGAATCCGCAACCGGATCCGCACCGCAAACTCCGTCAGCAGCCGCGCGACCAGCAGCGGCTCGCCCATCTGCACCGGATGCTGCAACGGCACGGCCTGGCCAGTCCAGCGCTGGTCGGCGGCGTGATCGGCTTCGACTTCGATCGCATCCTGGTGCACGATCTGGCTCCGCTGCTGGCCGACTACGACCGCCGCTACGCCGACCGGATCGCGGTGGTGCGCGGCGAGCTGCCCACCATCCCGTCCAAAGTGCCCGAGTGCAGGCAGTGCCCGTGGTGGACGCGCGGGGTCGACGGGCCGAGCTGCGAGGGCTGGCTGATCGAGCATCGCGACGTCAGCCTGGTGGCGCCCGGCTCCCGGGCCGAGGTACTGCGCAGGCACGACATCGAGACCATCGACGAACTCGCCGCCTGGGTGGGCGAGGAACCAGAGGACTGGCAGCACGGCCCGTTCGACGAGGCCGTGGTGACGGCGCGGGCGTGGATCGCGGGCTCGCCGCTGGTGCGGCGGGTCGAGCAGGTGCGGGTGCGACGGGCGGACGTGGAGGTCGACGTCGACCTGGAGAGTTTCCAGGAATACGGCGCGTACCTGTGGGGAACGCTGCTCGACGGCGTGTACCGCCCGTTCGTCACCTGGGATCCGTTGCCCACCGAGGACGAGGGCCGCTCCTTCGGCGAGTTCTGGACCTGGCTGATGACGGTGCGCGCGGAGGCGGCCGCGACGGGCAGAACGTTCGCCGCGTATTGCTATTCGCGTACGGCGGAGGACAAGTGGCTGTACGAATCGGCGCGCCGGTTCGCGGGCCGCCCGGGCGTGCCGACGGTGGAGCAGGTGCGCGCGTTCGTGGACGGTCCGCAATGGGTGGACATGTTCCAAGCCGTGTCCGACCAATTCATCTGCCCGAACGGCAAAGGACTCAAGAAGATCGCGCCGGTCGCCGGGTTCTCGTGGCGTGATCCGGAGGCGAGCGGCGAGGCGTCGATGAGCTGGTATCGGCTCGCGGTCGGTTACGACGGCGCCGCGCCCGACCAGACCCAGCGCACCCGTTTGCTGGAGTACAACGAGGACGACGTACGCGCCACCCAGGTGCTGCGCGAATGGATGACCACCCGTGCCGACGACGAGGTTCCCGGTCTCGCCGACTTCCGGCCGGTTACCGATCCGCGATCGCACGGTGTCGTCCCGGATTACGCCTCGGTGCCACCTTCGGCCACGTAGTCCGAGCGCGGCGGTACCATCGCCGACGTGACAGAGCACGTCGAACAACTCGAGTTCCAGGCAGAGACACATCAGCTGCTCGAGCTGATGATCCATTCCGTCTACTCCAACAAGGACACCTTCCTGCGGGAGCTGATCTCGAATTCCTCCGACGCGCTGGACAAGCTGCGCCTGGAGTCCTTCCGAGACAAGGATCTGCACGTCGACACCTCGGACCTGCACATCGAGCTGGGGGTCGACAAGGACAACCGGATCCTGACCGTACGGGACAACGGCATCGGCATGTCGCGCGCCGAGGTCGTCGACCTGATCGGCACCCTCGCCAAGTCCGGTACCGCCGAGCTGCGCAAGAAGCTGAACGAGGCGAAGTCCGAGGCCGCGGCCGAGGAATTGATCGGCCAGTTCGGCATCGGTTTCTACTCGACGTTCATGGTGGCCGACAAGGTCACGCTGACCACCCGCCGCGCGGGGGAGACCACCGGCACCCGGTGGGAGTCGAGTGCGGGCAGCTCCACCTACACGATCGAGGAACTGGACGAGGCCCCGCAGGGCACGTCGGTCGCGCTTCACCTCAAGCCGGTGGACGAGGAGGATCACCTCTTCGACTACACCCTGGAGTGGAAGCTGCGCGAGATCGTCAAGAAGTACTCCGACTTCATCGCGTGGCCGATCCGCATGCAGGTGGAGCGGACCGTCACCGAGGGCGAGGGTGAGGACGCCAAGGAGACGACCATCCTCGAGGACCAGACGCTCAACTCGATGAAGGCGCTGTGGACGCGCCCCAAGAGCGAGGTCTCCGACGAGGAGTACAAGGAGTTCTACAAGCACGTCAGCCACGGCTGGGACGATCCGCTGGAGATCATCCCGCTGAAGGCCGAGGGCACCTTCGAGTACCAGGCGCTGCTGTTCATCCCCTCGCACGCGCCGTTCGACCTGTTCACCCGCGAGCACAAGCGCGGTGTGCAGCTGTACGTCAAGCGGGTGTTCATCATGGACAACTGCGAAGAGCTGATGCCGGAGTACCTGCGCTTCGTCAAGGGTGTGGTCGACGCGCAGGACCTGTCGCTCAACGTCTCACGCGAGATCCTGCAGCAGGACCGGCAGATCCAGATGATCCGCAAGCGCTTGGTGCGGAAGGTGCTGTCCACGGTCAAGGATTTGCAGGGCGCCGAGGACCAGACCAGCTACCAGACATTCTGGAAGGAATTCGGCCGCGTCCTGAAGGAGGGCCTGCTCTCGGACTTCGACAACCGCGAGACCATCCTGCAGGTGTCCTCGTTCGCCTCGACGAACTCCGAGACCGAGCTGACCACGCTGGCGCAGTATGTGGAGCGGATGCCCGAGGGGCAGGACACGATCTACTACATGACCGGCGAGAGCCGCCACCAGGTCGAGAGCTCTCCGCATCTGGAGGCGTTCAAGGCCAAGGGCCGCGAGGTGCTGATCTTGACCGACCCGGTCGACGAGATGTGGGTCGGCTCGGTGCCGGAGTTCGACGGCAAGGCGTTCCAGTCCATCGCCAAGGGCGAGGTCGACCTGGAGACCGAGGAGGAGAAGAAGGCCTCCGAGGCGCTGCGTGAGCAGCAGGACAAGGACTTCGCCGAGGTGCTGACGTGGCTGGGCAAGACGCTCGAGCAGAACGTCAAGGAGGTGCGCCTGACCAACCGGCTCACCACCTCCCCGGCCTGCCTGGTCGGTGACGTGTTCGACTTCACGCCGATGCTGGAGCGGATGTACCGCGCCTCGGGTCAGGCACTGCCGGAGAGCAAGCGGATTCTGGAGCTCAACCCGGCCCACCCGCTGGTCACCGGTCTGCGCGACGCGTACGCCGCCACAAAGGAGGAGGCCGACGCGGGCACGGCGACCGAGCTGTCGGAAACCGCCGAACTGCTGTTCGGCACCGCGGTGCTCGCCGAGGGCGGTGAGTTGAAGGATCCGGCGCACTTCGCCCACATCCTCACCGATCGGCTGACCCGCACGCTGTGAACCCGCCCGCGACCGGAGGGCCACATCGAGGTTCTCCGGTCGCGGCCGGTGCGGTCGGCGACGTTTCGGCCATTTCTCGGTTACGGTGACCGTCGAGGTGGCATATTCGCAGGACTGGGGAGTATGCCCCCGGGTGGCGCGGTTAGATGTGGATGCCTGAAAGGATCGTCACAACATGTCCGCAAACCCGCTCGCCGTCGCCGAGCCATGGGACCTCGTCGCCGACGGGTACGCCGAGTTCGCGCCAACCATCATGCGACCGTTCTCGGCGCGGGCGCTCGAGTTCGCCTCGTTGTCCCCGGCGTCGCGGATCGTGGATGTCGCTGCCGGGCCGGGCACGCTCAGTCTGCTGGCCGCGGGCCAGGTCGCGCAGGTCGAGGCGATCGATTTCGCGGAGTCGATGATCGCCCGCTTGGCGAAGGACGCCGCAGCCGCCGGGCTGACGAACATCCGGGCGCGGGTGGGCGACGGGCAGAATCTGCCGTACGAGTCCGACCGGTTCGACGCCGGGTTCTCCATGTTCGGCCTGATGTTCTTCCCGGACCGCGCTCGTGGCTTCGCCGAGTTGTTCCGGGTGCTGCGGCCGGGCGGCACCGCGGTGGTGTCGAGCTGGGCGCCGATCGCCGACTCACCGCTGATGCGGATGATGTTCGGCGCCCTGACCGCGGCCGACCCGAACATCCAGGAGCCGCAACCGAACTTCTTGAGCCTGGAGAATCCCGAGGTCTTCGAATCCGAGATGCGCGGCGCGGGTTTCGAGGCGGTGTCCATCCAGCGGCATTCGATCGCGCTCACCTTCGGCAGCCCCGAGGAGATGTGGGAGGCCATGGTGCGCAGCAGCGCCCCGTTGGAGCTCATGCGCCACAGTGTGAGCGCGGAGGTCTGGGGTCGGCGCGCCGCCGTCATGAAAGCGTTTCTCGCCGAGAAGTACCGGCCGAACTATCCGTTGTCCACCACGGCCTATCTCGGCATCGGGCACAAGCCGCAGGCGTGAAAGACGGCAGCGCGCGACCCTGCCAGGGCGGGGCCGCGCGCTGCCGGAGTAGCGCAGCGGGTTTACCGCGGCGCCATGCGCAGCGCGCCGTCCATGCGGATGGTCTCGCCGTTCAGGTAGTCGTGCTCGACGATGTACTGCGACAGCTGCGCGTACTCGTCCGGACGGCCCAGGCGGGACGGGAAGGGCACTCCAGCCTCGAGACCCTTGCGGTATTCCTCGGTGACGCCGGCCAGCATCGGGGTGTCGATGATGCCGGGGGCGATGGTGTTCACCCGGATGCCGAACTGGGCCAGGTCACGCGCGGCCGGAACGGTCATGCCGTGCACGCCGCCCTTGGAGGCCGAGTAGGCGATCTGACCGATCTGGCCCTCGAACGCCGCGACGGAGGCGGTGTTGATGACGACGCCGCGCTGGCCGTACTCGTCCACGGCGTCGGTCTTGGCGATCGCGTCGGCGGCCAGTCGCATGACGTTGAAGGTGCCGAGCAGGTTCACCGTGATGACCGTGCGGAACAGCTCCAGGTCGTGCGGGCCGTTCTTGGACAGGATGCGGCCCGCCCAGCCGACGCCGGCGCAGTTGACCACGATGCGCAGCGGCGCGCCGGACTCGACGACCTGCGCGACGGCCGCGGCGACCTCGTCGTTGCTGGTGACATCGGCGGGAATGAGGGTGACCCCGGCGGGCACGTTGTCGCCCGCGCGCTCGATCGACTGCGGTACATCGAGCCCGAAGACGGTGGCGCCCAGTTCGGCGAAGCGCTTGGCGGTGGCGGCGCCGAGGCCCGATGCGCCTCCGGTGACAATGGCGGCGGAACCCGAAATCTCCACGATGGTCCTCTCGTTCGTGACAGCCAGTTGGCCTTTCGTCAATTGCACCCTAACCGGTGCGCGGCGCGCGGCCCTGCACGGCTCCCGCGACTCGTTCCCGGCGCGCACCCTCTTCGACCGGCCTGCGGACCCGACCGCGCAGAATGAAGCAGCCCAGTTCAGCTCGACCGAACACCGGAGTCACCGCATGACCGAATCGGCCCTCAGCGCACGTCTGCCCCGAGGCAGGCACGGCCTGCCGCGGGAGCAGGTGATCGCCTCGCAGCGCGAGCGGATCCTCGTCGCGACGGCGGAGGCCATGGCCGAGAACGGGTACATCGGAACCTCCGTCGCGGCGATCCTGAAACGGGCGGGCGTGTCGCGGGAGACCTTCTACGAGCAGTTCCGGTCCAAAGAGGACTGCTTCGAGGCGGCCTACGAGCGTGCGGCGCAGCTGTTGCTCGACCGGATCGCCGAGGCCACCGGGACGGAAGACGAGGCGGACGCCGTCACTCGCATGGACCGGATCCTTCGCGCCTATCTCCAGTATCTGGTGGACGACCCGGCCAGCGCGCGGCTGTTCCTGGTCGAGGTCTTCGCGGTGGGCTCGGCGGCGATCGCGCGCCGGGCCGTGCTGCTGGAGCGGTTCGTCGAGTTGATCGCCGACGTGCTCGACGCTCGGACCGAGCCGCAGCGCTTCGCTTGTCAGGCCGTGGCCGCGGCCATCGGTTCGATGGTCACCGCTCGGATCGCGGCAGGGGACGTGGGCGGTCTGCCCGCGCTGCGGGAACCGCTACTGGATCTGCTGCGCCGAGGGGGCGGACTGTATGGAGCCGCGCTGGACTCGTGCGGCGAGCCATCCGCGTGAGCAGCACCGCCGCACCGGCCAGCGCGGGAGCCAGCGCCGCGAGTCCGGCGACGGCGGCGCCGCCGAGGGCCGGTGCGGCCGCGCCGAGCAGGGTCGCCGAGCCGAAGTAGAGGAAAAGCAGGCCCGAGCCGATGCCGATGGCGTGTTCCGGCAGATGCTTGCCGACCAGGATGCCCACCGCGATGGCGAGCGCGTCGGCGGCGACCATGCCGACGGTCGAGCCGAGCCAGACGCCGACCCAGTCGTAGTCGGTGGCCAGCGCGGCGGTCGCGAACATGGTGCGATCGCCCAGTTCGGCGAGCAGGAACGCGGACAGCACCACGAAGAACGGCGCCCCGGCGGCCTTCGGCGTCTTCGGCTCGGGATCGTCGCCGGTGCCGAAGTGTTCGCGCAGGGTCCACAGGCCGACGGCCAGGAAGGTGACGGCGGCGACCAGCGCGATAGCTCTGGTGGGCAGGGCCGCGCCGAGGAAGTGACCGACGCCGACGGAGATCAGGTGGACCGCGGCGGAAGCCGTCGCGATACCGCCCAGCACCACCCACCAGCGATAGCGCAGCGCGAACGTCAGCGCCATCAGCTGGGACTTGTCACCCAGTTCGGCGAGAAAGACGATGCCGATGCTCAGCAAGACGGTCGCGATCATGTGTGGCGGTTCTCCCAGGTCTCCGGCCTGCCGGTCGGAGATGCGGGGGCTCCGGCCGACAACGAGATGGTTGTCCAGGCCGAAGGTCTCGCCCACCGGACGGATGCCGGTTCACGCAGCCGGACCCGCCGGTGGGCCGGAAGGTCAGTATGTCGACTGCGTGATTGGGGGCTACTCCCCTTCGCTGTAGCCGACTCTACCCGGCCCAACCGGCTCCTGCCAACCCGCTGTCGTCGAAATCGCTATGCGCACAATAAGTTTGGCGATCCAACCGGCGAATTTCGGTCACCCTCACGCGGCAAGCAGCATAGCCAGAACCGCGGTGTCGGGATCGCTGATCGGGTCCAGTCCGACCCGGCTGACCAGCGAAGTGATCGTTCCGTCCGACTCCGCTTCCACCCACGCGGCACGGTGCTCCAGCCCCAGATGGGGCACTCCGGGCAGCAGCACGCAGCCGGACGCCGCGCCGGCGCATTCGGGCAGCGAGGGGCGGGTTTCGGAAGGAGGATGCAACATCAGCAGCGCCGGGGGCACATGCTCGGCGAAGTGGCCCGGCTCGACGGCTTCCTCGCCCAACACCGGACCTTCGGCCAGCACCAGTCCGACCGTGCCGGGCGCGGGATCGTCGGGCAGGTCCTCTCGGACCCCGAACACCGTCGAGGTCGTCAGCAATCCGGGTAGCGTGGCCACGCGCACGGCCAGGACCAGCACCTGAGCCCACTCCTTGGTGGTGTCCGGCCAGCGGCCGGAGATCAAGAAGCCACGCAGCGATCCGCGCGAATGGAACGGCGTGATGCCGATCGGTTCGTTCGTGCGCATTTCTGCCTCCCGTTGTCGAACCCGGGGGCGACCTTGCCCGTCCCTTTTTGGTGTGGATCCCGAATATGAACCACGAGTCACCTGGCACACAAGTACCAAAGAGTGCCAATCGGACAGTCGGACGGAGATCGGCGGGCAATCGGGCTGCGCAGGTGGCGGATCCGGTCCTACCTCGCCGGGGCCGAGTTCGGGGTCATCGGGCGGGGATCTCGGCAAAGTGCCCGCGTCGCCGGGAAACAGAACGGGCCCGCGAATCCGTCCGCGCGCGGCGGACGGATTCGCGGACCCGGTTCCGGTGCTCGATCCGGCTCAGCCGAAGATGAGGCCCTTGGCCTGCGAAGTGGCCTTGGCGAAGCGCTCCTGCACGTCGGCCCAGTTGACGACGTTCCAGAAGGCGGTGACGTAGTCGGCCTTCACGTTCTTGTACTGCAGGTAGAAGGCGTGCTCCCACATGTCGACCTGCAGCAGCGGGATGATGCCCAGCGGGACGTTGGCCTGCTGGTCGTAGAGCTGGAAGGTGAGCAGCTTCTGGCCGAGGGTGTCGAAGCCGAGCACCGCCCAGCCCGAGCCCTGCAGACCGTTGGCCGCCGCGGTGAACTGCGCGCGGAACTTGTCGAACGAACCGAACTGGTCGTCGATCGCCGCGGCGAGTTCGCCGACCGGCTTGTCGCCGCCGTTGGGGGAGAGGTTCTTCCACCAGATGGAGTGGTTGACGTGCCCACCCAGATGGAACGCGAGGTTCTTCTCGTGCAGGAAGATGGCGCTGTGATCGCCCGACTCGCGAGCGGCTTCCAACTTCTCCAACGCGGTGTTCGCACCGGCGACGTACGCGGCGTGGTGCTTGGAATGATGAAGCTCGTTGATCTGCCCGGAGATGTGGGGCTCCAGGGCGCTGTAGTCGTAATCCAGATCTGGCAGCGTGTACTCAGCCACGATGTCCCTTCCTATGTCGGGCCGGTTGTGCCCGTTGTTCCGAGCACAGCCAACCATCATTCGTACACCCGGTCGATTCCAACTCGGGCCCACGCCCGCACATTCCGGTGACGCCGCTCACAGCCTGCGGGTCGCGCACCGTCACATCACGCACATCGGCCCCACGGGAAACGCACGCGTAGCATCGAACCATGTCGTGGTACGACGAACTAGTGGGGCGTCTGAGCCTCCCCGAACCCGTCATGGTCGCACCCGAACGAGCCCTGCCCGGGCGGGCGGAGCCGCTCGACGTGCCGGATACCCACTACGTCAACGGTCACCCGATCCACCCGCCGTTTCCCGAAGGACTTCAGCTCGCGGTCGTCGCAATGGGCTGTTTCTGGGGCGCGGAAAAGGGCTTCTGGGAACTCGACGGCGTCTACACCACGGCGGTCGGCTACGTCGGCGGGTACACGCCGAACCCCACCTACGAAGAGGTGTGCGGCGGACGGACGGGACATACCGAAGCCGTGCTCGTCGTGTTCGATCCCGCGGTGATCGACTACGCGGGCATCCTCAGGCACTTCTGGGAGAACCACGATCCCACTCAGGGCATGCGTCAGGGCAACGACCGCGGGACGCAGTATCGCTCGGCCGTTTTCACCTTCGGCCCGGAGCAGGCCGATCTCGTGCGCTCGACGGCCGAGGCGTACGGCAAGCGCCTGGCCGCGGCGGGGTACGGGCGGATCACCACGGAGATCACGCCGCTGCCCGGCTTGGCGGCCTTCTACTACGCCGAGGGCTATCACCAGCAGTACCTGGCGAAGAACCCCGGGGGATATTGCCCGGTGCACGCCACCGGAGTGAGCTGCCCGGTGGGCACGGGCGCCTGAGCGCCCCGACACGAAAAACCGCACATCCGGTCGAGCGGATGTGCGGTCGGCTCGCGAAGACCAGGGGTGCGGAGCTCACAGGGGCGGAGCGATACCGGGACGCGTAGCCCGTGGATCACCCGCATCGTGCGCCCGCCACCACCGCGCGCCACCCTCGATGAAGTCCGCCAGGGGAATCTGCTTGCCCCGCGTGTCGTATACGACGATGTCGTCGAACCACACCCGGACGTCCAACTCGCGCGGATCGATGCCCTCCTCCTGGGAGAACTCCAGAACGTGCGCGGACTCGTGATCGTCGATCCTGGTATCGAAGCTGAGCAGTTCGCTCCACAGCGCCCAGCTGCTGTCGTCGAGATCGATGAACTCCCAGCCGTGCAGCCGCCCGCCGCCGAAACTGCGGATCGCCTCGTCCAGGCCGTCCAGTTGCAGCGGCAGCACCCGGGGTTCCAGGTCGTCCCAGTGCTGCGTGCGCAGTGACGCGGCGACCCGGCTCACGCGGGTGAACCGCACCTGCACCCGGCTGTCCTCGGCGGCCGTCCCGTGTTCGGGGAGCGTCAGCACTTCGAGATCGAGTCGCAACTCGCCCGCGGTCTCGTCGACCGCGAGCCCGAGGCACGTGGCCTCGGACAACGCGACGTTGAGCCCTTCGGTGTCCATTCCGTGGCGTAGCCCCCTGCTCACGTTCATGCGCTCAGGCTACCGATCGTCGACGCCGGATCGCGGCATTTCGGCGGCGTTCTGAATTTCATGGAACCGAACGCGCCCCGGTCCCGTCCAAGTAGATGTCGGAACCCTTCGGCCGCAGGTTCCGATGTCGGCGACGAATGGCCGCTCCGGGATCGCTAGGAGGGGAGTCCCGGATCGGCCATTCGCACCGCACGGCCATTAGGGGGTGAATCCTGTCACGTATCAGGTATCAGCACCTCTATCCGGACCGGAAGTACGGAAACACCCCGAAGCGGTAGCTGATAAGTTGCGCAAACGCTCCGCCAACGCGGCAAAATGCCCTCGACAGCTGCGCCTTGTGGATCAACCTGTGGATTATGTGGATAACTTCGCCCGAGTTATGCACAACCCGCATCGAGCGGGGGCGTGGTCGGTTCCGGAAGGGAGAACATACCCGAAGTCGTCGCCCGCTGTCGAGGCCGCTCCCCGGGCATGGAACTGCACAGCGGCCCGCCGCCCATGGCAGGATCGAATCTGTGACGAGCCCCCACGTTCCGTCGGTCACGGTGGAGGACGTGCCTGCCGAATTCGACAGCGCGCCCGCGTCGGCCGACACGCCGCGACCGATCCTGCTCGACGTCCGCGAGGACGACGAGTGGCGGCTCGGACACGCCCCGGGTGCGACCCACATCCCGATGGTCGACGTCCCCGCCCGGATCGACGAGCTGGACTACGACGCGGAACTCTATGTCATCTGCAGGCAGGGCGGCCGGTCCTTGCAGGTGGTCGAATATCTCGCGCACATCGGCTATGAGGCCTTTCAGGTCCGCGGGGGCATGGTGGCGTGGCAGCAAGCCGGCCGCCCGCTGGTCGCGGAGGGCGACCACGAGGCGAAGATCTACTGACGAAAGAACGAGGTGCGCGGGTGAGTACGGTGGTACAACCTTGTGCGCGCTGCGGTGCGCGCTGGGCCGTGCAACGGGCGCCGATGCACTGGTGCCCGCGTTGCCGCGGCGTGCTCCTCTCGCCGGCGCCGATCGACGCGCCCGCCGACCGCCGCAACTACCGCTGGGTGGCCCGTAAACCGGATCATCGCGTCCGCAGGCAGCCGCAAGGGCCCGCCACACGGAGCCGCACACCTCGCTACACGCGGATGCCGCGCTGGGGTCTCATCGATGCGCCACCGCAGGCCGTGGGCGCGGTACGCCGCCCGCTGGGCAAGTTGACCGAGTCGGTGACCCGACTGCTGGTCGCGGCCACGGGCGTTTTCGGGTTGGCGGCCGTCGCCGAGCTCGCGCGCTATGCGCTCTTGCTGCACAACCGGACGCGCCTGATCCACCCCGTCGTGCTCTTCGCCTCGGACGCGTTCGTGATCGGCGCGGGGGTGCTCGCGATCCTGATCGCGCTACTGGCGGCCTTGTCCGCGGTCGGAAGGCTGATCGAACTCAGGCGGGCGGCCTACGACGCCGTGGGCCGGAGCGACCCGCGTTCGCCGCGAGCGCTGATATCCGGCTGCCTGATCCCGGTGGTCAACTTGCTGTGGCCCGGGATCTTCCTGATCGAAGTGGCCGCGTTGAAAGGTGATCCCCGGGCGCTACGGGCGGCCCGCATCTGGTGGGCGGCGTGGGTGTTCGGCGGGGTCGTCGCGGTGGCCGCGCTACTGTGGCGCACCGCGGATTCGTTGCAGGTGGAGGCGGACGGGGTGTTGTTCACCGCGTTCACCGACGTGGTCGCCGCGGCGGTCGCGCTGCTGACCCTGTGGGTGCTGCGCACGCTCGAGGGGCGTGACCTGCTCGGTCGCCACCGGACCGCCCGCCGCTGGCTCATCGCGGTCGACCCCGCCGTGCCGGTGATCGAGCCGGTGCATCCCGGTGGACACGGACACGCGGCCGAACCGGCGGGCGCCGAGCAGGCCCCCGAGGACAACGGTGCTCAGGACCGTGAGCAGGAGGAGGTTATGGCCAAGTGAGCCAGGGCAGTCGCGCGCCATTCGTCGTCGCGCATCGAGGCGCCTCGGCGGCGCGTCCCGAGCACACGCTCGCCGCATACGAGCTGGCGCTGCAGGAGGGCGCCGACGGCGTCGAATGTGATGTCCGGCTGACCAGGGACGGGCATCTGGTGTGCGTGCACGATCGCACCGTCGACCGAACCTCCTCGGGCAGCGGGCTGGTCAGCGAGATGACGCTGGAGGAACTGCGGGCTCTGGATTTCGGCGCCGACGGCTCGCCCGCCTCGGTGCTGACCCTCAGCGAGCTGATCAGCCTGGTGCTGGACTGGCGCAGCAGGCCGACCAAGCTGTTCATCGAAACCAAGCACCCGGTCCGCTACGGCGCGCTCGTCGAGAACAAACTGCTCGCCGAACTCCAGCGCTTCGGCATCGCCACTCCGGCCTCCGCCGACCACTCCCGGGCCGTCGTGATGTCGTTCGCGGCCACCGCGGTGTGGCGCATCCGCCGCGCCGCCCCGCTGCTGCCCACCGTTCTGCTCGGCGAATCATCGCGCTACCTGGGCGGCTCCGCGGCCACAACGGTCGGAGCCACGGCCGTCGGCCCGTCGGTGAAGACCTTGCGCGAACACCCCGAGCTGGTCGACAAGGCCGCCGCCGCGGGCCGCGCCACCTACTGCTGGACCGTCGACGACGCCGACGACGTCCAACTGTGCGCGGACCTCGGCGTCAGCTGGATCGCCACCAACCACCCCGGCCGCACCAAGTCGCTGCTCCCGGCCGCCTGAATCGGCCGCGCGGGGTCAACGAGCGCATGCCGATCGGACCATCAGCTCCATAACGATCGCACCAGCCGCTCTCCCGCCTACGGCGAAAGCCCCACCCGCCGCGCGGGTAGCCGTGGCGTCCACAACACAGCCGCCCGCGAAGTCGGGGGGCGCGTACGAGAGCCGCCGCATCTGCGATCCACGGTGCGACGGCGTTCGCTGCCGCGTCCCGACGCCGGCGCAACCCGTTCGCGCGGTGACCGCATGATGCACCAAACCACCTCAACCACAGGTCTCGAGGGCGCGATACCACGCAGTGCCCGTTCGCCACACCGAGTCGCGCGCCCCATGCCCAGAACTCGAATGCCAAGCGTGCCCAGCGCACCCCGACTCCCGGTTTCGAGCGAAGCGAGACCGAGCATCCGCCGTTCGCGGCCCGGCTCGCGTCCGAGTGGCCGCCGCGTCCGCGACGCAGTCGCCAGCGGCGGTCACTCGGACGCGA
>NZ_JBEYSX010000009.1:0-314315 GCF_040642815.1 Nocardia sp. NPDC047648 | reverse complement strand
CGCCCCGGCACCCCCACCACCGACAACGCACCCACCGCCCCCAACACCCCACCAGCCCGCAACACCCCACGCCTACTGAAACCATCCATCACAACACCACTCCTCATTGAGCCGGGACGGGATCGCGAGGAGCGGGCGGCGAGAGTGCAACGCCTATCCTGCGATCAGAATAGCTATTAACTTAGCACAGGTTCTAGCCGATGTCCCGGTTGTGTTCAGGAGCCTTCGCAACCTTCGGCGCCCAGGTCGGCGAGCGGGCCGATGAGCGGCCTGAATACTTACCCGAGGCGAAATCGGCCCCGACCCGAGCTAGGGGTGAACGCGGACGGCTCTCCCGAAGTCCCGACGAAACGAGTGCAGGTTCCGCCTTCGATCTTCGTCTTGCGTTGGATAATTCACAGTCACATAATGGCGCGAGGAGCCTCGACCGCCAGCCGACTCACCGACCGCCCCGGACCTACATCGCCCGCCGAGTCGTCAGAGCGGCCGGGCATGCCCGGCGAGGCCGTGTTCGGCGAACGGGGCCGGGCGCCGTGTTGTCCCGCGAACCGCCGGTACCGCCCGAAACGGCTCAGGCGACGATCGAGCGCTGTGGTACTCCGGTGTATGCGCTCAGCGGGCGGATCAGCGCGTTCGACTCGCCTTGTTCGATGATGTGCGCGGTCCAGCCGGTGATGCGGCTCATCACGAAGATCGGGGTGAACACCTCGATGTCGAAGCCGAGCAGGTAGTAGGCGGGGCCGGTCGGGAAGTCCAGATTCGGCGCGAGGCCGGTGGCCTCGTTCATCGCGCGTTCGAGGATCTCGTACATCCGCACCCACTTCCGGCCGTCGGTCGCGGCGGCGATATCCAGGAAGGCCTTCTTCATGGTGGGTACCCGGGAGTCACCGTTCTTGTAGACGCGGTGGCCGAAGCCCATGATCTTTTCCTTCTCGGCCAGCTTGTCGCGCAGCCACTTCTCGGCCAGCGCGGGATCGTCGATCTCGAGCATGTCGCGCATGACCGCCTCGTTCGCGCCGCCGTGCAGCGGCCCCTTCAAAGCGCCGATGGCGGCGGTGACGGCGCTGTAGATATCCGACAGCGTGGAGGTGACCACCCGAGCCGCGAAGGTGGAGGCGTTGAAACCGTGCTCGGCGTAGAGGATCAACGACACCTCGAACGCCTTCACCAGTTCGCGCGATGGGATGGTCCCGAAGCACATGTTCAGGAAGTTTTCGGCATACCCCAGGTGCGAGTGCGGTGCGACCGGGTCCAGACCATGGCGACGGCGCTGGTCGGCCGCGACGATGGTCGGCAGCACCGCGAACATGCGCAGTGCTTTGGCGCGATTGGCCCTCGCCGAATTGTCATCCTCGGCCGGATCTTCGGCGCCGAGGTAGCTGATGGCGGTGCGGACCACATCCATCGGGTGGCAGTTGTCCGGCATCTTGGCCACCAGCGACAGGAGCGACCGGTCGGCGCGCCGCCATGCCCGCTCCTGCCGGCAGAACCTCTCCAGCTCGGCGTGGGTGGGCAGTTCACCGTGCCAGAGCAGGTAGGCCACCTGCTCGAAGCCGCAGTGGGCGGCCAGATCCTGGACGGCGTAGCCGCGGTAGGTCAAGGAGTTGGTTTCGGGCACCACCTTCGAGATGGCGGTGGTGTCGACGATTACCCCTGCCAGACCTTTGTTGATGGCCGGTATCGCGGTGTCCGTCATCACGGGTTCCTTCCCGTAGTGAAATCGAAGATGTCGGAGTCGAATTCGTTGTAGGCCTCGTACCGCAGCAGTTCGTAGAGACGGCTGCGGTGCTGCATCCGATCCAGCAGGCCCGCCTGCGTGCCGTGCTCGAAGATTTCGCGCAATCCGGCTTCCGCCGCGAACATCGCCAGACGCAGCGTCGACACCGGGTAGAGAACCGCGTTGTAGCCGATGGATTGCAGAGTGGCCGCCGGGATCAGCTCCGACTTGCCGAATTCGGTCATGTTGGCCAGCAGAGGAATCGAGACGGCGGCCCGGAACTTCTCGAACTCGGCGACCGTCCGCAGCGCTTCGGTGAAGATCAGGTCGGCGCCGGCGTCGCCGTAGGCGTTCGCCCGATCGATCGCGGCGTCGATGCCTTCGATTCCGGCGGCGTCGGTGCGCGCGCAGATCACGAAGTTCGGATCCCGCCGCGCGGACACCGCTGCCCTGAGCCTGCGCACCATCACCTCTGTCGTCACCACGGCCTTGCCGTCGAGGTGACCGCACCGTTTCGGATTCACCTGGTCCTCCAGGTGACAGCCCGCGATTCCGGCGTCTTCCAGAATCGAGACGGTGCGTGCGGCACTCATCGGTTCGCCGAAGCCGGTGTCGGCGTCGATGAGCACCGGCAGGTCGGTGACCCGCGCAATCTGCCTGCCGCGTTCGGCGACCTCGGTCAGCGTGGTGAGCCCGATATCGGGCAGAGCGAGATCGGCGGAGACGACCGCCCCGGAGACGTAGACGCCTTCGAAGCCGATCTCCTGGATCAGGGCGGCCACCAGAGGACTGAACGCGCCAGGGAACCGCTGGATCGTTCCGGAGGTCAGTCCCGTGCGGAATGCGGCGCGTTTGTCGGCGGCCGAGGTCGCCGCGGCCAGCAGGCCGGTCATCGGAAAAGCCCTTCCGGCAGCTTCGGCGCCTGGGCGAGCACCCGGTCGGAGACCGAGAAGTTCAACTGTGCCAACTCCTCGGCCGACAACTCGGCCGCGCGCTGCGCGACCTCCAGGAAGCGGTCCTGTTCGGCGGGATCGATGACGCCCCGCGCCAGCGTCCGGAACTTGGTGATGTACTCGCCGCGGGCGAAGGGGCGCGCGCCGAGCGGATGCGCGTCGGCCACCGCCAGCTCGTCGACGATCACCTCACCGCTGTTCAACGTGACTTCCGCGCGGGCGCCGAACGCTTTCTCGCCCGGGTCGGTCGAGTGGTAGCGGCGGGTCCACTCCGGGTCCTCGGCGGTGGAGATCTTGCGCCACAACTCGACGGTGTCGGGGCGCTGCGCGCGCTCGGGCGCGTAGGAGCGCTCGTGATGCCAGGTGCCGTCCTGCAAGGCGACGGCGAAGATGTACATGACCGAGTGGTCCAGGGTCTCCCGCGACGCGGTCGGATCGAACTTCTGCGGGTCGCCCGATCCGGTGCCGATCACCACGTGGGTGTGGTGGCTGGTGTGCAGCACGATCGAGGCGATCCGGTCCAGGTCACCGATCCGCTCGCGCATCCGCCGGGCCAGGTCGATCGGCGCCTGGCTCTGGTATTCGGCGGAGTGCTCCTTCGTGTAGGTGTCGAGGATCGCGCGCTTGGGCTCGCCCGGGCCGGGAAGCGGCACGGAGTATTCCTTCCCGGGTCCGCCGAGAAGCCGGGCGATCACACCGTCCTCGCCCTCCCAGATCGGCGACGGGGCGCCCTCGCCACGCAGGGCGCGGTCCACGGCCTCGACCGCCATCTTTCCGGCGAAGGCGGGCGCGTAGGCCTTCCAACTCGAGATCTCCCCCTTGCGGGACTGGCGGGTCGCGGTGGTGGTGTGCAACGCCTGGCCGATGGCTTGGTAGATGGTCTCGGTGTCCAGCGCCAGCAGCGTGCCGATACCGGCCGCCACCGAGGGACCGAGATGGGCCACGTGGTCGATCTTGTGCTCGTGCAGGCAGATCGAACGTACGAGATCCACCTGGATCTCGTATCCCGTCGCCAGCCCGCGGATCAGGTCACGGCCGCTGCGGCCGGCATGCTGGGCCACCGCCAGGATCGCCGGGATGTTGTCACCGGGGTGGGAGTACTCCGCCGCCAGGAAGGTGTCGTGGAAATCCAGCTCGCGTACCGCGACACCATTCGCCCAGGCCGCCCATTCCGGCGAGAACCGGCCCGGCACACCGAACACCGTCGCGCCCGGCCGATACGGATGCGCCAGCGCCTGTGCCCGGGCGTTGGCCACCGGACGGCGGGTCACCGCCGCGGCGGCGACCGCCGCGTTGTCGATGATCCGGTTGACGATCATCTCCTCGGTCTCCGGCGCGACCGCCACTGGATCCGCGGCAACCTCGGCGATCCGCCACGCGAGATGCTCCTCGCGCGGGAAGTGCTCGGCGGAGCGGTGGGTGCGGACGAGGTGGTTTATCACGGGGTGCGCCTCCGAACGTCGATTTCCGGTTTCCGATTCGCACGCTACGCACGCGCATACCGGCTCGATATACCTCGCAGATGCCGATATTTGCGTGCCGAAATCAGCGAATATGCGTAGATTGCGAAACTTCTCCGGCCGGTTCAGCTGAGGCGATGCGCGGCAAGGAGCTGGGTATCGGCAAGTATCTCGTCTATCGCCCCGTCGGCGACGATGCGGCCGCCGTCGAGGATGACGGCGCGCTCGCAGATGCGCTGGGCGTAGGGCAGATCGTGGGTGACCAGGACGAGTGTCGTCGGCAGGGTGAGCAGGATCTCGGCGAGTTCTCGGCGGGCGACCGGGTCCAGGTTGGCCGCGGGCTCGTCGAGGACGAGCACCTCCGGGCGGCATGCCAGGACGGTGGCGAGCGCGGCGCGGCGGCGTTCGCCCAGCGACAGACGGGCCGGGGAGCGGTCGGCTCGATCGGTCATCCCGACGGCGGCGAGCGCGAAGCGCACATTCTCGGCGAGGTCTTCGCCGCGCATGCCGAAGTTGGCGGGTCCGAACGCGACATCCTGTTCGACGGTCGGCATGAACAGTTGGTCGTCGGGGTCTTGGAAGACGACGCCGACGCGCCTGCGTACGGTGCGCACGGTGGTGCGGTCCACGCGGGTGCCGCCGATGTACACCTCGCCCGATGTCGCGCTGAGCACACCGTTGAGATGCAGCATCAGTGTCGATTTGCCCGCGCCGTTGGGGCCCAGAACCGCGACCCGTTCGCCGCGGGCGATGTCGAGATCCACCCCGTGCAACGCCCCGGTCCCATCCGGATAGGCGAAGGTCAGGCCGGCCAGACGTACGGCGGGGGCCGTCGACTCGCTCACCGGGCGATCCAGGCGCCGACACAGACACCGAGGGCGACCGAGGCGGGAACACCGGAGAAGATCCATTGCCTCCGGGTGGCCGGAGGCGTGCCGAAATCGATAATCCTGCCGGTGAACCCGCGCGAGAGCATCGCCAGGTGAACTCGTTCGCCTCGTTCGTAGGATCGCAGGAACAGGCTGCCGACGCCGCGCGCCGTGGCACCGATCTGACGTATCGTCCGCGGGTCGTCTCCGCGCGAGATCCGCGCCAAGCGCATGCGGGCCGCCTCGTCGGCGATCACGTCCACATACCGCAGCATCAGCACGACGATCGTGACGATCATGCCGGGCACATGGAGCCTGCCGAGTCCGCCCGGCAGCTCGCGCACGCTCGTGGTGGCCGCGACGGTCAGCGAAACACCCACTCCGATCGAACCTTTCGCGATGATTCCCCATGCGGCGTGGACACCCGTCGTCGACAGCGACAGTCCGAAGACAGTCGTTCTGGGTTCTCCGGCCGCGAACGGCAGCAGAATCGCCAGCGCGACGAAGGGCATTTCGATCAGCAGCCGCGGCGCGATCCATCGCGGCGGAATCCGCGCCACGCGCCAGACGACGAGCAATCCGGCCGCGTAGACGGCGAACGGCCAGAACATGTCCCTTGGTGTCGCGACCACCGCGAAGACGGTGATCACGGCGCAGACGATCTTCGCCTCGGCCGGCGTCCGGTGCACCGGCGAACTGCCGGGCAGGTGCAGCCGATGGCTGACGGTGGACACCTAGCCGGACTCCGGTTCGGGCGACTCGGCCGTGCCATTCGAAACACGTTCGCCCCCGGTGCGATTCGATCGACCTGCCCTGATGACGCGCACCACGGCGAACAGCGCGGCGAATGCGGCGGCGGCTCCGAGAATGCCCGCGACGCCGGTCAGCCGGTCATCGCCGTCGATCGTGTACCCGGCCAGCGGCGAATCCGCCGACGCGTGATCGTCCGCGTTCCGCGCGATGCACTCGCCGCGCAGTTCTTCGTTGCCGTCGACCTGCACCACGGTACAGCCGCGCCGTGTCGTGGCCTCGAGACCGTCGGGTCGCGAACTCGCCAGGTACGAGAGCAGGCCCGCGACAAGTACCGCGACGGCGGCGAATCCGAACAGGAATCCGTTCATCGATAGTGCGGCGCGCGGCGTCCGCGCACGCGTTTTCGTCCGATCGGCGGCGCGCAGAAGGTAGACGAGGTCGGGGCGGGCGTTGACTACGGCGACGACGGTGATCGCGGTGATGATGCCTTCCCCGATACCGATCAATGCATGGGTGCCCAGCATGTACCAGGTCACCGCGCCGGCTGTGGATCCCGCCGCCCCACCGATGGCGTACTCGGCAGCGAAACCCATAGCGGCACAGATGGTCGCGGCCCACGCCGCGACGAACGCGACGACCCCGACCCCGCCGCGTCTCGGCGCGAAAGGCAGCAACCGGCGCGCGGCGAGATAGCCCACCGCTGCCCCGAGCAACGCCATATTCGTGATGTTCGTACCCAGCGCCGTCAACCCGCCGTCGGCGAACAGCAGTGCCTGCACGACGAGCACGATCGCCACACACAGCGCACCCACATAAGGCCCGGCCAATATCGCGGCGAGCGCGCCACCGAGCAGATGCCCGCTCACGCCCGGCAGGATCGGGAAGTTCACCATCTGCACCGCGAAGATGAAAGCGGCCACCAGACCGGCCATCGGAGCGGCACGCTCATCGAGTTCGACACGCGCGCGCCACGCCGCGAATCCCAGCCCGGCGAGGGCCACGACCGCGAATACCGCAGAGGTGGATGCGTCGACGATGCCATCGCTCATATGCATCGCCGACATGGTCTCGCTCACCTCGGGAAACGATACACGCCATATATGTTCAACTGGACCGATATATGGGTGTCCGCAATATTTGGCCGCGCCGAGCAGACAACGGCAGAGTAGAGCGGTGGCTACGAGTGACCCGCTGGATTCCGAACACGCCCGGCCCGCCGGGCTCGGCTTGGACGTCTCCAGTGTCGAGCACTGGGCACACCGATTCGACCTGCTGTCCGACGCCAATCGACTGCGGCTGCTGGTGTGCCTGCACCACACCCCCGGCCAGAGCGTGACCGAACTCGCCGCCACGGTCGGGATGACGGCGACCGCCGCCTCACACGCCCTGCGTCAGTTGCGTCACCAGGGATGGGTCACCGCATCCAAGAGTGGCCGCATCGTGCGCTACCGCCTCGCGGACGAAACGATTCATCGACTCCTGCACTGGATCGGCGCCACCCACGCCTCGGAACCGAGTGCACTGTAGGAACATCGACGATATGGCATGAACGGGTGCGGGTGATGCCGCGGTGCGCTACCCGGCGAGGGACCGCGGGATCAGCCGGCGCTCAACTCGGCAGCGAAGAGTTCACGCACACGCTGCCAGGAATCGTCGGCGGCTTGCTTGTCATAGGGCTCGCGGCCGGGGAAGAAGAAGGCGTGGCGGGCACCGGGATACACGACTATCTCGTGCCGGACGGATGCCGCCGACAGCGCTTCCTCGATCCGGCGCCGCTGGTCGGCATCGATGACATGGTCCTGCTCGGCGAAGAACAGCGTCAGGCGCGCGGTGATCCGCGAGGTCGCCGCCAACAGCGGGTCCGGAACGCTCAACGCCGTTCCGGCGTCGGGCAGCCATCCCGGGTAGTAGATCGCCGCGGCGCGCAGCGGCAGCCGGGTCGCCGCGAAATAGGTGACATGTCCCCCGAGGCTGAAGCCCAGCATGCCGATCCGGTCAGCGGCACCGGCATGCTCTCGGGCGTAGTCGGCGGCAGCGCGCAGATCCGCCTCCACCCCGTCCCGGGTCAACCGGCCCAGCAGTTCGAACGCGTGGGCCCGATTGGCGTCGCTCTCCTCGATACCGGTCGAGGTGTCGGGACCGGAGCGGTGGTACAGGTTCGGCGCGATCGCCACATACCCCAGCGCGGCCACATCACGGACGACGGCCCGAACCTCATTCGTCAGGCCCCACAATTCCGCTCCGACGAGGACCAGCGGGTAGTCGCCCGGTCGAGCCGGGCGAGAGATGTACGCCGCCATGGGCATCGCGTCGTGCTGAATGATGTCGATCTGTTCGGCCGTGATCTCGAATGCCACGACACGACTGTAGCCAAAAGCCGCCTGGCTCGTCGCCACAGATAATCGAAGGCACATGCTGCCCTTCCGATCCGTTTCGGCCGCTGCCCGACACGGTTTCAGCACAGTTGCCGCCGCCACAGATGGCAAGCTCTGCGGTTGCGGCGTAGTGGCTGCTGTGTCTGTAATGAGCGCGAGCGTTCCCTGAGGCGCGTCGGATGTAGGTGGACGGTGTGGTGGTCCGCCGACTGCTAGGAGTTCACCATGACAACTGGATACGTGTGGAACACCCTCTACGGCTGGGCCGACACCGGCAGCGGAAGCCTGTTCCCCTCCGACGCCACGGCGGGCCTTCAGGCGATCGGGCATCACCTCGCGCATCCCGACACCAAACGGCGTTTCCACGAGTTGGTCTCGGTGTCGGGCTTGCTCGACAAGCTGCATTCGATAACAGCGGCGCCCGCCGACGAGGCCGACATATTGCGGGTGCATACCGCGCACCATCTGGAGCGGATCAAGGCCGAGAATCTGCTTCCGAAAGGCGGGGACGCCGGCGACGGTGTCTCGTCGTTCGGGAAAGGCGGTTACGAGATCGCCGCGCTCTCGGCGGGCGGCGCGATCGCACTCGTCGAGCATGTGCTCGCGGGGACGGTCGACAACGGTTACGCACTGGTCAATCCGCCCGGGCACCACGCGACCCGCGCCACCGGCATGGGCTTCTGCATCTTCAACAACGTCTCCATCGCCGCCGCCTATGCGAAAGACGTGCTCGGCGTCGGGCGGATCGCCGTCGTCGATTGGGACGTCCACCACGGCAACGGCACTCAGGACATCTGGTACGAGGATCCGTCGGTACTGACCCTGTCGATCCATCAGCACCTGTGTTTCCCGCCGAATTCCGGCTACCGCGAAGAGCGCGGCACCGGCGCCGGATACGGTTACGCGCTCAACGTGCCGCTTCCACCCGGTAGCGGGGACGCCGCCTATCTGCACGCGATCGACCGGGTCGTCGAGCCCGCGCTGCGCGCCTTCGCCCCCGATCTGATCATCGTGGCCTCCGGTTTCGACGCGAGCATTCTCGATCCGCTGGCCCGGCAGATGGTCACCAGCGGCGGCTTCCGGCAGCTGACCCGCCGGATGCTCGACATCGCCGCCGAAACCTGCGCGGGCCGGATCGCGTTCGTGCAGGAAGGTGGCTACAGCCCGCATTATGTTCCGTTCTGCGGGCTCGCGGTGCTGCGCGAGTTGCTCGGCGAAGAATTCGTCGACGACCCGTACACCCCGATCGTCACGACGCAAGGCGGCGACGTCCTGCTCGACCACGAGGCCGCCGCGATCGAAGCGGCGGCAGGCCTGGTCGCCGACCTCTGACCGCGTCGGCTGACGAAGCGGCAGCGGGCGGTCAGCGGGACGACGCGGCCATCGGTCTACCCACGGACCGGGGCGATCCGGGGTACTCGCGAAATGTGCGAGTTCCCTCGCCGCGCAGCCGCGCCACGGACCACACCGTCGCGCACAGCAGCAGGCCGTTGCGCAGTGTCAGCACAATGACTCCCGGCCAGCTGCCGGTGGCCACCCGGTCGTAGACGAACGGGAATTCCACCTGGCTCAGCAGCGCCGTCGCCAGCACCAGCATCACCACGGGTCGCTGCGTGGTGCGCGAGTCGAGCGCGCAGACCGCGGCCACCGCCACCGCCCACACCAGGTACTGCGGGCTGAGTACGCGGCTGGTCACCAAGGCGAGCAGTACCGCGGCCAAGGCCAGATCCGCTGGCGGGGGCCGCATGCGCCACCAGGTGAACAGCAATATCGCGCCGCCGACGACGGTCGCGGCCACGCACCCGCGGGCCGCGGCGGTCACCGCGGGCCCGGACAACTCGTCGGCCCCGTAACGATGCACGATGGTCCACCCGCCGTTCACCAGACGAGCGATCAACAGCGGTGTGGCAGCGGCGGATTCGATTTGCAGCCCGCGCTCGGACTGGAATTGCAGAAACGACCACGCGCCGGGCCCCAGTGCCGTCAATCCGACGCTCGCGGTCAGACCGGCACCGGCCGCCACCGCACTCATCCGCCACAACGATCGCCTGCGCAACCCCAGCAGAACCACAACCGGCCACACTTTCAGCAAGACGCCCGCGGCAGCGGCCGCGCCGGCCAACGCCGGTCGGCGCGTCGACCACAGCAGTGCCGCGGCCGCCGTCGCGGCCACGATCAAATCGAATCGGCCGTAACAGACCCGGCCCAGCGATGCCACCCCGACCGTCCATACCCACGGCCCTGTCTGCGCGACTGCTCGTCCGTCAGCACGTGCGGCCCGGATCAGCAAACTCAGTACGCTCGCGTCCGCCGCGGCGACCAGCGCGAAGAACAACCAGTTGTAGGCGAACCCGCCGGCGAGCAGCCAAGGCACCGCCAGCAAGACCCCCGCTCCGGGCGGATACTGCCACCGCTCGTCGTCCAGCGGGAAAACACTTCGGCCGACGATGATTTCGGCCCATTCCCGGTACAGCGTCAAGTCCGCGGCCGAGGCATCCCAAACGCTGTGCGGCAACACCGTCACCCCGGTGAACACCACCATCAGTAGCCGAGTAACCACCCACACCAACCACAACGTCGATACCGACGACAGCCCACGCACAACGCCGCAGCCTAACCATCACCACACCTGTCCCCCACAAGACGCAGGCCACGACGCACACGCACAGACGCACCGGCACAACGGATTCCGACCATGCGGTCAGCGGCCGAGGGTGTCAGGGAGCGATCGGCCGGAACGGGCGGGTCTCGTCATGACCGAGGCGCACGACGCCGGCCGACGATTCCCGAACCTCGTTCCACTCCCCCGGCAGGTCGCGCAGCGGCTCGGAGACGACGAACCGCGCCTCCTCGCCGAGCAGGCGGAGAGCTTGCACCTCCGGGTGCAGCGCACGCACTTTCGCGACATCGGTGGAGTAGAACAGCGACCGTGATCGCCGTTCGGTGGAATACCGGAAGAACCACATGGATGTGCCGTCGGTGGTCGCGACGGTCATCTGCACCGGGGCCTCGACCTCGTATGCGCGACCGACGTCCTCGACGAAGCCGACCGCACGGGCGACCGCGCCGAACGGGTCGTCGACGAGTCCGAAGCTCAGCGCCAGGAAGAAGAGCACTTCCGAATCCGTGGAACCCTCGATGTCGGCGAACAACGCCGGTTCCACCGCCGTCATCAGATCGCGCTTGAACTCCCGGAAACCGCGCAGCGATCCGTTGTGCATCCACAACCAATGCCCGTGCCGGAACGGGTGGCAGTTGGTACGCTGCACCTCGGTTCCGGTCGAGGCGCGCACGTGCGCGAAGAACAGCGACGTGCGCACCTGAGCCGCGATCTCCCGCAGATTGCGGTCGTTCCACGCCGGTTCGATGTTCTTGAACATGGCCGGACGCGGGCCTTCGCCGTACCAGCCGATCCCGAAGCCGTCACCGTTCGTGGTCGTCGCACCGAGCCGGGAGTGCAAGCTCTGATCGATCAACGAATGCGCCGGCCGGAACAAGAGTTCCTCGGCCAGGATCGGCTCACCGGAATAAGCCATCCACCTGCACATACATCGATTGAAGCAAAGCAGGCGACGTTCGGCCACCAGCATCAGCACCCAGACCGCTGGTCGCCGTCTCGGATCATGACCGCACGCTCAGCCCACGGGGGCGCCGAACCACTTCGGCAGCTGGCCGAGCAATTCCTGCTGATCTTCACCGACCCACGCCACATGACCGTCCGGACGCAACAGCACCGCGGGCACCTCCAGTTCCTCGCTGACGTCGACGACGTGGTCGACTCGATCCGCCCAGCCGGTCACCGACAGCAGGCCGGTCTGGTCGAGCAGCAGCCCGCGGCCGCCGTGCATCCGCTCGTAGAGGCGCCCCCGCTTCAACGTCACGTCCCGCATCCGCCTGCCGAGCAAGTCGTGCCCCTCGCCGAAGTCGTAGCGGACCCCGACCGCGGTGATCATCTCGGTGACGTACCGGTTCACCTCCTCGAAGTCCATCAGCTTCGAGAACAGCTCCCGCAGCGCGGTCGCGCCCGGATCGGACCCCATCAGGGTGATCTGCGCCCGGGTGTTCTCCAGCACGCGCGCTCCCACCGGGTGCCGTTCGGCGTGGTAGCTGTCCAGCAGTCCCTCCGGCGCCCAGCCGTCGACCTCGGCGGCCAATTTCCAGCCGAGGTTGAACGCGTCCTGGATCCCCAGGTTGAGCCCCTGCCCACCGGTCGGCGGGTGGATGTGCGCCGCATCGCCGGCCAGCAGCACCCGGCCGACCCGGTAGCGCTCGGCCTGTCGAGTGGCATCGCCGAACCGGGACAGCCAACGCGGCGCCCGCGCGCCGAAGTCGGTGCCAGCGAAGGTGCGCAGTTGCTGTTTGAACTCCTCGAACGTCGGTGCGGCCGCGCGGTCCTCGGCCACCCCGGCGGCGGGCACGACGATGCGGTACACACCCTCCTCGTGCTCGACGGCGGCGGCCCCGAACCGCTTCTGGGTCTGATGGACCTCCGCGACGATCGCGGCCACCGTCGCCGGGTCCTCGGTCAGCTCCATCACGCCCAGCAGCGTCTCGACCTTGGTCGGCTCGCCGGGGAAACCCACGCCGAGCAGTTTGCGCACGGTGCTGCGAGCGCCGTCGCAGCCGACGAGGTAGCGCGCACGCAAGTGCGTCCCGTCCGCCAGTTCTATGGTCACCCCGCCTTCGTCCTGGGTCAGCCCGACCAGTTCGCAGCCGCGGCGGATCTCGGCGCCGAGTTCGAGAGCACGCTCGTTCAGCAGCCGCTCGGTGACCGTCTGCGGATTGGCGAGACCGTAGGGGTGCGCCGTGTCCATCCGGTCCGGCCACGGCTTGACGATGCCGCCGAAGAGGCCGCCGACCTGGAACTTCTTACTGACCGCGAGGAACCTGTCCAGCAGGCCGCGCTGGTCCATCATCTCGACGCTGCGCGCGTGCAGCCCCTGCCCTCGTGACCGCTCGGTGAGTTCCGCCTCCTTCTCCAGCACCAGCGTGCGCACGCCGTGCAGCCGTAACTCGCAGGCCAGCATCAATCCGGTCGGTCCGCCGCCGGCGACGATCACATCGATCACGCAAACTCCATCCCTGTATCCCGCGAAACCCAATCGGAGCCGAAGCGCACGTACCCCTGCGAATCCGCGATTTCCGCAGGTTATGGCTTCGGCTGGAGATTGTGCAGCACGACCGGGGTCTTGCCGCAAGGCCCCGGGTGCGATATATGTTGAAAGTGGCAAGGAGTGCATGACTCCTTGCTTTCTTTTTTCACGCTGGATACGCGCGCGTTTCGGTGGCCTTCACCGCCGCCCACAGCCGTTGCCCCGGATGGAGCCGCAACTCGGCGACGGTGGCAGGTGTGATGTCGGCGAGTACGGGCGGGGTGCCGTCGAGACGAATCCGGGTGATGTGAGCGTGTTGCTCGATACCGGTGATGGTGACCGGCCAGCAGTTGCGCGGGCTGCCCACGGGTTGTCGCGGATGGAGGCCGACGGCGTTGGGGCCGAAAGCCACGTGGACCCGCCCCTGCGCGGGGTCGGCGATGGTGATGCTGCCGCCCCCGTCCAGGTCGACGAGCGTGCCACGCGCGGTGCCGCGGTAGAGGTTCAGACCCATCAGCGTGGCCACGTAATCCGAGCGGGGCCGCGCCGCCACCTGCGCGGGCGGTCCTTGCTGGACGATCGCGCCGTCCTCGAGGATGACCAGCCGGTCGGCCAGGACCATCGCGTCGAGCGGGTCATGGGTGACCAGCACGGTGTGGCCGGGGTAGTCGCGCAGATGGTGGGCGAGGTCGGAGCGCACGTGCAGCTTGGTGCCTGCGTCCAGCGCGGCGAGTGGCTCGTCGAGCAGCAGAAGCCGCGGTTCGGCGACCAGCGCGCGGGCCAATGCGACCCGTTGCGCCTGTCCGCCCGACAGCGCTCGCGGTTTGCGCTCCGCGAAATCCGCCAGTCCCACCCGGTCGAGCCATCCGGTGGCCTGCGCGCGGGCGGCAGCGCGCCGATATCCCCTGGCGCGCAGCCCGAAGGCGACGTTCTCCAGTGCCGACAGATGCCCGAACAGCAGGTAGTCCTGGAACACGACGCCCACCCGCCTGCGTTCGGCGGGCACGAAAACCGACGGTGGCGCGTCCCAGGTGGTTCCGTCCAACCGGATGTGCCCGCCGGTCAACGCGATCAGTCCGGCCAGGGCGCGCAGGGCCGTGGTCTTGCCCGCTCCGTTCGGTCCCAGCAGGGCCACCACCTCCCCCGGTTCGGCGACCAGGGGCAGCTCCAGCGCGAAACGTCCTCGGTCGATCCGCAGGTCGGCCTCCAGGCTCATACCGCTCCCCGGATCCACCGTTCGCGCAACGCGACCAGCACGGCGACCGAGACGGCCAGCAACACCAGGCTGAGCACGATCGCGGCGTCCGGATCGCTCTCCAGCGCGAGATAGACCGCCAGCGGCATGGTGGTGGTACGGCCCGGGAAGTTGCCCGCGAACGTGATCGTGGCGCCGAACTCACCGAGCGCACGCGTCCAGCACAGTACCGAACCGGCGATGACGCCGGGCAGCACCGACGGCAACGTCACCCGGCGGAAGGCGTACCAGCGGGTGGCGCCGAGCGTGGCGGCCGCCTCCTCGAAGCGTGGATCGGCTGCCCGCAGGGCTCCTTCGACGGAGATCACCAGAAAGGGCATGGCCACGAACGCTTCGGCCACGACCACCCCGGCGGTGGTGAACGGCAGCGAGACATCGAACCATTCGTAGAGGTGCCGTCCGATCAGCCCGCGCCGCCCCAGCACCAGCAGCAGCGCGACACCGCCGACCACCGGCGGTAACACCAGCGGCACGGTGACCAAGGCGCGGATCAGTCCGCGCCCCGGCAGTTCCGCGCGCGCGAGTACCCAGGCCAGCGGAATGCCCAGAACCAGGCAGATCGCCGTGGCCGCGGTCGCGCACACCAGCGAAAGCCGCAGCGCCCGGCCGACTTCGGCACTGAGCAGCCGGTCCGGCATGGTCGCCCACGGCGCTCGCGCCAGCAGCCCGATCAGTGGGACGACCAGGAACGCCAGCCCGCAGACGGCGGGCAGCATCAGCGCGACCGGTCGCCGCCCGAGCACCGCCCGCCGCCGCGAGGGCGCGATCACGGGGTGTCGAACCCTGCCGCGGCGAAGACCGATTCGGCTTTCTCCGAGGTCACGAACTCGACGAACGCCGCGGCGGCCGCCGCGTTCGGCGCGTGCGCCAGCGGCGCGATCGGGTAGTCGTTGATCGCCTCGGCCGATTCCGGGAAGTCGATGCCATCGACCTTGTCGCCCGCCGCTTCGACATCGGTGCGATAGACCAGCGCGGCATCGACCTCACCGAGGGTGACCTTGGTCAAGACGGCCTTCACGTCCTGCTCGCGGGTATCGGGCTGCGGTGTGATGCCCGCGGTCCGGAACACCGTCTCGGCCGCCGCACCGCAGGGCACCTGCTGCGCGCACAAGGCGAGCTTCGGCTCGGTCCTGCCGAAATCGGCCAGTCCGGTGATGTGGCCGGGATTGCCTTTCGGCACCGCGATCTCGAGCCGGTTGCGCGCGAAAGTGACCGGCGTGGCGGTGGCCGAACCTTTGTCGCGAACCTGCTGCATGTTCTTGGGCGCGGCCGAGGCGAACACGTCGGCCGGTGCGCCTTGGTTGATCTGTTCGGCCAGGGCGGAACTCGCGCCGAAGCTGAAGACCACCTCGACGCCCGGGTGCGCGGCCTCGAACTGTTTGCCGAGCTCGCCGAACGTCTCGGTCAGCGAAGCGGCGGCGAACACGGTCACCGTGCCCGACACATGCTGCGCGTCGGCGTGCCCGCTCGTGTCGCCGGAACCACAGCCCGCCACGGTCACGACAGCCGACACGGTCGCGGCCGCGACAGCCCATTTGCGAATCATTCTCATCCTCGTCAACTTTCCGGTATCTCCACGACGACGTGCGTGGATTTCACCGACGCGACAGCGATGCTGCCGACTTCCAGACCGAGCTCGTCGACCGATTCCCGGCTCAGCAGCGACACCAGCCGGAACGGTCCGGCCTGCATCTCCACCTGCGCCATCACGGTGTCCTTGACCACCCGGGTCACGATTCCGCGCATCCGGTTACGGGCCGAGGCCGCGACCGTCGCACCGGGTGCGGGCGCATCGGCGTTGGCCCGCAGGAACTGGGCGAGCTCGCGGCCGCTGACCCCCATGCGGCCACTGTCGAGCTGAATCGCGCTCAGACGGCCCTGATCGATCCACC
Organism: Nocardia sp. NPDC047648; assembly: GCF_040642815.1. Lineage (NCBI taxonomy): Bacteria > Bacillati > Actinomycetota > Actinomycetes > Mycobacteriales > Nocardiaceae > Nocardia > Nocardia sp. NPDC047648. The sequence continues at coordinate 297,948 of NZ_JBEYSX010000009.1, read as the reverse complement.
GACGCACCGTGTCGTCGCTGACCCCCAGCAACGCGGCCACTTCACTGATCCGTAGATTCGACACGAAGTACAGCATATTGCCGCATCCACGGTTTCGATAACCGAGGGGAACCGCGATCTCGGAACGAACGGTAGTGCTGTCACCGCCGGGGATCGAGCACGGGCGCGAGACCGCCGGTCCACCGCACCGGTTCGTCGGCGATACCGTCGTGGTACGCCGCCGCTCGCGTAGTCGTGGCGCACGGCCGACGAGAAGGACCTCCAGCGACATGTCGACATCGAAGAAGGCGATTCCGCGAACCCGCACCCGGGAGCTGGCGGCCGCCTGTCGTGCCGACATTCCGGCGCTGACCGACCGGCTGATCTCGGAGATCTTCACCGACAATCCCGAGTGGACCGACTATTCGACGGTGGCCCGCGCCGACCTGGTCGACGGCTGCCGCCGCTACGTGACCCGCATCCTCGACCTGCTGGGCGCTCCGGCCACCACGTTCGACGACGAGGTCGCCGCGTCCATCGGCCGCCGCCGCGCCGAACAGGGTGTGCCGCTGGAAGCCATGCTGCGCACCTTCCGCCTCGGCGGCCGGATCGTGTGGGAGGTCTTGCTCGACAAGGCCGACGAACTCGCTCCCGGCGAGATCCGCGCGGCGGGCACCGGGTTGTGGGCCGTGATCGACGCACTGTCCTCGTCCCTGGTCACCTCCTACCGGAATACCGAACTCGAACAGCTGCGCAGCGACGAACGCCGCAGGCACGCCCTGATCGAGGACCTGCTCGCGGGCCGAGCCCACGACACCACCTTCGCCGCGCGCGCCGCCCGCGAGTTGAACCTTCCGGCCGGTAGCGCCTTTCTCGTCGTCGTCGCCTGCGGTGAAGGCGAGGCAGTGCACACCGGCACCGAGGCCGCGTTGGCCGCGATCGGCATCCGTTCGGTGTGGCACGATCGCGTCGACTCGACGGTCGGGCTGATAGCGGTCGAGCGCCACGACGTCGCCTCGGTCCTGCGCCGGATCGCACCGCATATCCGCGGACGAGCAGGCGCCTCACCGGCGGTCGGCGGGCTGGCGCAGGTCGGCACCGCGCACGGCTGGGCACTGCTGACGCTGCAAACCTTGCCCCGGGACGCGACCGGCCTCGTGCCGCTGCACGAGCGCTTCCAGCACGCCCTGCTCGTACGCTCGGCCGACCTGACCGACATGCTGGTCACGCACACTCTCGGTCCGGTTCTGGCGCTGCCGGCGGCCGAACGCGCGACCTTGCTGGACACCCTGGCGGCCTGGTTGACGCACGACTGCTCAGCGGCCCACGCCGCGACACGACTGCACTGCCACCGCAACACCGTCATCAATCGGCTGCACCGCATCTCGACCCTGCTCGGGCGCCCGCTCGAAGGGCGGCGCGACTATGTGGAACTGTCACTGGCACTGGCCGCGCTCGACCTCGCGCGGGCGTCGGACGGCGCCTGATCCCCTCGGCCGATTGGGCGCAGCGCCCAATCAGGCCGCTGCACTACTGGGCTTCGTGGCAATTGTCTGTGCACTTCGCTACGGCAACACTCGATAGCGATGATCCGCCCCACAACCGAGGGTGGATCGAATCATCGAGGACGAGGAGCACCACGAGTGCCGGATTTCGATCTCCTGGTGGTCGGCGGCGGCCCCGGCGGATATGTCGCCGCCATCCGCGCGGCCCAACGCGGCCTGCGGGTCGGCTTGGTCGAGAAGGAGCGCCCGGGCGGGGTCTGCCTCAACTGGGGCTGCATTCCGACCAAAGCGATGCTGCGATCCGCTGAAGTATTCCAAACCCTGAGCACCGCAGTGGATTTCGGCATCTTCGCCGACAACGTGCGCTACGACTTCGCCGCGGTGCGCCAGCGCAAAGACGGCATCGTCAAGCAACTCACCGACGGTGTGGCGGGCCTGCTCGCCGCCAACGATGTCACGGTGATCGAGGGTCACGCCCGCTTCACCGGCCCCACCGGTGTCGAGGTGTTCGAGGCAGCCCAGTCGCCGGTCTTTCCCGGCGGACCCCGCTACGCCGCCGCGCCGACGGCCACCGCCACCCGTGCGATCAGCGCGACCGACGTGATCATCGCGACCGGATCTGTGCCCGCGCGACTGGCGATCCCGGGCGCGGACCTGCCGGGCGTCATCACCTCCGACGGCGCGTTCGGGCTGACCGACGTGCCCGAACGCCTCGTCGTCATCGGCGGCAGCGCGGTCGGCGCGGAATGGGCCAGCCTGTTCGCGAGCTTCGGCACTCGGGTGAGCATCGTCGAAATGCAGGACACCCTGGTGCCGCTGGAGGACGCCGACCTCGGCGCCGCCCTGGGACGGTCGTTCACCAAGCGCGGCATCACCGTGCTCACCGGCTCCACGGTCGAAGCCATCACGCGGACCGACGCGCTGCGGGTGAGCGTGACCGGCGAGCACGCGCGCGAACTCGACGCGGACGTGGTACTGGTCGGCGTCGGACGCCGTCCCAACACCGCCGATCTCGGCTTGGACGTCGCGGGAATCGCCACCGACGCTCGCGGTTTCATCCCCGTCGACGAGCAGCTGCGCACCGGCGTCGAGCACGTCTACGCCATCGGAGACGTCACCGGACGCGCCCTGCTCGCGCACGTCGCCTCGCATCAGGGCCTCACCGCCGCGGACGTGATCGCCGGTCATCCGGCGCACATCGACTACACCGCCATCCCGGCCGCCACCTTCACCCACCCGGAGATCGCGAGCGTCGGACTCACCGAGGCGAAGGCCCGCGCCGCCGGGCACGAGGTCGTCACCGCGCGCTTCCCCTTCGCCGCGCTGGGGCGGGCCCAGACCTTCGGCGAGACCGAGGGATTCGTCAAAATCGTTGCCGGGCAGCGTCATCGAGAAGTGCTCGGCGTGCACATCATCGGCCCCTCGGCCAGCGACCTGATCACCGAGGGCGCGCTGGCCATCTCCCTGGAGGCGACCCTCGACGAACTCGCCGACACCATCCACGCCCACCCCACTCTCGGCGAGATCGGCATGGAGGCGGCCATGGCCGGCCTCGGACTGCCCGTGCACATCGCGCCCAGGAAGCGTTGAGGAGCCCTGCCGTGACCACCAGCACCACTCCCCGCAGACCGAGTCGCAAGACGACTCGGTCGGCGACGCGTCCGTCCGCGTCGAGCGCCGAGGATCGCGGCATCGACGATGCCTCCACGCAAACCCGCTCCACCGCACCGGTCGACGCGCGCATCACCGCGGAGGATCCCGGCACGCTGCGCGGACTGTATCGCGACATGCTGTTCGTGCGCCGGTTCGAGGAGCGCACCGCACAGAGCTACCAGCAGGCCCAGATCGGCGGCTACTGCCACCTCAACCTGGGCGAAGAGGCCACCGTGGTCGGGCTCGGCGCGGCCATGCGCCCGACCGACTACCTGTTCACCAACTATCGTGAGCACGGCTACGCGCTGGCCAAAGGCATCGAGCCCGGCCGGGTCATGGCCGAGCTCTACGGCCGCTCCACCGGCACCTCCAAGGGCTGGGGCGGTTCCATGCACATGTACGACACCGCGACCCGCCTGCTGGGCGGTTACGCCATCGTGGGCGGCCAGGTGCCGTTGGCCGTCGGCGCGGCGCTGGCCATCGACTATCGCGGCGAAGACGACGTGGTGGTGTGCCAGATGGGCGAGGGCACCACCAATATCGGCGCGTTCCACGAGTCGTTGAACATCGCGGCGCTGTGGAATCTGCCGGTGGTGTTCCTGGTGATCAACAATCAGACGGGGATGGGCACCACGGTCGAACGCTCCTCCGCCGAACCGGATCTGTGGAAGCGCGCGGCCGCCTACCGCATGCGCGGCGAGCGCGTGGACGGCACCGATGTGCTTGCCGTGCGCGATATGGCCGGTGAGCTGATCGAAACCGCCCGGCGCGAGCGCAAACCCGCGCTGCTCGAGGCGGTCAGCTACCGCCTCAAGGGCCATTCGGTGGTCGACCCGGCGAAATACCGCACCGAAGAGGCGGTGTCGATCGCCCGGAGCAACGACCCCGTCGTCCGGTGGCGCGACGCGCTGCTCGCCGCGGGTGTGTTGAGCGATTCGTCCGTGGCCGCGCTGGAAGCCGAGGTGAACGCGGAGGTCGCGGCGGCGGTCGAATTCGCCGCGAGCAGTCCGCACCCGCAGCCGTCGAGCCTGTTCGACTACAACTACGCGACGCCCGTGGCGGGCGATTCGCGCCGCCTGCCCGCCGATCCGCTCTTCACCAGTTAAGGACATCACCGTGGCTGTCATGACCTATCGCGAGGCGCTGCGCGAAACCCTCCGCGAGGAGATGCGGCGCGACGACGATGTCTTCCTCATCGGGGAGGAGATCGGCATCTTCGAGGGCTCCTACAAGATCACCGCGGGTTTGCTGGCCGAATTCGGCGAGAAACGGGTGCGCGACACCCCCATCGCCGAAGAGGGTTTCGTCGGCGCCGCCATCGGCGCCGCCATGCTGGGCCTGCGCCCGGTGGTGGAGATCATGACGATCAACTTCTCGCTGCTGGCGCTCGATCAGATCGTCAACCACGCCGCCAAGATCTACGGCATGTTCGGAGGACAGACCAGCGTGCCCATGGTCATCCGCACCCCGGGCGGCGGCGGACAGCAGCTGGGCGCGACACACTCGCAGAACATCGAGCTGTACTACGCCTTCGTGCCGGGGCTGAAGGTGGTCGCGCCCAGCACTCCGGCCGATGCGCGAGCGCTGCTCAAAGCCGCCATCGAAGACGACGATCCGGTGCTGTTCCTGGAGAACCTGTCGCTCTACAACACCAAAGGCGAAGTGCCGGAGAATCTTCCGGCCGCCCGGATCGGAAAGGCCGCGGTCACGAGGACCGGCTCCGATATCACGCTGATCGGCTACTCCCGCATGGCCACCGTCTGCACCGAGGTCGCCGAGCGACTCGCCGCCGACGGTTTCAGCGCCGAGGTCGTCGACCTGCGCAGCCTTCGTCCGCTCGACCGCGACACCCTCGTCGAATCCGTTCGCAAGACCGGTTGCGCCGTGATCGGCGAGGACGACTGGCTCACCTACGGAATCGGCGCCGAGGTCGCCGCCTCCATCTCCGACGGCGCCTTCGACTATCTGGACGCCCCGGTTCGCCGGGTGGCCATGGCCGAGGTGCCGCTGCCCTACGCCAAGCCGCTCGAACGGCTCGCCCTGCCGTCGGCCGATTCGCTGTACACCGCCGCGGTGGAAACCCTCGCGGCAGTCGGCAAACGACGCTGAGACCCGAGGACCCATCCCATGCCCGAAATCACCATGCCCCGCCTCTCCGACACCATGGAGGAGGGCGTCATCGTCTCCTGGCTCAAACAGGTGGGCGATCCGGTCGAACGAGGTGAGATCCTCGCCGAGATCGAAACCGACAAAGCCCTGATGGAGCTCGAGGCCTACGACAACGGCGTGCTCGAGCGGATCCTCGCCGCCGAGGGCGCGCGAGTGCCGATCGGGACCCCGATCGGCCTCATCGGCGACGGCAGTGCCACGGCCGCGACCGGCGTGAGCGGTAACGCGCCGGCCCCGGCCGCCGCCGCGCCCGTCGAGCAAGCGCCCGCGCCGCGTCCCGGCAACGGCCCCGAGCCGGGCAGCCGCGCGGGTGCGGCCGCCACCGACGGCGCTCACGCGACGCCGGAACGCAAGAAGACCTCGCCGCTGGCACGCAAGATCGCCGCCGAACTCGGTGTCGACATCTCCACCGTGGCGGGCACCGGCCCGGGCGGACGCGTGGTCCGGCAGGATGTCGAATCCGCCCATCGCGCAGCCGAACTCGACCCGCCGACCGAAGTCGTCCCCGCTGCCTCGACCGGAACCTCTTCTGCGGCTCCGGGTGACTACGAGCAGATCCCGCTGACGACCGTGCAACGGGTCTCGGCCACGCGGCTGACCCAGAGCAAACAGCAGGCCCCGCACATCTACCTGACCTCCGCGATCGATGTCACCGAACTGTTCGGCTTCCGCGCGCAGATCAACGACACGCTGGCGCAGACCGGCGCGGGAAAGGTCAGTGTCAACGATCTGCTGGTCAAGGCTGTCGCCGTGACGCTGCGGACGAACCCTGCGGTCAACGTCTCCTTCGCGGGCGACAAGCTGTTGCGGCACCGCGGAGTGCACCTCGGCATCGCCGTCGCCACGCCCGCGGGCCTGCTCGTCCCGGTGCTGCGCGATGCCGATCGCAAGAGCGTGTCGGAGATCGCCGCCGAAAGCCGCGACAAGGCCGAACGCGCCCGCGAGCGCAAGCTGCGCACCGACGAGATGAACGGCGGCACCTTCACCATCTCCAACCTGGGGATGTTCGGAATCGAGCACTTCACCGCCGTGATCAACCCACCGGAGGCCGCCATCCTGGCCGTCGGCGCGGCCACCGACGAACTGCGGCTGGACGACGACCGAGTGGTGACCAGGAAAATCCTGCGCGTCACCCTGTCCGCCGACCACCGCGCCATCGACGGAGCGGTGGCCGCCCAGTTCCTGCAACAGCTGAAAGGCCTACTCGAACATCCCCTCCGGATAGTGACCTGACGCTACAGCCATCGCCCTCCTGCGAGCGGGCTGCGATTCACCTCCGACCGACCCGGCAGCGGGCGCGTCCGGCCTCGAGCTGCTGGTCGGGCACGCTGCTACTCCCGTCGTCGGCGCCACATGGGGGTGACGTTCGCCGGTTGCAGCAACGTCGTGAAGGCCGGTGTCACCGTGTCGAATTCCGGAAGGGACAGCTCGTAGCGAGTGAACAGCTGTTGTACGGCCAAGACCATCTGGAGTATGCCCAGTTGTGATCCCGGACAGATGCGGGGACCGGAGCCGAACGGGAGATACGAATGGCGGGGGTGCGGGATGGCATCCGACCAGCGGCCGGGATCGAACCGCTCGGGCTCGGCCCACGCGCCGGGATCGCGGTGCAACAGGTAAGGGCACATGACGACCTCCCAACCCGCCTTGACCCGGTACCCGCCGATCTCGGTGTCCCGCACCGCGGTACGCGACAGAATCCACTGTGGGGGGTGCAGGCGAAGCGTCTCACGGATCACTGCCATGGTGTAGGGGAAGTCGGTGGCCACCGATCCGGTGACCGTCGGATGGTCTCCGAGTTCGCCGAGCACCCTGGTCCGCAGACCCGCGTCGGCGGCCAGCCGCAGCAGCAGCCAGGACAGTGCGACACCGGGCACTCCGTGCGATGCGAACAAAGCCATGCGCAGCGTGGCGAGGAGCCGATCATCCGCTGCGCCGCCGCACGCCGCGAGCAGCACGTCGAGGCCGTCACGAGGGCGGGCCGAACGGCGCGCGGCGGCGCGCCGCCGGATGGCCTCGCCCAGGAGTTCGACGAGCCTCCGGTCGGCCGAACCCGCTCGGGCAGCGCGTGGCCTCGGCCACCAGGGCACCCGCGCTTCCGCTCGGTCCAGGGACTCCAGCGAACGGGCGAACAGCTGGTCGGCGGCGGCACGGATCTCGCCGACCAGAGCCGCGGTGCCGCTGTCGCCGCCCAAGTAGAAATCGACGATTCCACGGCCGCAGAGGTCGCGGCAGACATCCACCAGCCCGGCGTCGCGGTCGACGAGTTCACTGCTCATCCACTCGCGATACCGGCGAATGTGCGCATCGACCAATTCCGTGTCGAATCCGTGCCACAGGTCCCGGCGAACCAGCTTCCACGTGTCCAGTCTGGACAGGCGTTCGCGGCGGCTGCGCGCACCGGCGAGGCGCCCGGAATCGACGACATAGTTCACGTTCGTCTCGGTGAGCACGCGGTGCACGGCGTCCGGATCGAAGAGCACCACGATTCCGGGTGCGAGTTGCACGACATCGCCGTAGGCGACGCGTGCGGCGACCATCCACCGGATCGGATCGCGGTGATAGCTCACGAGATCGCCGACGAGCGGACGGCCGGGCGGGCCGGGAATTCTCCGCCTCGCCCGGCCGTTCGCACTCAGCTCGGGAACGGCGGCCACTGATCACAGCTCACGTAGAGATAGGAATGCGTGACCCGAGACCGTTTGACGCGCAGAACGAGCATGCCGACATACCGCCGCATACTTCCACCCCCTGAATTCGCTGCCGGCTGATTCTCCGACAGCACCGATCGTCGACCGCCTCCATCGCGCGGGCAATGCCGACACCTTTGAGATTCGGCAACAATGCAGGTCCGCAGCGAAAACAGTCGTCCGGTCCGGACGCCTCGCAAGGAGCCGGTGGCCAGGTCGCCGCGCCGGGCAGGCCTGCCACTGTGGCACAGTGGCAGGCCGGTTGTTCAGCCCACCGCCCTCTTCACCAGGTCACTGATCCGCGCCTCGTCGGCGGCGGTCAGCTTCGTGAGTGCGAAGGCGGTCGGCCACACGGTGCCGTCGTCGAGTGCGGCGATGTCGTTGAAACCGAAAGTCGCGTACCGCGCTTTGAACTTCTCGGCGCTCTGGAAGAAGCACAGGACCTTGCCGTCCTTGGCGTAGGCGGGCATGCCGTACCACAGTTTCGGCGACAGCTGCGGAGCGCAGGCTTTGACGATGGCGTGCAGTCGTTCGGCGATCACCCGATCGGATTCCTGCATCCCCGCGATCTTCGCGAGCACGTCGTTCTCCCCGTCCGCCTTTGCCGCTCGCGAGCCGCGGCGCGCGGCGGTCTTCAACTCTTGGGCGTGTTCTTTCATCGCGGCTCGTTCCTCATCGGTGAATCCGACGGAAGCCTTGGTCTTCGCGGTGGTACGGGTAGCGGACTGCTGCGTGGTCATGAGCTGTTTCCTTCGTGGGGATCGTGGATGAGGGTGATGTCAGGGGGGATTCGGCGCTCAGCGGTCCTGGATCAACCCGAGCACGTTGCCGTCGGTGTCGGTGACGGTGGCCACCAGGCGGCCGCCGCCCACGTCGTGCGCGTGTTCCGCCACGGTGGCGCCCGCGGTGGCCAACTCGGCCAGCTTCGCCTCGATGTCGAGCACGTGCCAGTAGGCCACCGGTGCGGTCATGCTCTGCGGGCCACCGGCGGGCACCAGCCCGATGTGCTGGCCTTCGGCCTCGAAACCGACGTAGTAGGACGTGTCGGTCTGCGGCGCCACGCCGAGCAGGGCGGCATACACCGCCTTGGCCGCCGCCAGGTCGGACACCGGATGCAGCACGGTCTTGATTCCCTGGGTGGAAGAGCTGGTCATGATCACTCCTGATCTCGTGGGTCCGGTTGTTCCCGGTGCCCGCCTGTCGAGGCGAATCGAACGTGCTCACAGCATCTCCTCCGGCGCGGCCTGCGCACATCCGTGGCGACCACGGAACCGACCACGGAACGCGGCACGGATCGCCCACGGTGGGTGCTGGGGTGCCACGCGGAAGCGGTCCGTGGTGAGGAGTGCGGACCGGCCGGAATCGGCTCCCCACCACCGGAAACCGACCGCGGAGTATGAGTGCGGCGCGCGTACGGCAGAATCGGTGCCATGGCGGCGACGGTGGAGATCTCGGCTCGGGAGGCCGAGGTGCTGGCGCTGGTGGGGGAACATTTCAGCAACGCCGAGATCGGGGCGCGGCTGTTCATCTCCGTGCGCACCGTGGAGAGCCATGTCTCCTCGCTCCTGCGCAAGCTGGAGGTGCCGGATCGGCGGGCACTCGCCCAGCGAGCGTCCGATCCGCCTCGCGCCGACCGGTCGCACCCGGCGCCGGTTCTGCCTACACCGCTGACCTCGTTCGTCGGCCGGGCGCGGGAGCGGGCCGAACTGACCGAGATGATCACGAAACATCGGCAGGTGACCGCCGTCGGCCCCGGCGGAGTGGGCAAAACCCGGCTGGCGTTGTCGGTGGCCGCGCAGGTCGCAGGCGAGTTCTCCGACGGAGTGTGGTTCGTCGACCTCGTCCCGATCACCAGCGCGGATACCAGCGTGGTCGCCGCGACGGTCGCCCTCGCACTCGGCCTCGGCGAGCAACCCGGCCGCGCCATGGATGAGACCGTGCCCGCCGCGCTGGCCGACCGTCGCGCCTTGCTGGTGCTCGACAACTGCGAGCACGTGCGCGACGGGGTGGCGCCGTTCATCGAACGGCTGCTCGCGACGTGCCCCGGCGTGACGGTGCTCGCGACCAGCCGGGCCCGGCTGATGGTTCCGTTCGAACGGGTGTACGCCGTCCCCCCGATGTCACTGACCGGCGAGGGCGCATCGGACGCTGTCGAGTTGTTCATGGACCGCGCGGCCGCGGGCGGCTGGCCGCCGAATCATGCGCTGCGCGACGATGTCGCCGCGTTCTGTGCGCGGCTGGACGGGGTGGCGCTGGCGATCGAACTGGCCGCCGCCCGCTGGACCACCCTGGGGCTCGACGGCCTCGAAGCCGGACTGTCCGACCAGCTGCGGATGCTGGCGGGGGGCCCGCGCACCGAGGACCGGCACCGCTCGGTGCGGGCAGCACTGGACTGGAGTCACGCCCTGCTCGAGCCGGACGATCGAGTGCTGCTGGGCCGGGTGTCGGTGTTCATGAAGTCGTTCACCGTCGCGGCCGCGGCACAGGTGGCCGCCTGCGAGAGGAGCGTCGTCGCCGACGGCCTGGCCCGGCTCGCCGAGCAGAGCCTGCTGGTGGTGACGGCGTCCCCGAGCGGTACCGCGTACCGGGCGCTGGAAACCATCCGTCAGTACGGGATGGAGCGGCTCACCGAAGCGGGTGAGCTGGACGACATCCGGTCCCGTCACCTGAGCTGGTGCCTGGCCGGGGCCGCCGAGCTGGCGGTGGTGGGAACGGACTGGCGGCCACGGTTCGACGCGGTGGCCGACGACTTCCGCGCCGCGATGGCGTGGGCGGTCGACCGGCCGCAGCAGCGCGCGGATGCCGGCCGCTTCGCTCGGCACCTGGCGCAACTGTGCTTCACGCGCAATCTGATCGGCGAGTCCCAGATGCGCTACGAGCAGGCGGCCGCGCTCGCGGACGACCCGGCCACCGCCGCCTCGATGCTGCGCCACGCCGCTTCCGCGGCCGGGTGCCAGATGCGGGGCGACGACATGCACCGCCTGCGCCGCGCGGCCGCCGACGCCGCCCTCCGGTCCGGTGACCGCGCCGGCGCCGCCCGCGACCTGGCGACCGCAGCCGCCGACGCGTACCGGTTCGCGAGCAAGTTCGTCCGGCCCCTGCCGCCGGGGGAGGCGGCCGCACTCATCACCGAGGCGCAGCAGCTCGCCGGGGACGACCCGGCCGCCCAAGCCGCCGTGGCGCTGGCCGAGACCGGGCGGGCGCTCACCGATGCCCTCACCGCCCAGCACTCCCCCGATGACGCTGCGGCGCACACCATCGAGCGTGCCGAACGGGCGGTCGAACTCGCGCACCGCACGGGCGACCCGCTGGCCGAGTCCGCCGCTCTCGACACTCTCGCCGGTGCCCACAGCTTGGCCGGTGACACTTTCGCCGCCGCGGACATCACGCGGCGGCGGATGGCGCTGCTGGAGTCCACCACGAACATCCCGACCGGCACCCACGAGCTGATCGACGCGCTCGGCGAGGCGGCCGAGGCCGAGCTCGGCGCGGGGGACCTGCGCGCCGCGCGCCGATGGGCACGGCAGCTCGCCGATCATCCTCTGCTCGCCGAGGTCGGCCATCGTGCGACGAGCTGGTTGCTGGTGACCGACGCGCTGGCGGGCAACGTCGATGAGGTACTCACCCACAGCGTCCGGTTCCTGGACGCGTGGCAGCGGGCAGGCAACCCCGCCAAATCGGTCCTGGGACCGGCGGTAGCCGGTGTGGCGATGATCCACGACCTGCGCGGCGACCACGACGCCCGGAGCGAATGGGACGCCGCACTGCACCGGCTCGGCACGCCGCCGGCACAGACCCACGGATACGGCGCGGTCTTCGACGCACTCGCCATGCTCCACCGCGGGCAGATAACCGAGGCGCTGCAACGGCTGGCGGCCGAGCCCGGTGAGGTGTGGCGATGGGTCACGTGGATCTGGCTGCACTGGTATGTGGCGCTGCGGGCCGAGGCGGCCGTACTCGCCGGGGTCTCCGATGCCGGCGATCGCTTGGCCGAGGCCAGGACCATCGTGGCCGGAAACCCCATCGCAGGCGCCATCGTGGAGCGAGCCGAAGCACTGCACGCCGGTGACCGGCAGCGGTTGCTCGCGACGGCAGCCGCGTTCGACGCCGCCGGTTGCCGCTACCAGTCGGCGCGGACCGAGGTGCTCGCCGGCGGCGATCATGCCGCCCGCGGTGCGGCCGCGATCGCCGATCTCGGCTTGACCCCGATGGCTCCCCTCGTTCCGTAGGCCGTTGCGGCGCAGGGCCGGTGGAATGGCCCCGCGCGGGCCCGGGGGCGCATCAGAGGTAGCCTGTCTCGGAGGGAGGGAGGGCCCAATGCTGATCGACTTCGTTCCCGACGGGAATCTGTACCCCTTCGAGTCGCGGTGGTTCGACTCGTCCGTCGGCAGAATTCACTACATCGACGAGGGGTCCGGGCCGCCGCTGCTGTTCTGTCACGGCGCCCCGACGTGGAGTTTCCTCTACCGTCACATCGTGAAGGACCTGCGCGACCGGTATCGGTGTATCGCCGTCGACTATCCCGGTTTCGGATTATCCGAACGTCCCGCTGATTTCGGTTACACGATCGGCGAGCACACCGCGGTCCTCGGCGAGCTGATCGATCACCTGCAGCTCGACGGGTTCGTTCTGATGGGACAGGATTGGGGCGGACCCATCGGGCTGGGCGCGGTCACCGCGCGCGCGGATCGGGTGAGAGGGATCGTGCTGGGCAACACCTCGTTCTGGCCCACCGAAGCGATGGTCAATCGGGTTTTCAGCATGATCATGAGCAGCACTCCGATGCAGCGGCGGATACTCGAGCAGAATTTTCTCGTCGAGCGCGTCCTGCTCGCCGAATTGGGGCGCAAGCTCACCGCGGCCGAGGCCGACCACTATCGGATGGTGCAGCCCACCGCGGAGGCCCGGGCCGCACTCGCCGTGACGCCCAGGGAAATTCGTGCCGCAGGCCCGCTGCTGGACCAACTGGCCCGAGACGTGCCGGTCCTGCTCGGCGACAAACCGACCCTGTTGGTCTGGGGAATGCGGGACATGGTGTTCCGCCCGAACGCCTGTATCCCGCGAATGCGCGCCGCCTTCCGCGATCTCGACGTGGTCGAGCTGCCGCACGCGCGGCATTTCATTCAGGAACACGCACCGGACGTGATCGCGGCCGCGATCGCCCAGCGGTTCCCGTGAATACGCTCGGTGAGGGTCACATCGATCCGGTGCAGCTCGATTCGTCGTGGCTAGTCGTGCTGCTCGGATCGGCGACGGAACCATCGTCGGATACGCCCGCCGATACCGGTGACGCCCCGCGGTTCCGCGGCAGCGGTGCCGACGGTTTCCGGGACCGATGCCGCCTGGGCGAATCGCGCGTGCAATTGTTCGCGAACCTGGTCGGGGGTATAGGCGCGGCGGCGGCGCTCGGCGCGCACCACCACGACACCGGTGGCAACCACACCGGCCGCACCCGCCAATCCCACTGCCTTCCACCACCTCATACCGCATAGGCTACGACCATGACGGGGACCGGCATCAGTCTCGACCGAGCGGTCGAGGTCACCAGAACGGGCGACATCTGGCTTTTCCGTGGGCATTCCACGGCCGACCGGGTGATCCGGATGACGACGAACAGCCCGGTGAACCATGTCGGGATGTCCGTCGTGATCGACGATCTGCCCGCGCTGATCTGGCACGCGGAACTGGGACGATCCCTGACCGACATGTGGTCGGGAACCGCCCACCGCGGCGCTCAGCTGCACAACTTGCGTGACGCCGTGCTCGTGTGGGCGCACCGTTACGGCCAGCGGGCCTGGTTGCGCCAGTTGGACCCTTCGGTCAGCCGGGAGATGGAAGACAGCGCGCTGCGCGCCATCGCCCGCCTCGACGGCACCCCGTTCCCGACCACCGCGGGCATGGCGGGGCGCTGGCTACGCGGCCGTGCCCGCCTCCCCCGTCGCGCGCCGAGTCGATCGGCCGCCCGGGAACTGGAGAACGCGTATTGCGCCGAAATCGTGGCCGCCACATATCAAGCGATGGGACTGCTGCCCTCGCACCGGAGCCCCGACTGGTACGACCCGGGCCGATTCTGGAGCGGGGACGGACTACGCCTGTCCGGCGACTACGCATTGAGCGGCGAGATAGCGGTCCGGACACCGGCTCAGCCGAGTGCCGGAACCACGCGAACGTGAATCACCCGCCGACCTTCCAGCCTGTTGCCGGTCTGGTTGCGCCGCAGACCTGACCGAGCCGAAGTCGCGTGTCGATCCCGATGTGATCGCGGTCGGCACCGCTCCGTTGGCCGGTGGCCGGAATCTGTTGCGGAACTCGGGGCCGGAAGACGGGGTTCATCGCCGAACTCCGCGAGTTGCATAACCTAATGTTCCTAGGATATAAACTAGGCATCGTAGCTTTTCGGAGGTGTGCATGATGGCTCGAGCAGGGTTGAGCGCGGAGCGGATCACGCGCGCCGCGGCCGATCTCGCCGACGAAGTCGGATTGGACAACGTCACGATGTCGGCGGTGGCCAAGCGGTTCGGCGTCCAGGACGCGAGCCTGTATTCCCACGTCAAGAATCTCCGGGATCTCCGCGCGCGAGTGGCGGCCCTGGCGGCTACGGAGAAGACCGAGCTGATCGCCGCGGCGGTGGCCGGTCGCGCCGGACGCGACGCACTGGCCGCATACGCCCACGCCTGGCGGGACTACGCCCTGCGCTTCCCCGGGCGCTACGCCGCGACCCAGCTCCCGTTCGATCCCGAAGTGGCGCACGCCACGACCGGCGCACTGCGCGCCATCGAACTGACCTACGGCATGCTGCGCGCCTACGGTTTGGCCGAACCCGACAGCACCGACGCGGTCCGATTGCTGCGCAGCACCTTTCACGGTTACAGCGTTCTGGAGGCGACCGGCGGCTTCGGGCATGCCCGCTCCACCGCCGACTCCTGGGAACGCATCATCGACGCCCTGCACGTCACCCTTGAGCAGTGGCCGACCGACGGCAAGGAGAAACACCCATGAAATCCGGCACTCTGCAGGTCCCGGGAGCGACGCTGTACTACGAGGTGAGCGGCGCCGGACCGGTGCTGCTGTTGCTGCCGGGCAGCGGAGGCGACGCGGCGGTCTTCGATCCCATTCTCGAGCCTCTCGCCCAGCACTTCACCGTGGTCACCATCGACCCGCGCGGTTACTCGCGCAGCGTGCTCGAGCCCGGCCCACCCGCCGATATCGAGGTCGAGGTGCAGAGCGAGGACGCTCACTTGCTCCTCGAGCACCTCACACCCGCGGGTGAAGACGCCTACGTCTTCGGCGGCAGCGGCGGCGCGGTGGTCGCGCTGGACCTGCTCGCCCGCCATCCCCAGCGATTGCGGCTGGTGATCGCGCACGAGCCGCCGTCTTTCGGCGTGCTGCCCGACGCCGCCGAGCACAAAGCGTTCGTCGACGAAGTGTACGAATTGTTCGAGACCGAGGGCCTCGCCGCCGCGGGCGCGCGTTTTCTCGAGGGGATCGGCGGAGGCGTGCGGATGCCCGATGCCGCCCAGCTCTCACCGCGCGCGGCGGTGATGATCGAACGTCTGCACGCCAACGCGCCGCGCAACATGAGACACGAATTGCGCACGATCACCTCCCACATCCCGGACGTGGCGGCTTTGGAACCGGTCACCGACCGCCTCGTACTGGGGGCGGGCCGGGAAAGCAGAGGCAAACTCCCGTACCGTCCCGCCCAGACCCTCGCCGCGCAACTGAACATCCCGCTGACCGAGTTCCCCGGCGGCCACAGCGGATTCACCGACGCGCCTGATGAATTCGTCCAGCTGATGCTCGAGTTGCTGCTGGCCGCCCGCGTGAACTGAGCGACAACTGGTCGGGCCGGCGGAGATGCGACCGCCGCAGACTCGAGCTGCTTCCGAACCCGTTGCGGCTGAAGCGGTGAGAGGGACGGCGAGTCGGCGGTCTCGAGACCGTTTGCAGCCGTCACATCGACTGCGCTGCGATTGTCCGCGCGGGCCCTACGGGGCGGTTCCCATCGTTGGGTCAGCGGCTGGGCAGCATGTGGGCGAGAAATGCGGCTGTATCGTGGCGGGCTTGCGGCAAGAGTGTGAAGTGATCGGCCGCGGGGTAGACAAGCAGGCGGCTGTCGGTGCCGCTTTGTTCGAGTTGCTGCTGGAGCAGGACGGTGGTCGGGATCGGTTGCACAGTGTCGGCTCCGCCCTGCAGAAGCAGCAGCGGCCGGTCGTAGCCGGTCGTGGGCGCGGCCATGTACTCGCGGAGTGCGGCTGTCAGGGCCGGATCGGACACGGGTTCGGCGAACAGCTGACCGAAGGGACGTCCGGTGAGGGCTTGTTCCGCTGATCTCAGGCAGTCTTCCCCGGACTCTGCGATAGCTACCACATGTTTGCCTCGTTCGCTCAGGTGGTCGGCGACGCCCAGCTCCGGATGCGCGTGGTCGAGGCCGGCCAGGATCATCAAGACCCTGATCTGTAGTCCCGCGGGGAACGGCACAGCCAGGTCCGGTCCGGAAAGCGCGGAGATCAACTGCTCGTAGTTGCTCGTCGGAGCGAAGGCGGCGGTGCCGCGCAGATCGAGTTCCGGTGCGTAGCTCGAAGACAATTGTGCCGCGTGCAACACCGCATGCCCGCCGATCGAATGTCCTGCCAGCGCATACGAATCCGATAGGTCCGGCTCCACGACGCGGCCGGCGCGGACGATATCGAGCACCGCGTGTCCTTCCGCGCGCCCGGAAAGATACTCGTAGCGCCCGGGCGCCCCGAGCCCGATGTAGTCGGTGGCCACCACGGCGTACCCCTGGGCTAGCAGGTCGGTCAGCTGCGGTGTTTCGTCGTGTGTATCCGCGATGCCGCCGAGGAGATTGGGTGCACACCCCTGTGCCATCCCGCTCGTGCCGTGCGCCCAGGACACCACCCGCCACCCGCCCGGCGGTGCAGCCCCGGCGGGCAGGTAGACGTTTCCGCCGCTGATCTCCGGCTCGCCGTCGCGGCCGGTGGTTCGATAGACGAGCCGATAGCCCTCGCCCGCCGCGGGAATGAGTTCGGTCGCCTCCAGCGACCGGGACGACACGATGGTTCCGGGGCCGCTCGAAGCCACCGGGTCCGCCGTTGCCACTCCTGCGACCGGTACCGCGCATCCGGCGACCAACAGCGCCGAAATCGCGCGTCGTACGGCGATCCGCACGCCTGGGCCGGTTGTCGTATTCCGCATGGAACACCTCTCACGAAATGGGTTGAACGGAAGGAAGTTGCCGGGCATCGCCGCGTCAGCGACCGGCTGCGTAGCCCTCAACCGGCGGCCGTGCCAGCAGGTGGGTACGGAGGTAGTCGAGGATCTCGGCGCGGGCCGGCCGGGCCGCGGGGACCAGTCCGGGCATGGAAAGGAAGGCGTGCACCGCTTCCGGATAGTGCGTCAGCGTGGCGTCGTTGCCCGCTTGCCGCAGGCGCTCGGCGTAGGCCGGGGCCTGGTCGGCCAGAGGGTCCAGCCCCGCGGCTTGGATGAGCGCCGGGGCCGCGCCCGCGAGGTCGTCACGCAGCAGGGGGGTGATCGTCGTGCGATCGAACGGTTCGGGAATCGCGAAACGCAGCATGGCACGGCAGAAGGCCGGCGTCGGGCTCGGTGCGTCCGCGTTCTCGGTGAACGAGGGGTAGTCGAAAATACGGTCGGTCCAATCGAGTTGCGGATTTATCAGCACCTGCGCCCGTACCGCCAGCCCGAGTTCGCGGGCGTGGATCGCGGTGAGCGCCGCGAGTGTGGCTCCCGCGCTGGCGCCCAGCAGGGCGATCCGGTCGGGGTCCGCGCAGAACGCCGGGGCCGATTCGGCCAGCTGGGCCGCGGCGTCGTGGGCGTCTTCGACGAATGCGCCGATCCGATGTTCGGGGGCCAGCCGGTAGTCGACGGAGGTGACCACGGCCGGAAGGTTCGCCGCCAAGTGCCCGAGCAGCCAATCGTCCTGATCCGGTGCACCGCCGAGGAATCCGCCGCCGTGGAACGCAATGATCAAAGGCAGCGCCGAGTCTTCCCGTTCGGGCCGGTAGACCCGCACGTCCACGCGTCGTTGTGGGAGATCGAGTGTGCGCGTGGTGATGCGTGCGCGCTGATCAGGCTTGCCGGTGACCAGTCTGCCCAGTGCCGAGCGGCGCTTGTGGGCCTGAGCCTCACGTACCTCGATGATCTGTTCGGGGGTGATCGAATCCCAGTCCGGCTCGGTGGTGAGCGCGGACAGAATGCGAACTCGCAGTGGAACTTTGCCTCTCACGCCATTGATTCTCGATCCGATGGGCACGTCCCGCGTCCGTCGGCGGTCGGCACTGGCTACGTCGATCCGCGTACGCGGATCGCAGACGTTTGCGCGGGAGGCCGTAGCCGCGCGGACGTCGACGAGGACCGAGCCGCGTGGCGGCTGTGCCGGACGAATGCGATCGCCGTCGCGGTCTGCCGCAGCCAGGGCCGGGTCAGCCCGGTCCGGTAGGCGATGACGACCAGCAGGGCGTCGCCGTCGGCGATCACCCGGATGGCGTGCAGCAGTTCGGCGGGTCGCCCGTCTTTGCGCAGGAATCGCTCACGCCCGCCCGCAAGGCATCGAAAACGTTCTCACCGCGCTCGGCAGCGGGGTCACCGGCATCTCGACCTCCAGCTGATCAACGCCAGTTCCGATCCGCATCGCTTCGCGTTGGCGGGCACCTCGTTCCGTGTTGCCGCCGTCGACGGCCGCGACCTGCCCCAGCCCGGTGAGATCAGCCGTATCGGGTTGCGCACCCGCGGGTGGGCGCTACGACCACCTCGTATTCGTCATGCCGGACACAGCTGTGGCACTGGTGCCGGACGCCGACCCCCGCACGCACATCAGGGGATGATGCTGCACTTACGCTACGACGGTGTCACCACTCCGTTCGGCGGCATGCGGGACGCAGGCTCCCGACGCCACCATTGACGAGCGCACCGGTCCGCAGCCCTGGCGCGGCGAGGTCCTGCTGCGTCCCGGCGTGCTCGCCTTCAGCGGATCGATCGGCCCGACCGGCACCCACGCCCACCACGCCGTCCAGGTAATAGTCGGGGCCGGCCCGATCACCGTTGCCGGCGACCACGCCGAGTGCACCGGTACCCACATGATCATCCCCGCCGATGCATCGCATCGCGTTCTGCGCGGCGCCCCCGCAGGTATCGCGGTGTTCCTCGATCCGGACAGCACCGCAGGCCGTGCCGCCACGCACCGCGCCCACACCGCCGGGTGGTCCGGCGGACCGGCGCTGTCCCTGCCCGATCAGGATGCGCCGGTGGCCGCGGCCGTCACCGAACTGATGGCGATCTTGGCGCCGCACAGCACAGCCGTCTCCCACGCCGTCCGCCACCCGGCGGTGGCCTCCGCGCTGCACTGCCTGCCGGTCGTCGTCGCCTCCGGGACCATTCGCACCGCCGATCTCGCCGCCCGCGTCGGCATTTCGGCGAGCAGACTGACACATCTCTTCACCGCCCAGGTCGGGCTGCCGCTGCGCCGCTACGTGCTCTGGTTGCGGCTGATGATCGCGCGGGACGCGGTGGCCGGCGGCGCGGACCTCACCACCGCCGCGCACGCCGCCGGGTTCGCCGACAGCGCCCACCTGACTCGCACCTGCCGGGAGACCTTCGGCCTGCCGCCCTCGGCGCTGAGCCGGAACCTGTCCTGGCACAACGATTCGCGATAGCCGAATCGTTCAAGCCGGATGCGGTGTCGAGCCAGCACGCTCAACACATGCACACGACCATACTGTTGGCGGCACAACGGATCACGCGGTATGCCTATGTACCGTTCATGCTGCTCGGGCTCAACGGGCTCGGTATCGCCCTCTCGGCTGCGGGCGCCCCGAAATACTGGCTCCTCGCGATCCTGGCCTCGGCGATCGCAGCTTCGTTTCTGGCCGAACGGATCATCCCGTACGAGCAGGGCTGGAACCACGACCTCGGCGACAGTCGCCGCGACCGCATCCACGCGACGGTCAACGAAACCCTGATCCTGATCAGTGTCGCCGCCATTCCGCTGCTGGCCGCGATCGTCCCGAACGCGCGGATCTGGCCCGGCGAGCTGCCCTTCGCCGGACAGGTCCTCCTTGCCGTACTGATCGCCGACTTCGGCATCACCACGGTGCATCTGGCCAGTCACAAGATCGGGCTGCTGTGGCGATTCCACGCCGTGCACCACAGCGTCACCCGGTTCTACGGACTCAACGGCCTGATGAAACATCCCGTCCACCAGACCGTCGAGATGGCCGCCGGCGTCGCGCCGCTGATCCTGCTCGGCCTGCCCGTCGACGTGGCCTCCGTTCTCGCCCTCGCCGTCGCGATCCAGCTGCTGCTACAGCACTCCAATGCCGACTACCGTGTCGGTCCCGCCGGATACGTCCTCGCGCTCAACGCGGGCCACCGCTTCCATCACCTCAAGTGGGCCGGTATCGGCGACGTGAACTTCGGGCTGTTCACCCTGCTCTGGGACCACCTCTACCGCACCTACTCCTACGATCCCGGCCGGCGCTTCACCTCCGAACAGCTCGGCATGGCGGCCGAACCCGATTACCCGGTCGACTACGCCCGCCAGCTGATCCACCCGTTCACCGCCGCGGGCGGCTGCGGGACGACCACCACGAACACATAGACGCGGATACCTCCTGACCTGCCGATCCTTTGACCACGCCCAGCGCGCCGTGTCGACTGTCTGGCAGCCGGCTGCTGGTTCCGGGCGTCCGGCCAGTGTTCCGTTAGACGATCGGCCACCGGAACACCAGGCGGCGCGGGCCCGGTCCCAGCTCACGGGTGTTCCGTAGCGGGGTTCCGTGAACCGTCCCGGTGAACCCCGCGACCGACCAGCTCGGTGTTCCGCGCGAACGGATCTACCATCCACCGCATCATCAGCGGCGCCGCGCCACGGACATAGCACCCACGGCGCGGGCCGCGGCGGATTCCGGTGGGCGGTCGGCCACCACTCGCCTGGGTCCGCGCTACTGATTCCATTCCAGGCAACTATGTTCTCAGTGAATTCCACCCAGCGGAATCAGCTCTTGCCGCGCGGGCGTACAGGTGTTTCCGAGCGCCACCTCGACGGCTCACCGCGGCAGGATCATCGATTTCAGGTCCGGCAGGTTGCCGATGCGCTGGGATACGGGCCGTTCCGGCGCATCGGTTTGCGGAGAGCCGGTTTCCCGCAGCCGCGTACGCACCTCGGCGGGCGTCTTGCGTCCGGCCGCGGCCGCGCTCATGCCTTGGAAGCTCGTGACGGCGCCGACCACGATCGGCGACGCGCTCGAGGTTCCGCTGAACACGTCGGTGTACCAGAGGTCCTCGTCGGGACCGCCTTGCAGATCGCCGTACCCGGTGGTGGTGACTTCCAGACCCCACCCTTGCACGTCGATTCGTTCGCCGTAGTTGGAGAACGGCAAGCGGGAGCGGGGCGGGCCGTAGTCACGGCCGTGGAAGCCGGGCGGGGGCGCACCGGCTCCGACGATGATCGCCCCGGAGTCGGCCTTGCCACCGCGGAACGGATTGCGCCATGTGCTCGGGAACTCCGCGGGGCGGTTGTCGTAGAGCGCGGCGTCGAGGTCTTCGCCGCCGTTCCCGCCCGCCTCCACCACGACCACGCCCTTGCCGATCGCGTACCCGATCGCCGCGAAGTCGTCGGGCCACCATTCGATCGCGATGTAACCGCGCTGGTCCGGCCGGTTGGCATAGGTGAAACGCGGTCCCGGGCGGTGCAGTTCGAGCAGCAGCACGTCGCCGGGGTTCAGTGTGTCCGCGGCCGAGCGGATCGCGGTCGCCGATCCGTTTCCGAAGATCGACACCGCGCGGATGTAGGCCTCGGGCACGATGCCGGTGATGCCGTAGGCATTCACGTCACCGCTGATCACACCGGCCACCGCGGTGCCGTGGTCGCGCCAGCCCAGCTCCGGTGAGGGGCTGCCTCCGATCACACCGCCCTGGTTGACCCGCAAATCCTCGTGGGTGAACCGCCATGCGCCCTCGATATCCACCACACGCACGCCGGTACCCCGGCCCCCGGGAACCGTCCAGGCCCACCGCGCGTCGATGCCCTGCGGCGCGGCGTCCAGATACCCCTGCCGCACGACGAAATCCGGCGTCACCGGCGGCGCCTCGGCAGCGGAGCGGCCCGTGATCGCTCGAACGCCCTCCGGTGCGATCGGCGGTTCGGCGGGCGGCTTCACATAGGCTGCCGCCACCTCTTCGGCGGCACGCAACCGCGCGGCCAGCTCGTCGAGCTCGCCGGTGACACCGGTGACGTAGAAGTAGTTCAGATATTCCGCACCGGTCTCCAGATGCGGGCCACCGGCGAGCCGGCGCTCCAAGCGGTTGGCCGGTCCGAAGATGCGCACCAGTTCCCCGCCGGGGGGCAGCAATTCCTCCAGACGTGCTTGCGCGCTGTGACTGTCGCGCAGAGCCATCGGCGTGATCGCGGTGTCGGCGCCGCGGGTGACCACGATCAGCTCGGCGGGCGACCGGAGCTCGGAATGCTGGGATGCCATGGCGCCCAGTCAACCTGGATACCGCGCGTCTCGCCACCGGATGGGTGCCGGGTCAGCCGTCGAGGCGCATGGTCGCCACCATGCCCGGTATCGCGACAACGCCGCGCCGGGTACCCGCGGCGAACCATGCCTCCATTGTCCCGATCGCGAGCAGGCACGGGCCGGCCACCCAGCCCAGTGCGTCCGGTGAGTCGAACGGCACCGTGGCCACCAGCATGCCGAGCACCAGCGTGACCAGTCCGAACAGCTCTTGGCGTCCGCGTCCGGGCAGGTCGTCGACCCATACCGCTACGGTGGCGTGACAGATCCCGCGGATCGCCCACGCCAGTCCGATCCAGAACGACAGCAGCAGAGTCGAATTCCCACCCGCGAAGCACAGCATCGCCAGCAGGGCCGACAGCCCGCCGCTGACCAGCACCAGCATTCGCAGCGCGGTGAGGAAGCGGGCGCCGATCGCGACCACCAGCTGTAGGACACCGTTGAGCAGCAGGTAGCCGCCGGACAGCAGTTCCGCTGTCGGCAGCGACTTGTGCGGCCACACCGCTAGGGCCACACCCAGGATCATCGAGCAGGCACCGGCCACCAGTACCGTCTGCCGGGCTGTGCCGGCCAGTGGTTCCGCACGCCCTCCGATCTCGGTTTCGGGCATAGCTACATGATATGACCGAAGCGACGGTTAGCGACTCGTTTGCCCCATCACGGCCGCATCGTCTCCCGCGCCGAAGGCACAGCCGAAGGTCGCCACACCCGAATCACCTGATGAGCGAGAGCAATACGCCGGTCGCATTAGGACCGAGGCGCCATGGCGCACTGACCAGACGGCGATCCCCGCCCCGGCCCCACCAAGAGGCGATGGACCGGTACGACACGGTCATCCACCAGGATGTCCGTTGGGGACGCACCATCCTGCGCCGAACCGAATCTTCCTGCAAGAGACGGTGTGCCGACGGTGCGCACTGGAGACAGGCGCACTCCCGCGGCCTGCCGCCAGCTCGCCTCCAGCGCCCGCCGCCGCGGAGGAGTCAGTCCATCAGGCCTCATGGGGCGGCACAGGTTCGGTCGCGGGCGATTTGCGGCGCGTTTCGGCGAGGAGTTCGTCGAGTTGAGTTTCGGCGCGTTCGGCGCGGGCGAGGGTCTGCGCGCGGGCCTCGTCGAGCGCTTCCAGACGCTGGGCGGCTTCGGCACGCACCTTGTCCAGAGCCGCGGCGGCTTCGGCTCGGGCAGCGGCGAGTTCGGCCGCCGCGGTGCGTCGGGTTTCGGCGAGCTCGGCGCGGGTGGCGTCGAGTTCGGTGCGCGCCCTGCGCCATTCGGCTCGCGCCTCGTCAGCGGCTTCGGCTCGCTCGGCGGCGGCTCGCTCGGCTCGTTCGGTCGTTCGTTCGGCGTCCGCCGCGCGCTGCACGGCGAGATCGCGTTCGGAGTGGGCGGCCGCGACAAGCGCCGACGCTTCGCGCCGGGCGTTCTCGATATCGGTCTCCGCACGACGTTCGGCGCGCTGAACTCGTTCTGCGGCTTCTTGTTCGACGCGTTCGGCGTGCTCGGTGGACTCGCGGCGCACGCCGCGGATCTCGGCTTCCGCGGCGCTGCGGGCGGCGAACACGTCGTCGGCCGCCTGCTTGGTGACACGTTCGACTTCGCGCAGCGCGTCCTCCCGCGCCGCATTCGCCTCGGCGATCAGCGCTTCGGCTTGCTCGGCGGCGCTCGCGGCGTCGTCGGCGGCGGATTCGGCGAGTTCCCGAGCCTCCTGCGCCTCCCGCCGGGCCTGCTCGGCCGCCACGGCCGCGCCCTCCGCCTCGGCGATCCGCCGTGCCGCGTCCACCTGCACCGCCTGCACCTGCGCCTCGGCGATCGCCGGGTCGGCCAGCGTGGACAATTCCGCGACGGCGGCATTCAGCGTGGTGTTCAACTGTTCGGCCAGTCCGCGGAACTGGGTGAGCAGCTCGTCGGCTCGCAGCCGCGCGACCGTCACCGGTCCGGGTTTCGTCACGGTGACGGTAGCGGCCGCGGCTTCGGACTCCTGTTGCTGCCGTTGCCGTTCCCGCCATGCGCGCCAGCGTGTGTGATCGGCCCGGTCGCAGTACTCCGAGGGACGACCAGGCCCTGCCGCGCTGGTGATGGGACGAGAACAACCGGGGTAGTTGCACACCTTCGACACCGCAGAATCGTAGCCCCGGTGGCGGCGCAACCCGACCCGCTGCCTGACGCACCCGGCGCTTCCCGTTTGTTCCAGATCCTAGGGCCGGAGTTGTCCTAGGTAGGTCATAGTGTGATTCTCATGAGCACAGAGATCACCCCCTTCCGGATCGACGTCCCCCGAGAGCAGCTCGACGACTTGAATCGGCGGCTGGACGCCACCCGCTGGACCGACGCGGATCCCGAGGCGGGGTGGGCGCAGGGCATCCCGCTCGACTACACCAGGGAACTGGCCGGTTATTGGCGCAACACCTACGATTGGCGCGCCCAGGAAGCCCGGCTCAACTCCTTCCCGCAGTTCCGTACCGAGATCGACGGCCACAACCTGCACTTCCTGCACGTCCGCTCGTCCGAACCCGACGCCCTGCCGCTGGTGCTCACACACGGATGGCCGGGATCGATCGTGGAATTCCTCGAGGTGATCGGGCCGCTGACCGACCCGGTGGCGCACGGCGGCAACGCGCGGGACGCGTTCCACGTCGTCGTGCCGACCATCCCCGGGTACGGGTTCTCCGGCCCCGCCGTCGGCTGGTCGACCGCGCGCGCCGCGCGGGCATGGGCGGAACTGATGCGCCGCCTCGGCTACGACCGCTACGCCGCACACGGCGAAGACACCGGTGCCGCGATCTCCCGGCAGCTGGCGGTGATCGACGCCGAGCACCTGGTCGCGGTGCATCTGACGATGATCGCCTCCGCCACGGTCACCGCCGAGACCGCCGACCCCGACAACCCTGCCGAACAGCGTGCCGTCGAACTGGCTCGCCGCGCCCAGTACGAACTCGGCGCCTACGCGATGCTGCAGGCCAGTCGCCCTCAAACGCTGTCCTACGCGCTCGCCGATTCACCGGTGGGGCAATTGGCCTGGATCGTCGAACGATTCAAGGACTGGACCGATTCCACCGACGCGCCCGAGGACGCCGTGGACCGTGACGCGATGCTGACCAACGTCATGATCTACTGGCTCAACGCCACCGCGGGCTCGTCGGCGCGCTACTACTACGAAGGCGCCGCCACCTGGGGAATGCCCGAACCCGAGACCGATGTGCCGGTCGCCGTGGCAGTCATGCCGCACGACCTGGGCATCCCGGTCCGCCGCATCGCCGAACGAAACCACAACATCGTGCGCTGGACCGAATTCGAGCGCGGCGGCCACTTCGCCGCCATGGAAGAACCCGACCTCATCATCGACGACTTGCGCGCGACGTTCCGCGCGTACCGCAAATAGGACACCGACTCTCCGCGATCCGCGGCAGCACCTGTCTCGCTCGTGCGCGAAATCCTCGACAGAGGGCTGTCCGGTCGGCCCGACCATCGGCGCGAGGGCTTTGTCGGCGCTCGCCGCCTGACCTCCGATAAGTGAACCTTATCGGGGGTCAGGCCGCGTGCGTCAATCCGATCATCATGAACTAAATACGTTTCGTAGCGTTTATTGCAACCAAACGCAATATCAACGGAACGTATCAAAAACTGTGCACCCCCGGATGGGCGCAGATTTCAGCGGATGAGGATCGACCCGACCGACGAGAGGCTCGGCGAACGGCTAACGCTCGGCGAACGGACAAGGCTCGGCATGAGGCCGCATCGGGCGGGTCGCCGCATCGACCGGAAAACGAAAGCGACCCGGTCCCCCGCCGCCTGGCATCGGAGGTGCAGTCGCGGCGAATCTGCGCAAGGACGGCGGTGAGGGGTTGAGGGACAGTCGCCCGGGATCCGGCGCTGAGGAAAATTCCGGCGCTCCGTCGAACCGAACAGAACCCGGCGAGAACATTCGTACGGAATCCGGCGCTGAGGAGTTATCGCGGTTCGCAGCCTCACGAAGTACGCGCGGCGTCCGATGACGGCCTCGTGAACTTCCAAGCCGACACAGATCCCGCCGCGCGTCGTCACGGCTAATGGTCGGGCGAATCGCCTGTGGGCGGGGGAGAAACGTGGGTGAGTATTGAGACATCTATCCCGTTGCACGGCGAGGCATTCTCATGCCCTGCGCTCAGGGACTTGGCCCGCTGCCGACGCTGTGACCTGCGGTGGGACGTCCTCGATGGCAGAACGGGCGTGTGATTTCACCGGTGCGGGTGGTCCGTTCGACTTTCCGTTGCGCGAAGCGGCGTTTTATGTCCTTTCCGGCAGGCCAATAGCGTCGGATTTCATGAACTGGAATTTTCGGTCGGCGGAAGAACTCGCGGCTGCGTTGCATGCCGGTGACGTGACATCGGTGGAACTGACCGATGAGGCGATCGCGCGTATCGAGCGGGACGACCAGGCGATCAACGCGATCTGCGTACCGGATTTCGACCGTGCGCGAGCCGCCGCGCGCCGTGCCGATGAGGCGCGCGCCCGCGGTGAGGATCGGCCGTTGCTCGGTATTCCGGTGACGGTCAAGGAGTGCTACAACATGGCCGGGCTGCCCACGACCTGGGGCATGCCGCGATACGTGAACTATGTGCCGACCGAGGACGCGGTACAGGTGTCGCGGTTGAAGGCAGCCGGCGCGGTGCTGCTCGGTAAGACCAATGTGCCGTTGATGCTGCGAGATCTCCAGAGCTTCAACGAGATCTACGGCACCACCAACAATCCCTGGGATCGCGGCCGCACGTCGGGAGGGTCGTCCGGCGGTTCGGCGGCGGCCCTGGCGGCCGGGTTCGGCGCGCTGTCCATCGGCTCCGACCTCGCCGGTTCGCTGCGCACCCCCGCGCACTTCTGCGGTGTCTACGCACACAAGCCGACACTCGGGCTGGTACCGACCCGCGGCATGGTCGCGCCGCCCGCGCCGGCGCTGCCGATCGACCTCGACCTCGCCGTGGTCGGCCCGATGGCGCGCACCGCCCGCGACCTCGCGCTGCTGCTCGACGTGATGGCCGGGCCGGACGCGCTGACCCACGGCGTCGCCTACGACGTCGCACTGCCGCCCGCGCGTCACGAGCGGCTGTCGGACTTCCGTGTCCTGATCATCGAGGACCATCCGCTCATTGCGACGGGATCGGCGGTGCGGGCGGGCGTGAACCGGGTCGCCGAGGCGCTGGTCGACGAGGGCGCCCGCGTCGAACGGCGCAGTCCGCTGCTGCCCGATCCGACCGAAGCGGCGACGCTCTACATGCTGTTGATGTTGTCGAACGCCGCCACGAGCCTTCCGGCCGACATGTACGAACAGCTGCGCAGCCGCGCCGCCGCCCTGAGCGCGCGCGACCGGAGTCTCGATGCGGCGCGGCTGCGCGGCATGGTGCTCAGCCACCGCGGCTGGGTCGAGGCGAACAACCGTCGCGAACTGCATCGCCAGGGCTGGCGGCGGCTGTTCGCCGAGTTCGATGCCGTGGTGTGCCCGATCACGCCCACTCCCGCCTTCCCACACGACCACAACGGAGATCTGGAGGACCGGCACATCGACATCGACGGCGTCGAGTACCCGTACTTCGACCAGGTCGTCTGGGCCGGTGTGGCCACGATGCCCGGCCTGCCTGCCACCGCCATCCCCGCAGGCCGGTCCCCCGAGGGGCTGCCGGTGGGTGTGCAGCTCATCGGTCCGATGTTCGAGGACCGCACCCCGCTGCGGCTGGCCGAACTGCTCGAGCAGAAGATCGGCGGCTTCCAGGCACCGGAATCGGGCGCACTGGAGCACCTTTCTGATCGCGGGCGTGCCCCGGCGGTGTCGTAGGCTGATTTCTCGCGTCGGCCGTTGCGGCGCGGACAGCCGAACACCGATAGGAAACGCGGGAGCCGAGCCATGGACGATCGTTCCAGCGTGGTAGCGGTTCCCGAGTCGGTGCGCAGCGAGTTGCGCCGTGGGGTGCGCAGCGTATTGGTGGACGCGGCGGCATTGCGGTTGGTGCGTGATCGCTTCGACGACGGCCAAGCCGGTTCGCTGCGCCGCTATCTGGAAGCGTCCCAATCGGCGAACACGCTGCGCGCCTACCGGTCCGACTGGGTGGCGTGGTCGGCGTGGTGCGCCACCGAGGGCCGACAGGCATTGCCCGCCGACGCGCTGGATGTCGCCGTCTATCTGGCCGCGGCCGCCGACGCACGCCGCGACACCGGCGAATGGGCGTTCGGTCCGGCGACGCTGGAACGCAAGTCGGCCGCCATCGCGGCGGTGCACGCGGCCAATGGCCTGCCGTCGCCGACCCGATCGGATGTGGTGCGCCTGACGCTGCGCGGTATCCGCCGTACCCGTCGCACGCAACCCAAACGCAAACGCCCCGTCCTGCTGCACACCCTCGACCAACTGCTGGGCGGGCTCCCCGAACCGGGCTGGCCCACCGAACCCGCCCGCCGCAGGGACGCGCTCGCCCTGCTCGTCGGTTTCGCCGGCGCGTTGCGCCGCAGCGAACTGGCCGGTTTGCGCATCGGGGACGTCGAGGTGGGTCTCGACCACACGTCCGGCGAACCGATCCTGCTGATCCGGCTGCCGGCGACGAAGACCGACCCGACCGGCGCCGCGGAACAGCGCGTGGCCCTTCCACGTGGCCGCCGCCCCGCCACCTGCCCGGTCTGCGCCTTCGCCGATTGGTTGCGGCTGCGCGAAGTGCACGCCGCCGCAAGCGCTTCGGGCGTGCGCGCCTGGCTGGCCGATCTTCCGGCGAGATCCGCCGACATCCACCGGTGCCACGGCTTCACCGGTACGACGCTCACCGACGCGGACCTTCCGCTCTTTCCCACCATCACCCGCCACGGCGCGATCGGCGCCCACGCGATGTCCGGGCGCGCGGTCGCCGAACTGGTCAAGCGCTATGCGGCCCGGGCCGGGCTCGACCCCGCCTTGTTCTCCGGCCATTCGCTGCGTGCCGGATTCGCCACCCAGGCCGCGCTCGGCGGTGCCAGCGACCGCGAGATCATGCGCCAAGGCCGCTGGTCCAACCCGCGCACCGTCCACGGCTACATCCGCACCGCCAACCCGCTGGAAGACAACGCGGTCACCAAGCTCGGATTGTGACCGCAGAAAGTTTGCCACTCGAGAAATCGAGCAGACAATTCTCACGGATATCCCACAGTAAGCGCAGTTGGATAGCGTGCCGACGGGCAAATTGCGGTGAATCTGAAGATATGCTGGATGTGTGCTGTCAGTGCCGGCGCCGATGCTGGCCGTCTCCGGACGGCCACCGCGGGAACACGGCCGATGGGCATTCGAGATGAAGTGGGACGGCATTCGCGCCATCGCGCGCTGCCGGGACGGGGACTGCCGCTTCTACAGTCGCAACAGTCGTGATCTGAGTGGGTCGTTTCCCGAGCTCACGGCGGCGCTGGCGGATCTGGGCGAGCGCGGCGAGCTGATCCTGGACGGGGAGATCGTCGCGCCCGATCCCAGGACGGGGGCGCCGTCGTTCGGTCGCTTGCAGCGGCGGATGCATGTGGTCTCGCCCAGCGCGGAGTTGCTGCGCGGATTCCCGGCGCAATATCTCGCCTTCGATGTGCTGGCCGACGGCGACGAGGTCTTCCTGCCTCTGCCCTATACCGAGCGCCGCGAGCGCTTGGCCGGGCTCGCGCTCGACCGGCCCCTGGCGCGCACCCCGCCGCATTACACCGATGTCGATCCCGACCTGCTGATGGAGGTCGCCCGCGAGCACGGCCTGGAGGGAATCGTCGCCAAGCGTCTGGATTCCGCCTATTACCCCGGCCGCCGCTCCCCCTTGTGGATCAAGACGCCGCTGCGTCGGACCACGGAGGTCGTCGTCGCGGGTTGGCTGCCCGGCACGGGGCGTTTCTCCACGACGTTCGGTTCGCTCGCGCTCGGCGCCTACGACGACCACGGCCAGTTGGTACATATCGGCAACGTCGGCACCGGATGGACCATCCACGATCGCCGCGCCCTGCAAGCGCGCCTGAACGAATTGTCCCGCCCGGACACCCCTTTCGACGTCCCCCCGCCGCGCGTGGTCGCCGCCTCCGCGCACTGGGTGGAACCCGTCCTCGTCGCCGACATCGAATATCGCGAAGCCACCCCCGAGGGCCTGCGCCACCCCAGCTGGCGCGGATTGCGCCCGGACAAGACCCCCCATGAGGCGAAAGTGCCTTTATAGCATCGGATGCAACACTGTATTGGCTTTTGAGTGAGCAGTTCCCGCTGGTTGACGCCCTACAGCAAGGGCATCACGCGTGCCCGCGGTCCCGAACCCCAGTCCTCGCGGAGACCGCTGGCCTACACATCAACACCGCTGTGCGCTGGAGCCGGCTCGCTGCCCGCGACTGGATCTACCACCTCGCCGCCACCGACCGAAATGCCCCAACCTGAACCGGCGACTGCGACCCGGCCAACCATCCGGTAATGCCGAAGAGAGTGCGGGGACCGATTCCGCGAGAACGTGGCGAACATGGCTCACCGCGGGTACGGAGGTGCCTCAGGGCCAGGCTCAGCAGGTGCCGTTGTGCACCGGATAGTGGATGACGACCGCACCACCGGTGGCGTAGTTGGCGACATCGGCAGCCACCTGCCGGCCCTGCGGAGACGACCTCGCCGCGGTCATCGCCGCGGCGTCGGCGAACTCGGCCTCGAAGACCGCGAAGTACGGCGTCTGCCCCTGCGTCGCTGCCACCTCGAAGCTGTAGCGCCACGCGAGCAGGCCGGGCATGCGCGTGACCAGTGGGAGGTGGTTGTTCACGTAGTAGTCGCGGAAGTGGTCGGGATCGGCGGGCTCGGGATACAACACCCCGGAGATCTCGGGCCGTCGCCATACCGGCACCACCCTAAAGGCGCACGAGAAGGAGCACGAGCGAATATCCGCTCGTGCCGCGACCCGCGCGGTTCCAGCCCACGCCAGCGCGTACCTCGCACGAACGGATAGCCCGCGGTCGCTTTCGACCTCGCAGGCATTCCGGCGACCACGAGGGTGGTGGCGACGCAGGCGGAGAGTTCAGCGCGGAGGAACAGTTTCATCGACGGCCTTTCGCGGGAGGCCGGGTAGTGGATCTCGACGTTCTGGAAGGAGGCGTGGTCACTTTGTGAAGTCCTCACCGAAGGGAGCATCCGGAGGTGTGCTGCAGCGCTAGGCCGTGTTCGATGGTGTCGGCGTCGACGCTGATCGACAGGCCGTGCCCGGGTACGAGGGTCCGAGCTGGTTGCGCCGCGAGAATCGATACGCTGGCACGGGTTCGGCTCTCGTCGTGATTGAAGGCCGCCGGTAGCAGTTGTGGCCCGGTGTGGCGGACGAGTGGATGCCCGGTCACCAAGGCGTCGCCGGAGAACAGGACCTCCTCCGCGGGCATGAGGTAGGCGGTGTGGCCGCTGGTGTGGCCCGGGGTCGGAATCGCGACGAGCGATCCGGGAAGTCCTGCCAAGGTCGTGGGGTCGCTGGTGGTCGCCGAGGGAACGCTCATGCGGATGTGGCCGTGGATCGCGCGCAGAGTGTGGGCAACCCAGCGGCGGCCTCGGTGCGTGCGCAGTTGTCCGAGCATTCCGGCGGGGGTCATCTGTTGCAGGTATTCGCGTTTGGCGTGGCGGACTTCCTCGGCACCGGTGTAGACCGGCATGCCCACGCGCTCGATCAGGGTCGGGATCGCGCCGATGTGGTCGAGGTGGGCGTGGGTGATAAGGACGGCGGCGATGTCGGTGAGCTGGTGGCCGATCTGGCGCACCGAGGCGAGGACATCGGCGGTGTCGGCGGGGTAGCCGGCGTCGATCACGGTGACCCCGGAGCCGTCACTGATCAACGCCCAGTTGACGTTTGTACCTGCCACGGCATAGACGGAGTCGGAAACCTGATCGATCTTCATGAAGGGCTCCTCACGCCTGGATGCGGTGTTCGATGACGCCGATGCCGTCGATCTCCAGGCGTAGCTCGTCGCCGGGTTCGAGCCAGCGCCCCAGCTCCATTCCGCAGCCGCCGGGCAGAGTGCCGGTGGACAGCAGCTCACCGGGATAGAGTTGTTCGCTGCGGGAGACGTGTGCGACGGCCTCGGCCATCGAGTACCGCGCGCCATGGGTCCCGGTGCGCGAGATCGTGTTTCCGTTGACGACCACCGACGCGGACAGTTCGTCGAGCTGGTCGATCACAGCCGGTCCGGAGACCGCGGTCTCCGACATCGACGTCTGGAAGTGTTTGGAGCGTTGGGGCCCGAAGCCGGATCGCATCTCGGGCAGCTGTATGTCCCGGGCCGAGAAGTCGTTGATCACGACTACCGCCGCGATCGCCGCGGCGGCTTCCGCCACGGTCGCATCCCGCAACGGGCTGCCCAGCACGACGCCGAGTTCGAGTTCGAAATCCAGTGCGCGAGTGTAGGAAGGCGCGCTGATCGCGATCCCGGACGGCACGATCGTCAACGCATTGGACATGTAGTAGATCGGCTGGCGGTACCACAGTGCGTGCGGGCGGAACGGGGGGAAGGTCCGGCGCGTCACCCCCTCGTAGATCCGCCCGATCCGATACCCGGCGGGCACGAATCGTCTGGCCAGGCCGCGGGCACCATCGATCGCGTGCTTCTCGAAGATCATGAAATCGCGGAACGAGGCCGGGCACACCGGCAACACCGGGGAACCCTCGGCCAGGCCCAAGCTGTCGTAGCGGGCCAGCTCGAAGTCGGTGCTGAACGCGGCTGGAACCGCGGAAGCAGCGTAGCCGCCGTCAGCGGCCGGACGCCACCCGTCACCGGTGTCGACCTCTACGTCGATGCGGCGCCGGGCGCGGTTGAGGAGGCGGCGTATGCGCGGCAGCGGTGGCGTCGAAGGATTCATCGAGCCACCTGCACCGGCTCGACGGTGTTCAGATGGTCGCGGAGAACCAGATGGTTGCGGAGAAAATCTGCTGTGAGCGCCGACCAATGCTCGGCGTTGCCCATGGCGCAATGATCGTCGTCGGCATACAGCACCAGTTGCGCGTTCGGGGCTTCGACGGCGAGGTCGATCGAGTCCTGGGTGCTGGCCAAGGTGTCGCGCGCACCGTTGACCACGAGCAGCGGCATCTCGATCCGGCGGTAATGATGCGCCAGAGACAACGCTTTGAGCTTTTTGGACAGCTCTGCGGTGCCGGCGGCGCCCACTGTCCGCATCAGAGTCGAGACCATGATCTCGGGCATTCCGATCGAGTTGCGTGCACCGAAACTGTGATGGGTGAGCGGGCCGTTGGTGACCACGACCTTCAGCCGGGGATCGACCGCGGCCATCCGGGTCGCCCAGTAGCCGCCGAAGCTGAAGCCGGTCATGCCGATCCGGTCGGCGTCGATGCGCGGCTCAGCGGACAGGTAATCGATGACGGTCGAATAGATGCCTTCGGATGCGGCTGTCATCGGCTCGGTATAGGAGTAGGTGCCCGGCATCTCCATCACGAAAGTGCCCATGCCGCTGTCACGTTGAGCCAGCAGGGGAAGCAGCACCTCGGCAATGGTGCCTTCGAGTCCGTTCGTGACCAGCACGGTCGGCACCGATTCGGCGCCGACAGGCAGCATGAGGATGCCGCGCACCTGCTGGGCGCCGACCGGGATATGGACCACTTCGATGCTCATGCCCATTGCCGGCGCCAACGCCGGTACCAGCACTTCGCACAGGCGATGCGAGCGCTCGTAGGCGCGCAACCGGCGCGGACTCCAGCCGGGCCATGCCGCGACGAACTCATACACCAGAGCCTTGATCAGCCCGTCCACGGCGGTCGCGGCGTCGGCGTGCTCGGGATGCGCGGCGATGAACCGCGACACCGCATCGGGGTCGGCCACGGTGCCGCGATCGGCAAGGATCGTCACCGCGGGCGCGAGAAGTTCCCCCAGTCGGCGCAAATCGACCCCGGCGGCCGGGTCCAGCAGTTGCCGGGTATCGGGACCGTTCAAGCGCGTGAGCGCAGCGTCGGCGCGTGCGATGTGCTCGTCGGCGAAGCGTTCCCAGTACCCGGCCCAGCGTCCGTCTTCGAAGGAACGGCACTCGCCCATCCGCCGCTGGAACTCGTCCTTGGCGATCCCGCCCAGATGGGTGAACCTGTCCGCGGACAACCGAGGAAGGAACGGCACCACCCCCAGTCGATGGGTCATGCGTTCGGTGGTGTGGGTCATCGCGCACGCGCTGACCCCTACTCGTTTGGTCAGTTCCAGCAACGACGTCATTGTTGCGCCTCTCCTCACACCGCAGATTTGCAGAAGTTTCTGCTTTAGCGAGCGTAGACACAGGGAATAGCCAAAAGCAATAGATTCTGCTTTAGTTGTCGGTATGGCCGAAGTCGAAGATGTCGTGCCCCAGCGCCGGCCCGGAGGCCGCGCGGCGAAGGTCAAGGAAGCCGTCCACCAGGCCGTGCTCGATGCCGTCGCCGAGCACGGAGTGGACCGCCTCAGCATCCCCGACATCGCCCGCCGTGCCGGAGTGCGCGACAGCTCGATCTACCGCCGCTGGGGTACCCGCGAAAACCTGACCCTGGACGTCATGCTCACCGCAAGCGAACGCACCCTGCCCCTACCCGACACCGGCACCCTGCACGGCGACCTCACCGCGTTCGCCACAGCGCTCATCGGCTACCTCGACACCCCGCTGGGTAACGGATTGGCCCGCGCACTCGCCTTCATCACCGACTCCGAGGAAATCACCGAAGCACGAAATGCCTTCTGGAACACGAGATACAAGGCCAACGAAGCAATGATCGGACGCGGAGTCGCCCGCGGTGAAATCCCTGCCGATACCGACCCCCGCCTGGCCCTCGAACTGCTCATAGCGCCGATCCACTTCCGGCACTTCCTCACCCGCGAGCCCGCCGATGCCGAGTTCGCCGCCGAACTGGCCACCCGCGTGATCCGCGCCCTTCAGCCCGGACACGAGGACAAGGAACCTCCGCATGCCTGAACGAACCAACATCCTCATCAGCGGCGCCAGCTCGGGTCTGGGCGCGGCAATGGCTCGCGAATTCGCCGCGCGCGGACGCAATCTCGCCCTCTGCGCCCGCCGAATCGACCACCTCGAACAGCTGCGCACCGAACTCCAGCACGCACATCCCGCCATCACCGTCGCCCTCGCCCAACTGGACGTGAACGACCACGACCGCGTCTTCACCGCCTTTGGCCGGCTTTCTCAGGAACTCGGCGGCCTGGATCGCGTCATCGTCAACGCAGGGATCAGCCGCGGCCAGTCCATCGGCACCGGCGGCTTCACCGCCAACCGGGCGATCGCAAACACCAATTTCGTTGCCGCACTCGCTCAATGCGAAGCAGCCATGGAGATATTCCGCCGACAGCAGGCCGGGCACCTGGTCGTGATCTCCTCTGTCGCCGCGCTGCGGGGAATGCCGGGCTTGCAGGCATACTCGGCCAGCAAAGCCGCCATCGCCACGCTCGCCGAAGCGATCCGCGCGGATACCCACGCCACGCCGATCGCTGTCACCACGCTCTACCCGGGCTTCATCGAATCCGACCTCGGTCCCACTGAAGAAGCCAGACCGTTCCGAGTCTCCACCGACAAGGGTGTGCGGGCGATGGTCAAGGCCATCGAATCCGAATCCGCCCGCGCCCATGTGCCCGCATGGCCTTGGGCCCCGATCGGATTCGCCTTGCGCCGCCTGCCTCTTCCGGTACTGGCCAAGCTCGGCCGACGATAACTCGACGCTCGCCTCGAGCTTCGACACCAACTGCGCGGCGCTCACACCGATGATGCCGACCCCACACACGTCATAGAGCCCTACGGACTGCACATCCGCCACTCGAAGTGCCGCTACCGCTGTGGTCGCACCCGGCTCACTCCCCCAGACCCGGTCCGGTGGCTCGAACGGCGCCGTCCTGGAAGACCAGTGGTCAGCGGTCGGCGTGCGGCCGGTGGGCGTGGTCTTCGAGGGCAGCGGGCCACTGGTCGATGTGGGTGAGGGGGGTGCGGCGGCGGGCCGGGAGCAGGTCGAGGAAGCCGCGATCGGCGCGGATTCTCGAACGGGCTCGGCCGACGTAGTATCCGACGTGCTGGGCGCCGGGATGCCTGCGGCGGGCTTCGGCGAGCCATCCGGTGGCCTGGCGCACGGCGTCGGTACGGGTGAGGGGTGGGTCGCTGGGCAGCAGCAGGGTGGCGTGATCGGGGTCGGCGACGATCGCGGAGCCGAGGTGTTGCAGGCAGCGGCCGATGCCGGGATCGTCGTCGAGCGCGCGGTAGCCGGTCAGGGCGAGTTGCCAGCAGCGCAGCGCTCGGCGGGGTTCGCCGCGGGCCCACCACAGAGCGCCCATGGTCTCGTGGGTCTGCGCGCGCCCGTCGGGATCGAGACCCGCGCGGGTGAGGGATTCGGCGAGTTCGAGACGATCCTGCGCGGCGTCGAGGCGTCCTTGCCGGATGTGCACGACGGCGAGGTTGATCAGGGCGCACACTTCACCGGCGACGTCGTCGCGCGGCAGCAACCACCACGCGGTCTCCAACTGGTCGGCCACCTTGTCGAGATCCGGCGCCGCGGTGGCCAGCGCGCCCAGCGCCGTCTGGTGTTCCCAGCGCGCGGCCAGGCTCGTGGACAACCGCCGCGGCCGATAGCCCCGCGGTCGCGCGTTGAGCAGGCCCGCCCGCAGCATCACCAGGTCGCGGTTCAGTTCGTCGATGCCGGGAAGTGAGCGCAGGTCGTCGGCCAACCCGTTCGCGTTCTCCCCCAAACCCTTTCGGGCGTACCACACGTCCAAGGCGTGGCCGAGGCGTATGAGGTGCCCGACCGCTACCCGGGGGAATTCCACGCCCGGCTCGGTTTCGGTGTCCGCTGCCGCCGCGCACGCGGCCACCAGGGCGCGCAGGTAGGGTTCCTCGGTCTCGAACCAGCGGCGAGCGCCTACGGCGAAGCGCCGTGACTCCAGCGCGATCGCCCAGCGGCCTGCTCGATCGGCGTAGTGGTGCAGAAGCGCGGTGAGCGCCGCGGCCCACTGCGGTCCGGCGGTCACCGTCGCGCGATCCGGCGACGCCGGCACCAGACGCACGCAGAACCGCTGCGCGCCATCGGGGGCGAGGACCCCGCGGCGGCGCAGCCCCTCCAGCAGTTTCGCCGCGGTGCGCGCCGAGGGTTCCCGGGCCAGCGGCAACCGTCCCGGCGTGTCCCGGATGGCGTTGAGCACTGCCAGCAACGCGACGGTTTCGTAGTCGTGCACCGGCAGGTCCCGCAGCACCGCGGCGATGAGATGCCCGTTCAGCGTCGCGACTTGCCGTGGGGACGGCGCGGCCACCCGCGGTCCGGCGTCGGCCAGTGCGGGGCCCGGTTCGACGAGGCCGGCGATCAGGTCCATTTCACGGGCGGTGCGCACCTTGGTGCGATAACCGCGGGCGAACCGGGACAGCGCATAGGTCGCGGCCGCGGCGATGAACAGCACCGACAACCAGCGCAGCGGCCCGTTGAAGAACTGCACGAGGGCGTTCTCACCGAACGAGTTCACCACCAGGGTGCGCACCAGCTCGAACAGCACGGTGTAGGCCACCAGCGACGCGGTGCCCAGAAAACCGATCCAGATGGACGATCGCGGCGTCGCGGTCTGCCCGACCGGTTCGGTGGGTTCGGTCGATGTACTCACCCGGTTCCTCCCTTGCCCCATCGGTGGCGACCGGTGGGGTCCGCTTCATCGCAGCACTCCACCGGTCAGCCCGGGCACGACCCAGCGCCGCCAGGTCACCAGCAGCAGCGCCACCGGCAGCACGGCCGATACCAGCGCTCCCGCGGCCAGTTGCGCGACGTTCTCACCGAATTGCCGTGCTTCGCCCCACAGCAGCAGCGACCACGGGCTCGCTCCCGCTCCGCTGACCACGAGGCCGATGAAGAAGTCGTTCCACACCTGGACGAATTCGAGCACCGCCACCGCCCCCAGCGCGGGCCCGGAGGAGGCCAGCACGCGCTGGGCGATGGTGCCGGGACTGGCCAGGCCGTGCAGGGCGTCGGAGGCCGTGCTGCCCGGTGGGGCGAGCATCGCGCCGCGCAGCACGAGGATGGCGACCGGCAGTCCGGCGGCGGCGTGCACGAGGATCAGCGGGATCCGCGTTCCCGACAATTCGTAGGCGTCGACGAGACCGTCGAGCGGCCCGAGGTAGGTCTGCGCCGGGATCACCGCGAGCACCACCAGTGCCACGACCGCCAGCCGGGCGGCGGTGCCGTTGGGTCGCAGCGCGGCCAGCCGGTAGGCCACCGGAACGGCCGCGGTCACCACGACCACCGTCGCGATCCCCGCGACCCAGGCGGTGGTCTGCAGTGAGCGCCACAGTCCGTCGTCGCCCAATACCAGAGCGACGGCGGAGAATCCGAAGCCCTCGTGTCCGCGCACACCGGTGTAGGCGAGGACGCCGATCGGGTACAGCACCAGCAGCGAGACCAGCACGATGCCCGCCGCGCGCCCGGGGCCGATGCGCCGCCGTCCCGCCACCGAGATCGCGCGCACCGCCGACCAGCTCGCGCGGTGCCTGCGCACGTCCACTTGCAGCAGCCAGGCGACCGCGCCCACCAGCACCGCCAGCGGCAGCGTGTAGGCCGCGGCGACGCCGGGGTCGGCGTCGGCGGCCAGCCGCCACCAATGCACGGTCGCGCTGTCGACCTGGTACTCGAGCGCCCCGGGCACCCCGATCAGCACCACGTCGAACACGCGCGCGGCCGCGACCCCCACGGCCAGCCCGGCGATCAGCAGCACCGGGCGCAGCAGCTCGTACAGGCGGATCGCCAGCGGCCTGCCGTCGTCGCGGTAGAGGTACCCCGCGCGCGCCGGATCGGCTTCTATCGCATGGATTCCCGCGCGGAACAGCGCGGTGAGGAAGCCCAGCCAGGTCCACAGGAACGCCGACCCGAGCATCGCCGCCAGCCACCACCGGTAGAGCCCGACGTCCTGGATGTCCAGCCATCGGGCGCCGTTGCCGAAGATCACCCGGAACGCCACCCCGGATACGAACGCCGACACGCCGAACGGCACGATCAGCGGCAGCCACAGCCATCGCGCCGCTCGCCCCCACCAGGCGATCGCCAGCGCCACGATCAGCAACCCGATCCCGAAGGCCACCCACAGCAGCGTGCGCAGGTAGGCGCCCCGGCCGTCGGCGGTCATCGTGCCGCCCAGCAGCCACAGCCCGCCGACGGTTCCGCCGATCGCGAAGACCCACGCCGTGATTCGTCGCCGCGGCGCCTTCAGCCGTCTGCGCAGCGCCGCGGGCAGCAGCGCACTCGCCGCGACGATCGCGCACGCGAGGACCTCCACCGGGCGTGCCCGTGCGGCGATGAGGACGGTCCATCCGGCGGGCAGGGCCAACAGCGCGACCGTCAGTACCGTCGCGGGCAGTCCCGCCAGCCAACCCAGCCACCGCCGTGGTCTGCCGCCGGGAACCAGCGGTCCGCGCATGCGGCGGGTGGCCAGCTCGATGCGCAGACCGTTGATGTCGAACTGCGGCGGTGAGGTCATCGGCGCTGCTCGACGTCGTCCAGCGCGGCGATCGCGCGTTCGGTGGCGTCGGTGACCCGCGTCTGCGCACCGTCACCGATCGCGATGAGGAATTCCGTCAGCACCCGCCACAGCCCTTCGCGGCCGCCGACCGGCCCGATCCGGTCGGACAGATCGAAAGTGCTGCGGGCGGCGAGCTCCCGCGCCGAGGGCGCCAGCAGCGGAGAGTAATCCGCCTGGGTGCGCAGGTTCGGCGCGAGGAAACCGCCGTAGCGCTGGATCCACGGCAGCGGGGCGCGGTCCCCGGCCAGTTTCTCGACCAGTTCGCCCGCGCGCGGGTTCGCCTGCTGCGTCACCACGATCACGTCGCCGCCGACGATTTTGGGCCGCACCGACGCGGCGGTCACCGCCGGGAACGGCACGACCCCTACGGCGTCTTCGACCTTGCGTCCGGAGGCGCGGACCGCGCTGCGCACGATGGGTTCGGCGAAGTCGGGGGCGACGACCGCCGCGGCGCGGCGGTGCTGGAACACATCCCGCACGGCGTCGGAGAATTGCCTGGTCAGTGTGACGCCGACGCCACCGGGGAAGGCGTGGCGTTGCCCCCACAACACCCTCAGATGCCCGAACGCGGCCCGCACCGCCGGGTTGTCCCACTCGCGGCTGCGCTTGGAGGCCAATTCGTCGTAGATGCGCGGGGATTCGGCGAGCAGCACGTTCTCGAAGAAGTCGGTCAGCACCCATCCGTCGGCGGCGGCCAGCGCGAGCAGGCGGATCGGCGTCTGGGCCAGCACCTCCATCCGGTCGACCCAGTCGCCGAGCATCCAGGCGGCCGGTTCACCCAGGCCGTGGGTGGCGAACTGCTGCCGGTCGAACCACACCAGCGACTTGTCCGCGGCCTTGAACGGCACACCGTAGAACTGATCGTCGTAGCGCAGCAACTGCTGCCAGGGCTGGGCGTAGCGGGTGCCGAGTTCGTCGGCCCACACCGTCTCCTCGACAGGTCGCAGTTCGTGGCGTTCGGCGAGTTCACGCACCCGTCCCGCCTGTGGAAGCAACACCACGTCCGGCGCGGACCGGCCGCCCGCGGTGAACGCGGTGTCGGTGTTGTCGCCGAGGGGGATCACTTCGACCGCGAAGCCGAGGTCCAGTCCGGCCAGCACGGCGTGGAAGGCCGCCAGTTCCTGTCCGCTCCAGGACACCCCTACGCGCACCGCATCCGAGCTGCCCAACAGCAGGTCCGGCGCGCACGCAGCGGCCAGCGGGGCAACCATTCCCGCTTGCAGCACCGCTCTGCGCGTGCTCATCGACCCCCGATGTCATTGCGTGCCAACCGAACCCGATTATGCGACAAAGCCGCCACGCCGGTGGGCACTTCGCGATCTTCGTCCGCCGAAGAACTCCCGTGCGCGTCGGCGGTTCGGCCGCATCGACGTCCTGCTCGCGGTGCACAGCGCCGAACTGTGGGACGCGGGTTGACCGGGCCGCTCGCGGCGATCGTTTCGGTGTAAGCCTTGTCACAGCCTGGTACACGAGCGTACCGTACGACTGGTACATCGGAGTACCACGCGAGGAGGTGGGCATATGCCCGCTGTGCGACTGCCAGAAGGACCAACGACCCCACCGATCGTGCAGAGCCTGCAAATTCTGACCGGACGCACCCGCACATGGCGGCGCATGCACGAGCGCTACGGGTCGGCCTTCACCATCCAGATGCCCAGGTTCGGGCGATCGGTGGTGCTCGCCGACCCCGCCGAGATCAAAGCGCTGTTCACCGCGAGCACCGACGTCGTCGACAACGTCGACGTCAACCTCGGCGAATTCCTCGGGCCCGGATCGCTGTTCGCGCTGACCGGCACCGGACACCGCAAACAGCGCAAACTGCTCACCCCGCCCTTCCACGGCCGCCGACTCGCCGTGTACGACTCGCTGATCGAAGCCGAAGCCGTCCGCGAGATGCGGTCGTGGCCCGTCGGCCGCGAATTCGCCACGATGGACTCGATGATGCGGATCACGCTGAACGTGATCCTGCGGGCGGTCTTCGGCGCAGAGGGAGCCGAGTTCGAGCAACTACGCCAGTTGCTGCCCAAACTCGTTTTCCTCGGATCCGCCCTCGCCGCGTTCCCGGTGCCCAAGGGGGCACTGGGCAGATTCGGCCCGTGGTCGCGGTTCGCGGCCTACCGCCGCCGCTACGACGAAATCGTCGACCTGCTCATCGACCGCGCGCTGCGCGACGGAATCGACGACCGCGACGACGTGCTGGCGATGATGCTGCAAGCGCGCTACGACGACGGCTCCGCCATGTCACGCAGCGAGATCGCCGACGAATTGCTGACCCTGCTCACCGCTGGGCACGAGACGACGGCGACGACACTGTCGTGGACCATCGAGCGGCTGCGCAGGCACCCGGAGGTCCTGCGCCGCTTGGTCGCCGAAGCCGATGCCGGCGGCACGCAACTGCGCGAGGCGACACTGCTCGAGGTACAGCGCGTGCGCCCGGTCATCGACGCCACCATTCGCCAGGTACGGGCCGAGACGTTGCCGCTGGGCCGGTGGACGTTGCCGAAAGGGCAGAAGGTCCTGGTCAGCATCCGGCTGATGCACGACAACGAGCAACTGTTCCCGAATGCCCGCGCCTTCGACCCCGATCGTTTCCTCGGCGTGCGGCCCGGCACATTCAGCTGGATCCCGTTCGGCGGCGGCAGCCGCCGCTGCATCGGCGCCGCCTTCGCCATGATGGAGATGAACGTCGTGCTGCGCACCCTGCTGCGGGATTTCACGCTGGAGCCGACCGACGCCCGCGACGAACGCCCGCACTTCCGCGGCGTCGCCCTCGCCCCGGCCAAGAAAGGCCGCGCCGTGGTACACCGCCGCACCCCGCGACCCGATGTCCCGGCGCTCGACCACGCCGCCGGGGCGACGGCATGAGCGAGCGACTCGCCGACGTCGGCGGCGGCGTCACCCTGGCCTACGAGCAGTACGGCACGGGCGGGATCCCGCTTGTGCTGGTCGCCGGGCTCGGCCAGCAATTCCACGACTGGCCCGACGGGTTGTGCGAGCTCCTGGTCGCGCGCGGCTACCACGTCATCCGTTTCGACAACCGCGACGCGGGCCGCTCCACGCACGGCGACTTCCCGCCACCGGGCCCGGTCGATCTGCTGGCCCGGCGCTGGCACCGCGATCAATACACGCTGGCCGATCTGGCCACCGACACCGTGGGCCTGCTCGACGCGCTCGAACTGCCCCGAGCGCATCTGGTCGGCATGTCGATGGGCGGCATGATCGCCCAGACCGTCGCCGCCCGCCATCACGCCCGGGTCGGTTCCCTGACCTCGATCATGTCCACCACCGGCGCCGCGCGCGTCGGGCGCCCGGCGTGGTCGACCTGGCGATTGATGCTCGGCAGGCCCGCCAGCACCCGCGACGAGCACATCGACCGGGCCGTGCGCATGTACCGGCACATCCGGTCGGCCGCCTACCCGTTCGACGAGTCCGCGGTGCGCGCGACGGCGGCCAGGACCTGGGACCGCGATCCCGCCCCCGCCGCGGGCGTCGGCCGTCAACTGGCGGGCATCCTGAAATCCGGCGACCGGACCGGTGAACTGCGCGCGGTCACCGCCCCGACACTGGTCGTGCACGGCGACCGCGACCTGATGGTCGCACCGACCGGCGCC
Source organism: Nocardia sp. NPDC047648 (assembly GCF_040642815.1). Taxonomy (NCBI): domain Bacteria; kingdom Bacillati; phylum Actinomycetota; class Actinomycetes; order Mycobacteriales; family Nocardiaceae; genus Nocardia; species Nocardia sp. NPDC047648. Next base: position 254,347 of record NZ_JBEYSX010000009.1, on the reverse strand, counting down.
ACCGCGACCGCCCGCGCGATCTCCGGCGCTCGCCTGCGCACCCTGGCAGGAATGGGCCACGACCTGCCCGCCGCGGTGTGGCCGACTCTCGCCGACCTCATCCACGAACACATCCGCACCTCCGAAACCAGGAGCATCGATGCCCCGCACCCGTAGGCCACTGTCGGGCCGCCCGGTGATGATCACCGGCGCGGCCTCCGGCATCGGCCGCAGCCTCGCCCGATCGCTGTCGGCCACAGGCTCTCCCGTAGCGATGGCCGATATCGACCGAGCGGGGCTGAAGGAAACCGCCGCCGCGCTCACCGGCCCGGTACTGACCCGGGTCCTGGACGTGCGCGACGCCGCCGACCAACTCGCCTTCGCCGACGAAGTCCGCGACTGGCTGACCGCACCGCTGGCCGCGGTGTTCAACAACGCCGGTGTCGCGGTCTCCTCCTCGGTGCTCGACGCCGTCCCCGAGGACGACGAATGGCTGCGGCGGATCAACTTCGACGGAGTCGTCAACGGCACGCGCGCCTTCCTGCCCATCCTCGTCGAGCAGGATCACGGCGTCATCGTCAACACCTCGAGCGTGTTCGGGCTGCTCGGCATGCCCAACCAAAGCGCATACTGCGCGGCGAAATTCGCGGTGCGCGGGTTCACCGACGGCCTGCGCCAGGAACTGCGCGGCACCGGCGTGTCCGCGGTGAACGTCCACCCCGGCGGCATCAGCACCAACATCGCGCGCAACGCCCGGGTCCGCAAGGACCCCGAGGGCCGAGGCCGCACGCACGAGCAGATGGCGGCGGAATTCGAGGCGCTGACCCTCACCACGCCGGAGAAAGCGGCCGAAATCATCCGCCGCGGCGTCGAACACGGCAAATCCCGCATCCTCGTCGGACCCGACGCCTATCTGTTCGACCTCTTGGCGCGGGTGACACCCACCCACTACTACGATGCGGTCGCGTTGCTCGAGCGCCGCCTGCGCACCCGCGACACCACCGGAGCACCGGCATGAGCGAACACCTCGACGTCCTGATCGTCGGCGCGGGCCTGTCCGGCATCGGCGCGGCCCACCACCTGCAGGCGGCGTTCCCCGCCCGCCGCTACGCGATCCTCGAGGCACGCGACGACCTCGGCGGAACCTGGGATCTGTTCCGCTACCCCGGCGTGCGCTCGGACTCCGACATGCACACCCTCGGATACCGGTTCCGCCCGTGGACGCAAGCCGAGGCCATCGCCGACGGTCCCGCCATCCTGCGCTACATCCGCGACGCCGCCACCGACGCCGGCATCGACCGATTCATCCGCTACGGGCATCGGGTGACCGAAGCGTCCTGGTCCAGCGCCGAGTCCCGCTGGACCGTGCTGGCCGAACACGACGGCGCCACAAGCGAGATCACCTGCGATTTCCTGCTCGTATGCAGTGGTTACTACCGTTACGACGAGGGCTACACACCGCAGTTCACCGGCGTCGAGGAATTCGGCGGCCGACTGGTGCATCCGCAGCACTGGCCCGAGGACCTGGATTGCGCGGGCAAGCGGGTGGTCGTCATCGGCAGCGGCGCCACCGCCGTGACCCTGGTCCCGGCCCTGGCCCGGACCGCGGCACAGGTGACGATGCTGCAACGCTCGCCGACCTACATCCTGCCCGTCCCCGCCCGCGACACCGTCGCCGACCGGCTGCGGCGACTGCTGGGCCCGCGGCGCGCATACCCGGTCGTCCGCTGGAAGAACGTGCTGATCAGCACCCTGATCTACCAGTTCAGCAGGCGGCGGCCCCAGCAGATGCGTAAGTTCATCCGCGATCTGACCATCAAGCAACTGCCCGACGGTTACGACGTCGACACCCACTTCAAACCGTCCTACCAGCCGTGGGACCAGCGGCTGTGCCTGGTGCCGGACGGGGATCTGTTCCGCGCGATCCGCGACGGCCGCGCCACGGTGGTCACCGATCGCATCGACACGTTCACCGCGACCGGACTGCGCCTGGCCTCCGGGCGCGAACTCGACGCCGACGTGGTGGTGACCGCGACCGGCCTGCGACTGCTCGCACTCGGCGGCATCCGGCTCGCGGTGGACGGACACGAGGTCGCGCTGCCACAGACCATGGCCTACAAGGGGATGATGCTCAGCGGAGTGCCGAACTTCGCCTTCACCATCGGCTACACCAACGCGTCCTGGACACTGAAAGCCGATCTGGTCAGCGAGTTCGTCTGCCGGTTGCTGCGCCACATGGACGAGGGAGGCTACCGGCAGACCACCCCGTGGCCGGACCCCGCCGTGGCCCCCGAGCCACTGCTGGACTTCCCGGCCGGCTACGTGCTGCGCGACATCGACCGCTTCCCCACGGCGGGCTCCCGGGCCCCGTGGCGGCTGGGGATGAGCTACGGCCACGATGTGCTCACCCTGCGCTACGGCCGCATCGACGACGGCACCATCCGCTTCACCGGCGCGGACGCACCGGCCGACGATGCCCATGCCGGGGCCCAGGGGCGCGATTCCGGGCAGGTGACGGCCTGACCACGCGCCGGTGCGCGACACCCGCCCGCCGTGCGGCTCGGGCCGGGCGCGGTGACCCGAGCGGAGAAACTAACCTGATTCTCGTGACCCGCGCCGAGCCCGTACCCCGCACCTCCGCCGACGACGGCTCGGATTCCGGGTTTCGCCGCCGCCTGCTCGACGCCATGGCCGTCGCCGTGCGCGAACGCGGATACCAGGACTGCACCGTCGCCGACGTGGTCCGCCACGCCCGCACCTCGCGCCGCACCTTCTACGAGCACTTCACCAGCAAACAGGACTGTTTCATCACCCTGCTGACCGAGCGCAACAAGGAGACGATCCAGCAGATCGAGGCCGCGGTCGACCCGCACATGCCGTGGCGCACGCAGGTGCGCCACGGCATCGAGGCGTGGATACGCACCGCACAGGACGATCCCTCCATCACCCTCAGCTGGATCCGCGTCGTCCCCGCCCTCGGCGAGGATGCCCGTCACCTGCAACGCGAGGTCGGCGAAACGTTCATCGCCCTGATCCAGAAACTCACCGACACACCGGAATTCGCGGCCGCCGGACTGCGGCCGCCGTCCCGCCAGGTGGCGACCATCCTGTTCGGCGGCTTCCGGGAACTCATCGCCACCACCGTGGAAGACGGCGGCGACATCGGCGGCATGGTCGAGGTGGCGGTCGAATCCGCGATCGCGCTGATCGGACCGCACACCTAACGCTCGGCCACGGTCACCGCTTCACCGGGCGTCGTCGACGAATGCTCCGCCGGTCGACACCGGCACCACCGCGCTGCAGTCGAGTTCGGTGGCCACCGCATCTCCCGAATCTTCCTCTGCTCCACCAGAAACTGTCAGCCCGCGTAGTCGGCCACGCATCCGGCGGTGACGGCCGGCAACAGCGCCGACACCAGAGCGGGCACGATCAGCCTGAATACGCGCATAATTCGCATTTGTCGTTCAGAGCCATTCGTCGTTCAGAGTTCGGACAGCCGCGGCGGCGGAGCGCCGTGCGGCAGACGCGGCCCCACCGCGACGAGACTGCCGGGTGTGCGGCCGCGACCCCACCCCAGCTCCTTGCGGTAGCGGCCGATGTGGTCCTCGCCGACCGCGCCGGGATCGGCCAGCGGAGTCGCCTCCGGGTCGACGTACAGCGCGTCCGTGGGGCAGTACGCCTCGCACATGAAGCAGGTCTGGCAATCGGATTGCCGCGCGATGACCGGGATTCCGCCGTCGGTGCGATCGAAGACATTCGTGGGGCACACGTCCACGCATTTGTCACAGGCGATGCAGTCACCCGCGCGCAGGATCTCGATCATGCCGCCACCGCCGAGGCGCCGCTCGCCGCGGCCGTCGCCGTCCACACCTCGTCCAAACCGCCGGACAGGATGTGATGGTGCTGCCGCGGATCCAGATCCGGGTGATCGGCGCGTTTGCTCATCCCGCGCGTCTCCGTGCGCGCCAGCGTCGACCGATACATCAACCGTCCCACAGCGGTGATCGCGGCGGCCTGCCGCGCCCGCACTCGCTCGTCTCCGGTCCCGCCGCCCAGACCGCGCGCGGCGTGCTCCCACACACCGTCCAGCTCCGCGAGCGCGGGCCGGATCCGGTCACCATGGCGCAGGTAATTCTTCTCGAACGGGATCAGCTCCCGCTGCGCGGCCTCGACCACGTCCGCGGCCCGTACCGACCCACCGTGCTCCGGCCGCAACCCGGTGCGCCCGACGCCACGCAGATCGGCACTGCGAGGGCCGCCCGATCGCAACGCGAACGTCGCCGCTCCGCGCCCTGCCCAACTGCCCGACGACATCGCCCACGCCGAGTTGTGGCTGCCGCCACCGGTGAATCCGCCGCAGATCCGTTCCCTGGTCGCCGCGTCACCCGCCGCGTACAGGCCCGGCACCGTGGTGGCGCAGTCGTCGTCGACGACATCGATGCCACCGGTGCCGCGTACCGTGCCCTCGGCGAGCAGGTCCACCTCGAACCGGTCGGTGAACGGGTCGATGCCGCGCCGATCGAACTGCAGGAAGAAATTCGGCTGCCCCAGCCGCATCTGCGCCTGAACCGTCGCATCGGCACGATCGAGCTGGGCGAACACCTTCTCCCGCAGCAGGGTCCGCGCGATCACCGAACGGCCCTTGGTCGAGCCCGCGCCCTCGAGTACCCGCCCGTCCTCGTGGAAGAAGGTCGCATACCCGTAGTAGGCGGTCTTGGTGATCGTCGAACCCTTCGGCACGATCGCGTACGCGTTGGAAAATTCCATGCCCGAGAAGCGGGCACCCACCTCGGCCGCCATCAGCGCGCCGTCACCGGTGTCGACGTTGGTGCCCAACGCCCGGGACAGGAACGCGCAGCCCCCGCTCGCGAGCACCACCGCACCGGCGACCACGCGATAGTCCCGATCGGCCTGGCGCTGGTAGCCCGCCGCGCCGCGCACCACACCCTCGGCGTCGACCAGCAATTCCAGCGCCGGCGAGTGGTCGAGGATGCGCACCCCGATCCGTTTCACCCACGCCCGCATCCGGCGCATGTACTCCGGGCCCTGCACGCCGGTACGGATCTGCGCCCCGGTACCGGGATCCACGGGGAACGGGTACCGACCCTCCACCGCGAGCCGATCCATGTTCGCGTAGGTCTGATCGAGCACCCGGTCCATCCAGTAGTGATCGGCCAGATGCCCGCCCAGCGCCTCCCGGCCGGCTTTCGCGTTCGCCCGCGCGGTCGCCTCCGGCGCCACGTACCACACGCCGGTGCCGGCGGGGGCGGTAGCGCCGCTGGTCCCGCAGTAACCCTTGTCCACCAACGTCACCTCCGCGCCCGCTTCCCTGGCGTGGATCGCGGCCCAGCAGGCCGCGGGCCCACCGCCGATCACCAAGACGTCCGTGCTGATCTGCAACGGTTCACTCATGCGTCTGCTCCTATCGGTGCCTCGGGATTCACGCCGAGTGCGAGCAGCAACCGGCGCCTGAGTGCGGAGAATGCGGGGTCGACCACCGAACGCGAGCGGGCGACGGTGATATCGAAGGTTGACCAGATCCTCGGCGATCCGGAACAGTCCGGCCGCCACACCAGGCCGATGCCGATCGCCGGCCCGATCGCCACCCGGCGACCGGAAGCGGCCCGACGCTGCCACAACTCACCCGACCGGATCAGCTCCCACCCCGACTCGAGCACCTCGGTCGGCGCCGAAACGACCTTGCCGAGCCACGATCGCGCGCCCAACTGCCAGATGCCCACCGCCAGAATCAATCCGGAGGACGCCCGGACCAGGCCCAGCAGCCTGCGGGTGAACGGAGCCGGGCTTTCGCCGGTCGCCTCAACCGGGGAAGAAGGTGGCACCGATGTGGTCGGATCCAACTGCAATGTCATCGGACACGGTCCTCACACGAGAAGTACTGTCCGGAACAGTAAGGGCCGCCGCCGGTTCACAGAATGGTTGCGATCAGCGCGATCCTGAACCCGCGCCCGGCGCGGCCACCGCGCTCAGCAGGAAAGACGCGTGTTCGCCTCAGCGCTCGGATGCTCCGACCCGGATTTGCCCGGGACGAGCGGACCGTCGAGTCATCGCTGGACGGATTCGTCCAGCCCGGCCGACTGGTGCGCAGCCATCACTCGAACACCCGTTTCGCTCAGGCACTCGGCCAGGGCGGGAAGCACGGTCGAGCACCCGTCATCCAACGTGAGCGCCGCCAACTCGTCACCGCGCGTGCGGCCCCGATTCACGATGACGACGGGACAACCCCGCCGCGCGGCGTAGCGCACGAAACGCAGCCCGGACATCACCGTCAGCGACGACCCGGCCACCAGCACCGCGTCCGCGGCGTCGACCAGCTCATACGCCGCGGCCACCCGCTCCTTGGGCACGTTCTCCCCGAAATAGACGATATCGGGCTTCAGCATGCCGCCACAGCGCGCGCAATCCACCATCCGGAAGCTTCCCGTGTCGCCGACCACCGCGTCCGCGTCGGGGGCGACCTCGAGCCCATCGGTGGTCGCGGCCTCCGCGAAGCCCGGATTGGCCGCCTCCAGCCGGTCGGCCAGCGACATCCGCGAGACCAGGGACGCGCAGCTCAGGCAACGCACCCGCGCGTAGGTGCCGTGCAGATCGATCACCCGCCGATGCCCCGCCTTCGTGTGCAGCAGATCCACGTTCTGCGTGATCAACCCGGTGACCACGCCCATGCGCTCCAGCCGTGCCAGCGCGCGATGCCCGGGATTGGGGCGCGACCCGTCCATGCGCCGCCAGCCGACGTGATTGCGCGCCCAGTACCGCTGCCGGAATACCGGATCACCGACGAACTGCTGGTAGGTCATCGGGTTGCGCGGCGGCGAGGACGGACCACGATAGTCCGGGATCCCGCTGTCGGTCGAGATCCCGGCGCCGGTCAACGCGACGACCCGGCGCCCGTCGAGCAACCGCACCAGCTGCTCGAACCCGGCGCCCAGAGACGTGCGCGCAAACTCCGACATGCCGTTCAGGGTACGGCGACCGCCACCGCAACGGCCGAACGGCCGCCCCGCGCGGGGAAGAGTCGGTCGAGGTCAGACGCGCCGCATCACCGAAACGACCTTGCCGAGCACCACCGCTTCGTCGCCATCGATCACCTCGTAGGCGGGGTTGCGTGGCTCCAGGTACACATGACCGTTGCGCCGCCGGTACACCTTCACCGTCGCCTCTCCATCGATCATCGCCGCCACGATCTCGCCGGAATGCGCCTCGTGCTGCTTGCGCACCACCACGAGGTCGCCATCGCAGATGGCCGCATCGACCATCGAATCGCCGCGCACCCGCAGCCCGAACACCGTGCCGCGCCCCACCAATTCACGCGGCAACGTCATCGTGTCCTCGCCGTGCTCCTCTGCCAGGATCGGAGCGCCCGCCGCGATGTCACCGACCACCGGTACCGCCACCGAATCCTCCGCGACCTCCCGCCGCGCGGGCGCGTGCAGAAACATCCGCACGTCGATCGGACGCGACACCGTCCGGCTGCGGCGCAGGAAACCACGCTCCTCCAGGCTCTTCAGGTGCTTCGACACCGATGACGCCGACCGCAGACCCACCGCGTCACCGATCTCACGCGTGTTCGGCGGATACCCGTGCCGGACAACCCAGTCCCGAATCGTGGCGAGAATGCGCTGCTGCCGCGGCGGTAGCGTCGAGGTGTCGAGATGCTCGAAGGCGTCGAGCGGGTCGTATCCGGTCACCCGGGGAATGGTAGAGGCACCAGCGGACACTACCGCCGGGCCACCACACCGGGCACGCCGAACAGCGCCCGATCGGAATCGGGAACCCAGCAGGCGGCGGCGGTATCCCGGTTGTAGTTGTCCGCGACGTGCTCGGCCAAATGGCGCAGCCCCGGATGCCGGTTGCCCGCCGACCACAACAACGCCAGCGGATAGGCGGGGGTCGGATCGACGATCATCAGGCGCCGCACGTTCGGATGCCACGGCGTCCGGCCCCCGTCGCCGCTGAACGTCGTCAACGACGACGAGTCCGCGATACGTTCGACGATCCCGGCCATACCCACCAGCGGACCCCTGGTGTCGACCGGAATCCCGCTGAACGCGCTGAGATCTCGATAGAAGTCGGCCCACTCCGAAGGCACGGCCGCACCGGGCACCCACACCGGCTGCCCGGCGAGTTCCCGCAACGCGATCGTCGACCGGCCCGCGAACGGATGATCCTTACCCACCAGCAGATACAACGGCTCCAAATACGCGGGAGCGGCCACGATATCGTCGGACAGAGCCACCGGGCCGCCGTACGCGCGCGCGAGAGCCGCGTCGACGATGCCACCGCGCAACGCTTCCCGCGAGGTCGTGATCATATTCGAGATGACGATCTCGGTGTCGCGGTGCGGATGACGCGCGAGATAGAACTCCATCAAATCGGTCGCGGCCACCCGGGTCCCCAGCACCGCGACCCGCAGCGGCCGCACTACCTCGCGCACCGCCCGCACCGCGGCCTCGGAGCCTGCGAGCAAGGAACGCGCGTACGGCAGCAACCGAGTACCGGCCGCCGTCGGCACACTGCCGCCCCGCCCTCGGTCGAACAGCTCCGTTCCCAGCTGCGACTCGAGCTTCGCGATGCGCTTGGACACCGCCTGCTGGCTGATCCCCAGCACCGCGGCCGCGTGACCGAACTGCTGCTCCTCCACCACCACGACGAACGCGCGCACCGCCGCTAGATCCAGCTCCACCCAACACCTCCAGCGACAACCTTACGTTGTCACCCATGCCGTATCCCAAATCCGACATCGCTCGTCATCACTGCTCACATGGACGCGTAACCCCGATCGACCGACAGAGCCTACAACCATTCGGTGTTCATCCGATCGTTCTCGCAGCACGACGCAATCGGCACGGTCCGCTTCGAAGCCGAGCGGCTCGCCCTGCCCGCCATCGGCGACCTCAAAGCGCTCCCGGAACCACCGTTGGCGGCGGCCGCATCACCTCCACCTCCGTGATCGGGCCCGTATAACGCCCCACCTCCACCAGCGTGAGCTGCCCGGCGCACCCCTGGCTGAGCGTCGAAGAGGGACGATCGGCGATGAGCACGTTCGGATTACCGTGGCGGCAGAACGTCGGGTCCGCCGGGTCGGGGTCGTACCACGCTCCGGTGGACAACTGCGCGACACCGGCCCGCACCCCGTCATCGACCACCAGACCGGCCAGGCAACCGCCCCGCTCGTTGAACACCCGCACGATCTCACCGGCACGCAGACCACGCGCGTCGGCGTCCGAAGGGTGCATCCGGATCGGTTCCCGCCCGGAGATCTTCACTGACCGGCTGTAGGCCCCCACGTCGAGCTGGCTGTGCAGCTTGGTCCGCGGCTGATTCGCCACCAACTGCAAGGGGAACCGCGCCGCCGCCGCACCACCGAGCCACTCCTCCGGCTCCAACCACACCGGATGCCCCGGGCAATCCGCGTACCCGAAGCCATCGATGATCGCGGAGAAGATCTCGATCTTCCCGCTGGGCGTGCTCAGCGGGTGCCGATCCGGGTCGGCACGAAAGTCCGCGGCCAACACCTGATTCGGGTCCGGAACCGGAAGCTCGAGCACCTCACCGGTCCAGAACGCGTCGAAATCCGGCAGCTCGTGCCCCGCGCGCGACTGCTCGACACGCCATTGCTCATACAGATGCCGCAGCCACTCGACCGCCGAACGCCCCTCGGTGAAGTCCTTCCCGACATTGAGCCGATCGGCCGTCTCGGCGAAGATCGAATAGTCGTCGCGCGCCTGCCCATACGGGCGAGTCAGCGCCTTCATCGGGAAGAACGAACGGTCGCCTTCCCCCACGCCGTAGTCGTCGCGCTCGATCGACATCGTCGCCGGGAGCACGATATCGGCGTGCCGCGCGGTCGCCGTCCAGAACGCGTCGTGCACAACCACCGTATCCGGACGACCGAACGCCGTACGCAGCCGAGCCAGGTCCTGATGGTGATGGAACGGATTGCCGCCACACCAGTACACCAACCGCACTTCCGGATACACCAGCTCCCGGCCGTTGTAGCGGAAGGGCGCGCCCGGCTCGAGCAGCATGTCCGCGATCCGCGCGACCGGAATGAAGGCGTCCACGCCATTGCGCCCCTGCGGAAGTCGCGGCGCAGGCACGCGCGCAGGCTCACCGACACCGGCGGCCGAGCCGTACCCGTGCCCGAACCCGCCTCCGGGAAGCCCGATCTGCCCCAGCATCGCCGAGAGCGCCACACCCGCCCACAGCGGCTGCTCACCATGGCGCGCCCGCTGCAACGACCAACTCACCGTCACCAGGGTTCGCGCGGCAGCCATTTCGCGAGCCAGCGTCCGGATACGGTCGGCAGGCACACCGGTGATGCCCGCGGCCCACTCCGGATCCTTGACCACTCCGTCCACCGACCCGCGCAGGTACTCCGCGAAACGGTCGAAGCCCACCGTGTATTCCCGCAGGAACTGCTCGTCCGCCAAACCTTCCGCGTCCAGCACCTGGGCGAGCGCCAGCATCATCGCCACGTCGGTACCCGGCCGCGGCGCGATCCACTCCGCTTCGCTCTCCCGCGGGGTGTCGTCGCGCAGCGGACCGATCGACACGAAACGGCAACCCCGCGCCCGCGCCGCCGCGATCCAGCCGCGCGTGTTGTGGCGCGAGACCCCGCCCGGCGACACGGCCGCGTTCTTCGGCGACAAACCACCGAAAGCCACCACGAGCTCGGAATGTTCGGCCAAGACCGACTTCGCCGTCGCCTGTTGCGTCACCCAGCCGATATCACCGATGACATACGGCAGGAACACCGTCGAGGTACCCAGGCTGTAGCTGTTCACATGCCGGACGTAGCCGCCGAGACAGTTCAAGAAGCGGTGCAATTGACTCTGCGCGTGATGGAATCGCCCGGCGCTGGCCCAGCCGTACGAGCCGCCGTACACCGCCTGCGCTCCATGCTCCTGATACACCCGGCCGAGCTCGCCCGCCAGCAGGTCCAACGCGCGCTCCCACGACACCGGGACGAAAGACTCCGAGCCCCGCGCACCCGGGCCCGGGCCGTTCTCCAACCAGCCCCGGCGAACATACGGCCGATCGATACGCGTCGGATGATGCTGCGCCGAAGCGACATTGCCGATCAGCGGCACCGGCTCCGGGTCACCATGCCACGGCCGGACCGCTGTGAGCCGTTCGCCGTCGCTGTCCGCCTCGAACGCGCCCCAGTGGGTCAGATGCGTGGTCACCGTCCCACCGTAACCGGCTACCCGAAAACCTGGCCGCCACTCGTTTCCGATGCCATAGTCAGTCGGACACGCGGCGTAGCTCGAACATCCGGAACACCCGGCCGCCGGACAGTTCGTACTCCATGGCGTAGCCGGGCCAGAACTCGACAGCCAGATCCCAGACGCGTTTGCGCTCCACGCCGGTGATCTCGCGCACCGTGGCCGGGAACTGCTCGCCCTTGTGCCGGACCGAGGCGGTTTGCGCCGCACGCAGATTCGCCGACCAGGCCGGATGCTTCGGACCGCCCCAATTCGAACCGAGGACGATGAAGTCCGCACCGTGCGGCACGTAGAGCAACGATGTGGTGCGCGGGATTCCCGTCTTCCGCCCCGGCACGGTGACCTCGACGGACGGCAACCCCGCCAGATCCAGGACGCCTTTCCGGCCGCCGCTCGCCCGCCGGATCACGCGTTCGACCCGCAGCACGACCGGCGCCGACCGCATGACCCAGCGCCGCTGGGCCAGCCGTCGAGCCAAGGCCGGCACCGGATTCGAGACCATATCGGGACACCTTTCCGTAGCGAAGTCGCGACTTGGCAGGCGCTCTAGATCTAACACCTCGCACCGAGGTCCGTGCACGATCGGGTTCAGTCATAAATTACGAAACTCATATTGATCGGCACGGCGCAGCATGTAGTATCTAATTCATACGATATGCGTTAGATAGGAGTTGTGATGTACCTGATCACCGGCGCCACCGGCACCATCGGCCGCCCCCTCGTCAGCGCTCTGCTATCCGCCGGAACGAGAGTCCGCGCTGTCTCTCGACAGGCCGTTGCCGGCTTTCCCGAAGATGTGGAAGTCGTGGCGTTCGACGAGGTGAACGATGCCCTGCAAGGGGTCGACGCCCTGTTCGTCCACCCGCGGGCAAGCAAGGATCATGTCGGCGAACTGGTCCGGCTCGCCGCGACACGCGGTGTCGGCCGGGTGGTCGTCATGTCCGCCTGCAACGCCGACGACGAACCCGCCCATCAGCCATCCCGATTCAATGGTGACCGCAACACGGAGGTCGAGCGGGCGGTCGTCGCGAGCGGACTGCCGTGGGTGAGCGTGCGACCGAGTTCGTTCGCCATGAACACTTCGGCGATGTGGCGAAAGCAAGTGGCCGCTGGTGACACCGTCTTCGGCCCGTTCGCGTCTTTCGCCGAGGCGGTCATCCACGAACAGGACGTCGCGGACGTCATCGCCCGGGCCATGTGGGACGACAGCCTCCTCGGCCGCCGCATAACCATCACCGGTCCCGAGGCCGTGACCCTGGAGCGGATGGTCGCCGTCATCGGCGACGCGATCGGGAGACCCCTTCGCTTTCAACAGGTTCCGGTCGAAGCAGCCACGCGGGCAATGATCGGGCAAGGCCTCGACGAGCGCTTCGCGCTCGCGCTCATGGACCGCTACGCCCGTGAACTCGACCGAACGCCCACCATCACTCACGAGGTGGACGCGATTCTCGGCCGTCCGGCACGCTCGTTCGCGACATGGGCCGCCGATCACCGGGCGGAATGGTCGTGACGCCCCCTTCCCCGCTTCCGGTGCCGCTTTCCGCGGCCCGCACCAACCCAGAAGGAACATCCATGCGTCTCATCGTCTTCGGGGCGAACGGTCCCACCGGCCGCTTGCTGACCACTCAGGCTCTCGCGGCCGGCCATGACGTCGTCGCCGTCACTCGCAAGCCACGCGATTTCCCGCTCGAACACGACCGGCTCACGACGTTCGAAGGCGACGTCCATGCGGCCGACTCCGTCGACAGCGCGATCGCGGGCGGCGACGCGGTGCTGTCGACACTCGGTGTGCCCTACAGCAAGCAACCGATCACGACGTATTCGGCCGGGATCGCCAATATCGTCGCCGCCATGCGCAAGCACGCGGTACGCCGTATCGCGGTCGTCTCGTCCAGTGCCGTGGACCCCAAACCATATGCGGACGCAGGCTTTCTGTTCAATCGCGTCTTGCAGCCCTACCTCACGCAGGTCATGGGCAAAACGCTCTACGACGATATGCGTGCGATGGAATCCCTGCTCACCGAAACCGAACTCGACTGGACGGTCGTGCGCCCGAGCGGCCTGTACACCTCCGCGCTCGTCACCGATTACACCGTCGCGGAAGGCCACACCGAGGGCCGGTTCACCTCCCGAGCGGACCTGGCCGCCTGCCTGCTCCGGCTCGTCGACGACGACCGCTATGTCCAGAAGATCGTCAGCGTCGTCACCACCTCGAATAATCCCAGCCTGCTGCGACTGATTCGCACCGAGGCGCTCGGCAAGCACTGAGCGCGCGGCGGGGCCTCTTCCAGTTGGCGGTGCGTATAATACGGAATCCATACAAAGAATCGTGAAGGTGATTTGGATGAGTTCCGTAGCCGATCCGGCAGCGACCCGGCGACACCGGCGGTTGGTCACGTCCGTCAAAGAGGCGCTACGGGATCTGAACACCCAGCTGTCCGTGCTCAACCGCCGCTTCGGCAACAAGGTGGAACTGAAGGACGTCGACTGGACCTGCCTGGATCTGATCAACCGACACGGGCCGCTGACGCCGACGGCGTTGGCGGCACGCGCCGGTCTGCACCCGGCGACGTTGACCGGCATTCTGGACCGCCTCCAGCGTGGCGGATGGGTGATCCGCGAGCGTGATCCCGAGGGCGCTGACCGACGCGCCGTCACCGTGCGTGCACTGCACGACCGAAACCCAGAGCTCTACCGAATATTCAGTGGAATGAACGGCCGGATGGACGCCATCTGCGAGGGCTACACCGATGCCGAACTCGAGCTGATCGCGGAATTCCTCCGCCGTAGCGCAGCCGCAGGCCACGACTCGGCCGACGAGCTCGCCTGACCGGAATCCCCGGCCTCACCAAGGACCCCTCCTCTCTTTGCTGGTTTTTTGATGTGGGCTGGACGTTGAATCCTTGGATTAGATACATAGTTAGATGCGTATATCTACGTATCCATATTTTTTAGAGCCGCAAGAGGCTGCGCGCCCACCCACTACGTAGCCGTCCGAGCAACGCAGCGAGTCCGTCTCGCCTGGACCCCCCTCCCATCTTCCTGAAAACGGACAAGCGACCAGTTACCCTGTCCCCCGTGGCCCCCTACCCCCCGCGCCGGAGGTCCACGAGCGCCCGTCGCCCCTTTCGGAACAGGAGTTCGATGCGTTCCCACCCCCGCCGCGTCTCGGCCGCCCTCGCGGCTGTCGCCGCTGCCTTGCTCGGAGTCGCCGCTCCGGCCACGGCGCGGCCCGAGCCACCCACCGTGGTCACGCCGATGGACCCGGACTTCCTCTGGGGCGTCGCCGCGTCGGGGTACCAGTCGGAAGGCCATGCCCCAGACAGCAACTGGTCCCGTTACGTCGCGTCCGGCAAGACATCGGACCCGTATCAGGATTCGATCGACTTCTATTCGCGCTACCGCTCGGACATCGCTCTCGCCGCGGGCCTGGGCGTGAAGGTGTATCGCATCGGCATCGAGTGGGCTCGGCTTCAGCCGGAGCCGGGCAAGTGGGACCCCGAGGGATTGCGGTTCTACGACGACGTCGTCGCCGCGATCACAGCCGCGGGTATGCGCCCCATGATCACCATCGACCACTGGGTCTATCCGGGTTGGGCGGTCGACCGCGGCGGCTGGAACAACGCGGGAATCGTCGAGGACTGGCTTGCCAACGCACGCACGGTGGTCGACCGCTACGCCGAGTACAAGCCGTTGTGGGTCACGTTCAACGAGCCGACCTTCTACGTGGTGAACGAACTGCGCAACGGCGGATTGCCGCCCGCCGCCGCGCCCGCGATGCAGGACCGGATCGCCGAGGCGCACAACAGCATCTACGACTTCATTCACCGAGTTCAGCCGGACGCGATGGTGACCAGCAATGTCGCCTACATCCCGGCCGCCGAGGACGTGGTGAACAAGCCACTGGTGGACAGGATCGCCGCAAAGCTCGACTACATCGGCATCGACTACTACTACGGCCTCTCCCCCGACAGTCTCACTACCACGGGGAATCTCACCGAATTGTGGAAGAATCCGTTGCAGCCGGAAGGCATCTACTACGCGCTACAGCACTACGCGCGCCAGTTCCCCGGCAAGCCGCTCTACATCGTGGAGAACGGAATGCCCACCGAGAACGGCCTGCCACGGGCGGACGGATACGGCCGCGCCGATTCCCTCCGCGACACCGTCTACTGGTTGCAGCGCGCCAAGGCCGACGGCATCGATCTGATCGGCTACAACTACTGGAGCCTCACCGACAACTACGAGTGGGGTTCCTACACACCACGTTTCGGCCTGTACACGGTCGACGTCCGCACCGATCCGGCACTGACGCGCAAGCCCACGGACGCGGTGGCCGCGTACACGGACATCACCCGAGCCGGCGGCGTCACGCCCGGGTACCGGCCGACCCGCGCGCCGAAGGGTTGCTCTTTCGTGGACGGACCGGCAAGCTGCTCCGACCCGGTCACCGTGCCGCGGTGAATGTGGGCGAGTGGAGGTAGGCGATGACCGATGATCCGGTCGCGGTACTCCGGCGCTGGACCGACGCGGGCGGGGTCTGGCGGGTCGCCGGGCGCCGATCCGGTTCGGTCACCGTCGCGCTCTATCAATGCACCGGCGGTGAGGAAGTCGATCAACTGACCTCCTCCGATCCCGAGCTGCTCCGCTATCTCGGCGAGCGGATCAGCAGCGAGGATTGAAACGCTCAGCCCGCGACCGATCCCGTCGCTCCCGACCACAGCCGCTCCAGCACTCGAGCGGCCGGTTCCACGGAGGTCACCAGATCGACGCTCGAGCCCGCGTCGATCGGCGCGACGGCCGGATCGTTCGCGGCGAGCGCCGCCGTGAGCGCGTGCTTGGCCACCGCATCCGCGGCGAGGTCCTCCTCCCGTCCGGTCCATCGGTCGGTGAATCCGGTGCGCAGCACTCGCGCGGGAAACCTCACCGGCCACGGCAATTCCATCCCCACGTCGTAGGCGCGGGTGAGCACGGTGTCGGTACCGCGCGCGTCGAGCAGGGCTCGGCGGCCCGCATCCGACAGCAGCGATTCCGAGCACGCCGCCAGACAAGTACCGAGCCATGCGCCACTGGCCCCCGCTCGGAGTACGGCGGCGAGATCCCGCGGTGCCCCGATGCCGCCCGCCGCGAGCACCGGGACCGTCGCCACGGCCAGCACCTCGTCCAGCAGTGGCAGCAGCGGCGCGTTCACGGCGCCGTGGCCGCCGCCCTCCACGCCGCGGGCCACGAGCACACTGATGCCCGCGTCTTGCGCACGCCGCGCGTCCTGCCCGCTGTAGACCTGGGTGGCCGGGACGATTCCCGCGTCCGCGACGCGAGCCGCCCAATCCAGCTCCGTGCCGAAGCTCACCGAGATCAGAGCGGGACGAGCCTCGATCGCGACCTCCAGCAGCCGCGGCTCCCGCGCGACGACCCAATCGACGAGACCGATGCCGAACGGCCCGTCCATGCCCCGGACGTGCGGCAGTTCCCGCTCCAGCGCCGCGACCGAGCCGGCGCTGCCCATCCCGATCATGCCCAGTCCACCGGCCGCGGTCACCGCCGCGGCGAGCCGTCCGCCCGCTACGCCACCCATCGGCGCGTTGACCAGTGGCATCCGCACGCCGATCCGGCGCGCCCATGCCGTCGCCGCACTGATATCGGGTGCCGGGGGCTGTTCGGAGGAAGTCACGTGTCCCATCGCAACACACGCCGCCACGACCGATCGCGGACTCCCCCGTCGCGGGTGCGGATCACGGCCGGTGACCGAGCATGTCCAACAGCCCGTCGAGTTGCAGTTCGAACAATTCCTCCCGGTCGGCGAAGGTGTCGGCGCCGTACATGTCGAAGACGTCCGCGCTCACCGCCCCGAACAGACCGACCCAGAACGTCACGCCGCGGACGATCAGCCAGTCGGGCACCTCCAGCTGGAACTGGTCGCGAATCCGCGTGAAACTGTCCGCGAGAGCGGTGGATATCCGGGGCTCCCCCGCCGGGGCCACGAGTTCGCCTGCTCCGTATGCCCGAGCGAAGAGGGTGAGCATCGTGGCGATCACGCGGGTGCCCGGCGCGATGGTCTCGGCAGCCGGTGCGTCGTAACCGGGGACCGGCGTGCCGAACAGCAACCCGTAGCGGGCGGGTTCGGCCAGCGCCCAGCGCCATACGGTTCGCCCGAGCACCCGTAACCCGTCGATCGGATCGGCCTCGGCCGCCAGCGCGCCGTCGACCGCGTCGCCGAGCGCGTTGTAACCGTCCACGACGAGCAGGGTCAGCAACTCGTCGCGACTGCGGACGTAGCGGTACACCGCCGAGGAGACCACGCCGAGGTCGCGCGCCACCGCACGCAGCGACAGGGCGGCGGCGCCGTCGGAAGCCAGGTGCTCGCGCCCGATCCGGACGATGTCGTTCATGGTCTGGGCCCTGGCTCGGGCACGCGGTGTCGTCGGCATGACAAAACCATGCGCCATTCAGAGAGCGTTGTCAACTAATGAGAGCATCGCTCTGAAAACGGGCCGGGCAACAGCTGGCAAATCGCATTACCGCAGCGATCCGCCGTTTCCAGCCGAGTTGCGGACCGTTACTTACCGGAGAGTAGTGTTAGCCGAGTCACTGGCGACACGATCGAGGAGTTCCACATGGACCAGCGGACGACGGATTTCGACGTGCTGATCGTCGGTTCGGGGTTCGGCGGCAGCGTCACCGCGCTCCGGCTGGTGGAGAAGGGTTACAAGGTCGGCGTACTGGAGGCGGGCAGGCGCTTCGCCGACGACGAGTTGCCCGAGACCAGCTGGGAGCTGAAGAAGTTCCTGTGGGCGCCCGCCCTCGGCTGCTATGGAATCCAGCGCATCCATCCGCTGCGCAATGTCCTCATCCTCGGCGGCGCGGGCGTCGGGGGCGGTTCGTTGAATTACGCGAACACCCTGTACGTGCCCCCGGAGCCGTTCTTCCGCGACGCGCAGTGGCGTGACATCACCGATTGGCGCGACGAGCTGACCCCCTACTACGAGCGCGCGCAGCAGATGCTCGGCGTGGTCCGCAATCCGCACCTGACGCCCGCCGACGAGGTCTTCAAGGCCGTCGCCGAGGACATGGGCGTCGGCGAGACGTTCGTGCAGACTCCCGTCGGCGTGTTCTTCGGCGAGCCGGGCAAGACGGTGCCGGATCCGTACTTCGGCGGCGTCGGTCCCGAGCGCACCGGGTGCGTCGAATGCGGCGACTGCATGGTGGGCTGCAAGTACGGCGCCAAGAACACCTTGGTGAAGAACTACCTCTACCTGGCGGAAAAGGCAGGTGCCGAGATCATTCCGATGACGACGGTCACCGAGCTGCGTCCGCATCCCGATGGCACCTGGGACGTGTCCACCGCCCGCACGGGCGCGTGGCTTCGCAAGCAGCCCCGTACGCTCACCGCTTCGCACGTCGTGCTCGCCGCGGGCACGCGCGGCACGCAGAAGCTGCTGTTCGCCATGCGCGACAAAAAGGTATTGCCGGACCTGTCCGATCGGCTCGGCATGCTCACGCGCACCAACTCGGAATCGATCGTCGGCGCGGCCACCAAGAAGGTGCGCCCCGGCGTCGACTTCACCAAGGGCGTCGCGATCACCTCGTCCATCCATCCCACCCCGGACACGCACATCGAGCCGGTCCGCTACGGCAAGGGCTCCAACGCCATGGGCCTGCTCCAGACGCTCATGGTGGACGGCGGTGGGCGCATCCCGCGCTGGCTGCGCTTCCTGGGCCTGGTACTGCGGCATCCGATGAACCTGCTCAGCTTCCTGAGCACCAGGAACTGGAGCGAACGGACCATCATCTCGCTGGTCATGCAGCACCTGGACAATTCGATCACCACTTACACCAAGCGCGGCCTGTTCGGCCGCAAGCTCACCAGCAGACAGGGCCACGGCGAGCCCAATCCCACCTGGATCCCGGTGGGCAACGACGTCACCAGGCGGGTCGCGGAGAAGATCGGCGGCATCGCGGGCGGCAGCTGGGGCGAGATCTTCAACATCCCGCTCACGGCCCATTTCCTGGGCGGAGCCGTGATCGGAGCCGACGCCGAGCACGGCGTGATCGACGCCTATCACCGCGTCTACGGCTACCCCACGCTCAGCGTGGTCGACGGCGCGGCGGTCTCGGCCAATCTGGGCGTCAACCCGTCGCTGACGATCACCGCGCAGGCCGAACGCGCGGCGGCGTACTGGCCCAACAAGGGTGAGGTGGACACCCGCCCCTTGGTGGGCACGGGATACCGTCGTATCGCTCCCGTGGCACCGGTGAACCCGGTTGTTCCGGCGAGTTCACCCGCGGCTCTGGTGCTTCCGATCGTGCAGATCCGGGAGACGCCCGCCGCCGGGTAGGTCAGCGGCCGGACCCTGACGCCAGAACACGCCACGCAGCTATCTCTGCTCAACTAGCCTTTATCTGGTCTTTTGTCCTTACGACAGCCAGGAGGCGACCGGTGAGCACACGGCGGCGCGGATGGCTCGCTCCCACGGCGATGGCGGCGGCCGTCCTTCTCGCCCTCACCGGGTGCGGCGGCGACGAAGCGGACTCCACCGAGGCGGCAGCACCGTCCGGTTCCACGGTGCTGCCCGACCGGTTCGCCGGTGTGCCGATACCGGACGGACGGATCGACGACGCCGTGGGTGAACTGGACGACCTCGCCGAGAGCCTGCTCACCGCTTCGGGCATTCCCGGCATGGCGGTCGCCGTGGTGCACGGTGGAAAGGTGGTGTACAGCAGGGGCTTCGGCGTCCGCGACGTCGTGACCGAGGAGAAGGTGGACCCGGATACGGTCTTCCAGCTCGCGTCGCTGTCCAAGCCGGTCGGAGCGACGGTCGTGGCTCGCCGGATCGCCGCGGGGGGTGTCGAATGGGACACCCCGGTACACCGGCTGCTGCCGTCCTTCGCGCTCGCCGATCCCTACGTCACCGAGCACGTCACGGTCGGCGACCTGTACGCGCACCGCTCCGGATTGCCCGATCACGCGGGTGACCTGCTGGAGGACCTCGGCTACGACCGCGGACAGATTCTCGACCGGCTCCGGCTGCTGCCGCTGGGCGCCTTCCGGGACTCCTACGAATACACCAATTTCGGGCTGACCGCAGCCGCTGTCGCCGTGGCCACGGCCGCGGGAACCGACTGGGAGACGTTGTCCGAACAGACGATCTACCGCCCGCTCGGCATGACATCGACCAGCTCCCGCTTCGCCGACTTCGCGGCTCGCGCGAACCGGGCCGAGGGGCACGTTCTGGTCGACGGGAAGTACGAGCCCGCCAATCCCCAGCGTCAGCCGGACGCCCAGTCTCCGGCGGGAGGGGTCAGTTCCTCGGTCGCCGACCTGGCCAAATGGATGACGATGGTGCTCGCGAACGGCTCTGCGGGTGGCTCCGTCCTGGTGCCACCGGAGGATCTTCTGCCCGCCATCTCCCCGCAGGCGGTGTCGGCGCCCCCGAAGACGCCCGACGCGCGCGGCGGGTTCTACGGATTCGGTTTCAACGTCGGCGATTCCGCCTCGGGCCGGGTCGTACTCGGTCACTCGGGGGCGTTCGGCCTCGGTGCGGGCACGGCGTTCACCCTGATTCCCTCCGCCGACGTCGGCATCGTGACACTCACCAACGCGGCACCGATCGGTGTGCCGGAAACGCTGAACGCGGAGTTCGCCGACCTGGTCCAGTTCGGGAAGATCCAGCAGGACTGGCGCTCGCTCTATCGAACAGCATTCCAGCCGCTGGGCGCCCCGGCAGGGGCGCTGGCAGGCAAGCAGCCGCCCGCCGACGCCGCTCCCGCTCGACCGTCCGCCTCGTATACGGGCACCTACGACAATCCCTACTACGGCCCGGCGACAGTCGCCGCCACCGGCGATTCCCTGACCCTCGGTCTGGGCCCGAACAATATGACCTTCCCACTGAAGCACTGGGACGGCGACAGTTTCGTCTTCACACCGGCCGGAGAAAACGCCAACCACGGCTCGGTCTCCCGGGCGACCTTCGAGGACGGCAAGCTCACCCTCGAGTACTACGACACCGAACACCTCGGCGTGTTCACCCGTAGGTGACTTCCCCGGCCGTGAGCCCGCGGCCGGGATGTGTGCCCCTCGCTGGGCGCTGTCGGCCCCCTCTCCGAGGGTTTGCTGCCGACAGTTCCGGGAAGTCGCTGAATGCAGGAGAGGAGGCAGTGATGACCGAACCGAACGAGACCTACGACCCGCCGCAGGACACTGGGGCACCCGACTCGGTCGAATCCGATCCGGCGGCGCTCAGCAGCGCCGAGGATCTCGACGAGGACCGACTGCGTTCCGACCCGCTGGAGGCCGGAATGGACCCACCGGAACACTGGAGCGGCGTCACGAAGTACGGCGTGACACCGTGGGAGCAAGCTCATCCGCGACCGATCGGGGACCGGCTCGCCGAGGAGGAACCGGACGTCGATCCGAACCGCGTCCCCGAGACGGCGGAAAGCGGGAGACCCGAGGACGACGACCACAGGCTGAAAAACATCACCTCCGACAGCGACCGCGTGCCGGTCGACCTGCCCTACGAGGAACAGATCGGTGTCGCCGCCGACGTCGCGGGCGGATCGGTGGCCGACGACATCCGTCGACCGGCACCGCCCGAATGAGAGGCGGCGTGCGAGGTTGATCGGCAGGCACTCGCCACGACCCGGCCGATCCACCCGCAGGGCATTCGTCGCATATCGCATGATCGCCGTAAAAGTGACAGGCCGGGCAGGATGCCCGGCCTGTCCGGCTCCTTACTCGTCCGGGAGCCATACCAGACAGAAGGTGTGCCCCACCGGGTCGGCGTAAACACGGAACGCTCCGTCGGTTTCGCCTTGCACGAGTGTCGCCCCCAAGGCGAGCGCCGCCGGTTCTGCTTGCTCGATGTCGTCCACCAACACGTCGAAATGCACCTGCTGCGACGCCTCGGGGTCCGGGAAGCGTGGCGGTTCGTACTGCGGCGCCGTCTGAAACGCGATGCGCC
The DNA here is from genome assembly GCF_040642815.1 of Nocardia sp. NPDC047648. Classification (NCBI taxonomy): domain Bacteria; kingdom Bacillati; phylum Actinomycetota; class Actinomycetes; order Mycobacteriales; family Nocardiaceae; genus Nocardia; species Nocardia sp. NPDC047648. Next base: position 232,158 of record NZ_JBEYSX010000009.1, on the reverse strand, counting down.
TGCCCGAGTTCTCGACCAGCACCACCCAGTCGTCGTCATCGCCCTCGAGCAGCTCTCCCCCGAGCAGGTCCCGGTAGAACCCGGCGAGTTTTCGCGGTTCGGGGCAGTCCAGCACGACGCTGCGCAACTGTCCGACCGCATTGTTCGATGTCATACTCCGACCTCCTGACCTACGCCATTCGTCGATGCCTACCCGCCCCGACCGGCGACAAACGCGGCAGCACAGGCAGGCTCACCGCTCGCCTCCTGGATTCGGCCGCACGATCCGGCGCGGACCGACCGAATGCAACGGCCCGCCCGGCGTCACGCTTCCGCCGGACGGGCCGCTTCCCCGTTCGCCATGCGACGCCGCCACGTCCCACAGCATGATCATGATAAGCACTGTCCCCGGTCAAATCCGGCAGCCACGCCGGACCATCGGACGTCCGATGAAAGACGGCTGCCGGTCGCGGGTGCTATTCGCCGTGCGACGCTCGCCACATAGTATGTTCGCGGCTGATCGCTTCCTCGGCGTCGGATACGGCGTCCGCCCAGGCTGCTTCGGTGCTGTTCTGTTCCAGCACTTCGGCGACGATGCTCAGTTCGTTCGAGGCGACGGCATAGGCAGCGGCGCCGGTGCTGTGCTGGCGGGCCGACGACCAAGCGGCCAGACCGGCGACGGCGGCCGCGAAAATGCCTGCTAGATCGAAAGCGACCGCGTTGAACGCCTTCGCCAGCGCGCCGGCCACACCGGCCACCTCGAAAACGAGTGCCAGCGTGCCGTATACCTGCGATCTGCGCTGGTGGTAGCCGGATTTCGCCGCGTACCACCGTTGTTGTTCCCTGATGCGATCGTCCAGATAGACGCGGCGCCGTTCGTCGAACGGAGCCGAACGCAGCTGCCGCATGCGGTCGGTGATGGTCGGCGCGGTGGTCGGCCGCAGGGCGAGCGCCGAGATGTCCTGGCGCAGCAACATGATGCGCTCGATCAGCATCCGATCGGCCTCGGCCGGGGACAGCGTCCCGACGAAGGGCGCGCCCCGCACCGCGTACTTCCAGGTCAAGGTCTTCACCGACTCGGCGAGCGCGCGACCTTCGTACCAGGACTTACCCGGACGGCCGCGCAGGACGCCCACGTCGACGGCGAGGATTCCGACGAAGGCCATGGCGGTCAGGATGGCCGCTACATCCGTACGCGCGGAGCCGACGCGAACGGTGAACGCCGCGCACGCCGCCGCCAGCACCGCCAGCCAGAGCCGAGCTCCGTAGGCGCGGAGATAGAACTTCTGGCCGTACAGCGACGCCGTGTCCGCGGACTGGAACAGCCCGGGGTAGTCGTCAGCGTGCCGCACGGGCCGCGAGGCGCGTTCGAATCGACATGGCCGAAGCGTAACAAGAAACCGGTGTCGCTCGAATCCGTTTGCGCTGCTCGGGAATTGCGAACTTCTCCAGCACGGCGCACCGTCCCGCCCTGTGCCGACGAACATCCACACCGACGTCCGCACCCGCTGTATCGTCGACCACTTCCGTCGCCGCACCAGTGGACCGGGAACAGCCCGGGCACATCGTTGTCATCTCACGCGGGGTCGGCCGTTCGGTGGCCGGCCGCGACCCGTCCTACCCGATACGCACCGGCGCGGACCTCGGGAAGACGACCGGCAAAGCCGTCAGAGCCCGGTGGAACGGGCCCGGTCGCCATTGCAGTTCGTTCTTGGGCCTGGCCAATTGGATTTCGGGCAGGGCGTCGAACAGCTGATCGATGGCGTTCTGCACCGTCATGTACGCGACGGATTTGGCCGGGCAGGCGTGCGGGCCCGCGCTCCATGCCAGATGGGAGCGGTTGCCGATCCGGCTGCCGCCGGGTTCGTCGGACCCGCGGATCTCCGGATCGTTGTTGCAACCGGCGAGACTGATGACGACCGGCTGGTCCGCGGGCAACCAGACACCGTCGACCATGATCGGCTGCCGCGGATACGTCGTGCAGAAGTTCGCCATCGGCGGGTCGTTGAACAAGACCTCGTCGAGAGCGTCGGTGGTCGACAGATTGCGTCCGAGGACGTCGCCGAAGCGGAACCGGTCGTCGGTGATCATCAGCAGCACCGCGTTCGTGATCAGATTGCGCTGCGCTTCGAAACCGGCACCGTAGAAGCTCATGAGCTGGGCGAAGATCTCGATGTCGTCGAGGTCGGTGGTGTGATGCGCCAGCCGTGAGGTGACGTCGTCGCCCGGTTCCCGGCGCTTGAGCCGGATGAGCTGCATCAACGCTTCCTTGAGCATTTTCATGCCCTCGGGGCCCCGGACGGTGTCGAAGCGGGCGGCCATGCCGGTCGCGACCCGCTCGCCGATCTCGCCCGGGCAACCGACCATCTCGTTGAGGACGCCGAGAACGAGCGGAAACGCGTACTGGGTCACCAGGTCGGCGGACCCGGCTTCACAGAAGGAATTGATCAGCGGGACAGCGAGCTTCTCGACCGTAGTCGGCACGTCGAACAAATCGATCCCGTCGATGGCGTCGACGGACGCATGCCGATAGCGGTCGTGCGCGAGGCCGGTGTTGTACCGCGCGGCCGGATACCACTCCATCATCGGCCGCACGGGCGAATCCGCGGGGATGGTCTTCTGCCATGTGCGGGGATCGGCGGGGAAATGGTCGGGATCGCTGAGGATGCGCACCGCCGTCTGGTAGCCGATCACCAGGGTGGCAGGCACACCGGGCGCCAACTCGATCGGGACCAGCGAGCCGTGCTTACGGCGCATCTCCCGGTACGCGAGATGCGGATCCGCGACGAACTCCTTGGTGTACAGCTCGACGCGCGGCGCGTCCGTCTCCGTCGGGGATCCGTGCTGGACGGGGCACGCTCCGGTTCCAGTGGTGTGCGGCGCGGCCATCGGGGACTGTGGTGTGGTCAAGAACGTGACTCCAGGTTATGGAACAGCAATTCGACGATCGTGGTCAGTGAGCGGGTACACGTGCCTGCCGAGACCTGTTATCCAGAGTTCGGCGACCCGCCTACGCTAGCAACATAGCAACGCTCCGGTCGTGCCGCCGACGAAGACGGCACCGGCGAACACGCGAGAGCGGGTTCGCGACAACGCAATTCGACGCATCCGACGGCCATACCTCAGCGGAGGCGCTGGTCGGCAGCCGAGCGCACGGTGGTCGCGGGCCTGCCCGAGTTCGTCCTCGACGCGCGGAGGACGTGGCACGCCGCCCGCGGTCACCGGCCGCTGGCTATCGCCGCGCGGATCACGGTTGGCGTTCGTCACCGACGCCGGTCAACGAGACCGTGGTAGCGACCGCCTGCTTCGCGGCGTCGACGGTGCATCGGCCGAGGCCGCAGGCGGTGGCGACACCGTAGGCCGCGCGTCCGGCCGCCTCTTCGAAGAGAGCGAGCGCGCGGGCGCTGTCCTCGCGGGAGTCCGGGGAGACGACACCGGCGATCACTCTCCACTCGGCGTCGAGCTTGCGCAGCGGTGCGTAGAACCGCGGATCCAGCGGTGCCGGTTCGGCACCGTAGGCGCACGGGATGTGCACCGGGGGTAGTCGCGTCCCCTGTTTGTTCAGCAACCGCGCGGTACGACGCAGCAACTTCACCGCCGGGGTGAGACTGCGCGGAGTCAGCAGGCTCTTGTGCTGATAGTCGCCGTAGCACAGGTGCACGATCGCTTCCGCCCCGACCTCGTGCATCCGCCCGAGAAAACCGGCGAGCTGCCGGGCGACGAGCGGCGCCAGTGCCCATTGCGAACGTAGTTGCTCGGCTTTGACCATGCTCAGCAGCGCGATGGGCGACTCCACCTGAAAGACGACGCGGTCGCCGTACCGCTCGACGACCTGGGTCATCTCCTGCAATACGGCTTCGGTGAACACCGGTAGGTGCCGCAGCGCATCGACCACGAACCGGGAACCACGCACCGCCGGGCCGACGGGGAGCCCAGCGGAGACGGCCGCGCCCGCGAACACGAACATCGCGAGGTCCAGCGGATTGGGCTGACTTATCTGCACTTTCACCCCGGCCAGCTCGGGCCGGTCGCTGCGCAGCGCTTCGAACGTCTCCAGGACCTGGCCGATGCGCTCGACGCGGTCCATCGAGACGTGCCGCGGCTCCAGCGTGCACCCGGGCCGCACACCGTAGCTGGGGAAATCGCTGTAGTCGGTGTATTCGCCCGCCCGGACGATCTCGAAGACGTCGGCGTGCTGCTTGCGCGTACGCAGGTAGTCGAAGATCCAGTCCGGATCGAGGTCGCAGGGCACCGCCGTGACCGGCCGTCCCTCGCTGTGGTCGGCAAACCATTGCATGACGGCACGATCACCCGTCATCAGTTCGGCAGGAAGGGTGCCGACATAATGCGCGAATCTGGTCATCTGTGGCTCTTCTGTTGTCCGGACGCGGGTTTCGCGGCCCAGGGCAGTTCTGTTACGCCGATCGGTAGCTGTGCAAAGCGTACACGGCCCCGCTGCGATCACGCATCCCTCATGTTCCCACGCTATGGAGAAGCCGGGGACAGCTGCGGCCATCCGCACTGCCATGATCTATCTCCGAAATTTCGCCACACGCAGCTGGATTCGCGGTCTACCATCAATGGCGTCCAGAATGATCTGCTGGGTAGAAGATTTCCACGGCGCCCGGTTCGCACGGGCACCGTGTCGCGTATCGATTTGCTGTGCACCACTGATCTGATCCGACCGAACGCAGACTCTCGGCAGCTCCATCGTCGACGGTCTCGGAATCCATCTCGGGGGTGAGGGCCACGCATGACCATCGAAGTGCTCGGGTCGAGACAGTTCCGGCTCGTCTCCTGACGGATACCTGATGTGCGTCTCGACGAGTTCGCGGGATCGCGTCATGTCCGATCCGCGGGACTGAGAACCCGATCAGCTCCGAGACGACCCCGCTCGTGAGATACGAACCGACGCAGAACAACTGAGGACCGGCGCACGATCCGACCTCGGATCCGGCCGACCCGGCGGTGCTCGATACACACCATGCACCAACCCCTGTAGTGCGACAGGCCTGCGGAACGTCGCCGACGCGGCGGTCGCGAGAACCTCTCAGACAGAACGGAGTCCCCGCATGGCCTTCGAATTTCTCGTGCCCGCTCTCACCGCGCTCGTCGCGGTGATCGTCTTCGTGGCCGGGGATCGCCTACATCCGAAGACCTGGCGGCAGACCGACGACGACACGGTCGGCGCGTTGGTGCTCAACCTGATCAACACGATCTTCATGGCGGTGGTGGCGTTCATCGTGGTGATCGCCTGGCAGCAGTACGACAACGCGCGCAACCACACCATCGCCGAAGCCAAGGCGCTCATCGATACCTACTGGGCCGCGCATGGAATGCCCGAGCCCGACCACACGCGAATCCAGGGCCTGGTGCGCGATTACACCGAGCAAGTCCTCACCGAGGAATGGACCGTCATGGCCGACGACGGTCATCTCAGTCAATCCACCCAGAACACCCTCGACGCCCTGCGCGACGCGGTGGGCGCGGTGGACACCGCGGACGCCGAAGTCGACACGCTTCGTACCAGCGCCCTGACCAGCCTCGACGCCGTGGCCCAAGCGCGCGCCGATCGTGCGCTGGACGCAGGCTACCGGGTTCCCGGGTTCCTCTATCTGGCCATGTGGATCTGCACGGTCCTCCTGCTGTTCAGCGTGGTCCTCTCCGGTGTGCAGATCACCAAGCGCAGTGTCGTGACCACCGCGCTGCTCGGCGCCATCGTCGGTGTGGTGATCCGGGCGATCTACAACCTCGACGAGCCGTTCTCCGGTGGCAACGTGGTCCCGAAGGAAGCCTTCGAACTCGCTCTGTCCCGGTATCAGCACACCACGTGACCTTCCGGCCCGGTTTCGACTACGACGAGGCGACTGCACATGCGACACAACCGCGATGCGACTCGAACACATCGGTTGGCACGGGGATTGGCCACCGCGATGCTGCCGCTGACCCTTGCGGCACTCGCGGCTCCACCGCTGGAAGCATCAGCGGACCCGCTGCCCTGGCTGCCCCTCGGCGACCTGGCGACGGGGAGTTCGGGCGCAGCCCCCGGCTCCTACCCCGTGGGCACCTTGCCCGGCAATGGTTCCAGCCTCGACGCAGGCACCCCGTCATCCGGCAGTGCCTCGGGCCTCGATGCCGAGGGCGCGACCAGCGGTGGGTCTTTGGCTCTCGGTCCGGTTCGGTTGCCTTCCGGCAGCGCCGGTCGTCCGGCAAGCGGCAGCGCCGAGACCGGTGGCGCTCGTGGCGGGCTTCTCGCCACCGGGCGTGCGCAACTCGACGACGGCGCATCCCGCGCGGCGGACACGACGGCCCACCCGGGCATCACGGCGAGTAGTCCGGCCGAGTCGCTGCAACTCGACACGGGCAGCGTCCAGTCGGCATGCACCGGCAGTGCCGCGACGGGCAGCGCGTTACTCGTGCTCGGGCTCGCGACCGGCAGCGGCTTCGGCTCCCTCGGGTCCAGCCTCATCGGCCCGGGATCGAGCCTCGTCGGTACCGGGTCGAGTGGATCGGCCCTCGGCAGCGCGGGCGTCGGCAGCGCCTTCTCCGGCAGCGCGTTGCTGACCTGCTTGTTGCTGCTTCCCACCCCGCCGCCGGTGCCAATGAGGCCACTCGAACTCGGCCCGCCCGCCCCCGAATTCCGTATCGTTCCGTCACCGGCCGCTATCGCGACGCAGACACCGCAACAGGCCGAACGCCCCCTCGCCGCGCTGCCCTCGTACCCACCCAACCGTCAACGGGGGAAGGACGTGCAAGCCGCCGAACCGCCCCGAGACCCTGCCGTATGGAACCTCATGAGGCTCATGACGGTCTTGGTGGTCACAGTCATCACTGTCGTCGGTATCCGTATATCACCCGGCCCCAGACGAACCCGCTGACCGAGCGAGAGGGAGGCCGCACTCGCCCGGTTCACGCCCTTGCGCAGCACCTACCTCAGCGCGGTGCCATCCGGATGGCACCGTCGAGGCGGATGGTCTCGCCGTTGAGCATCGGGTTCTCCACGATGTGCCGCGCGAGCGCGGCGTATTCGGCCGGATCGCCGAGTCGCGAGGGGTGCGGGACCTGTGCGCCCAGGGAGGCGATGGCCTCGTCGGGCAGCGTGGCGAACAGCGGAGTGTGGAACAGTCCGGGCGCGATGGTCACCACCCGGATCTTGATCGCCGCGAGGTCACGCGCCACCGGCAGGGTCAGGCCCACGATCCCGCCCTTGGAGGCCGAGTACGCCGCCTGCCCGATCTGGCCGTCGAACGCCGCCACCGACGCGGTGTTGATGATGACGCCCCGCTCCTCGCCCACCGGATCGGTCTCGGCGATCCGTTCGGCGGCAAGCCGGATCACGTTGAAGGTGCCGACCAGGTTGACATTGATCACCTTGGTGAAGTCCGCCAACGGGAATGCCCCGTTCTTGCCCACGGTCTTGATGGCATTGCCGATGCCCGCGCAGTTCACCGCGATGCGCAGGTCGCCCAGCTCCTGCGCGGCATCGAGGGCGGCGGTGACCTGCTCTTCGTTCGTGACGTCGGCCGCGGCGAAGACCACGCCGTCGCCGAGCTCCTTGGCGACGGCCTCGCCGGAGGACGACGGCAGGTCGACGATCACAACCTTCGCGCCCTTGCCGTGCAGCTCCCGCACAGTCGCCAAGCCGAGTCCCGACGCACCACCGGTCACCGCCGCGACCGCGTTGCTGATCTCCATCCCACTCCTCTTCTCCGGGTTGCCGAACAACGGCGCGAAACGCCGGCCGACTGGTTTCCGCTGCCGCCCCGGGACGGGGAGCCAGGTGTCGTCACCAATCGGCACACGGCGACAGGCTAACCGTCCACAGCGCACTAAGTAAACAGCCATTCTCATTCGAGTCGGCACTATCGCCGTCCCGGGCGGTGCGAACCCCCGGCAGGAGCAGGGATGTCGGCGAGATGGCAAGCTGTCCGGTATGGCCGATATTCGCCTGGACGTCTCCGACGCCATCGCCACCATCACCCTCGACCGCCCCCAGCAGCTCAACGCGTTCACCACCGCCATGGGGACCGAGTTGATCGCGGCCTTCGACACCTGCGACCGCGACGATCGAATTCGAGCGGTGATCATCACGGGCGCCGGACGCGCCTTCTGCGCGGGCGCGGATCTGTCGGCGGGTGCGGAGACCTTCGTCGCGGGCGATGCGGACGCGGCGGAATCCTTCCGGGACACCGGCGGTGAGGTCGTCCTGCGTATGTTCGAATCCCGCAAACCCGTCATCGCCGCCGTCAACGGACCCGCCGTCGGCGTCGGAATCACCATGACGCTCGCGGCGGACTTCCGGCTGGCCGTCGACAACGCCCGCATCGGGTTCGTCTTCAATCGCCGCGGCATCGTTCCCGAGTCCTGTTCCAGTTGGTTCCTGCCCCGCCTGGTGCCGATGCAGACCGCGCTGGACTGGGTGTACTCGGGCCGTCTCGTCGAGGCGGACGAAGCGCTCGACGCGGGATTGTTCTCCGCGCTGTATCCCGCGGAGACACTGCTCGACGAGGCTCGCGCACTCGCCCGCCGGGTTACCGAACATTCCGCGCCCGTGTCGGTGGCGCTGTCGCGGCAGATGCTGTGGCGCAACCTCGGAGCCGAGCACCCGATGATCGCCCACCGCATCGAATCTCGCGGTATCTACCACCGGGGCGCCGCCGCCGACGCCAGGGAAGGCGTGACGGCCTTCCTGGAGAAGCGGCCCGCCCGATTCCCCGACAGCGTCGCGCGCGACCTCCCGGACATCTTCGGCGACGATCTGGCGGTCCCGCCGTTCCGGCCTCGAGATCCTCAGCGGTAAAAGGTGACTCGGAGTGCGCGATCCGGTCGTCGGCGGGTACCGAATCGAAAGGTTCCTCAGTCGCCCACTGCGCCGTGCTCGATCCACGCCACGGCGCGCAGCGGAAACGAGCCCGTCCCGCGCACCGGCGCGGGCAGCGCGACCAGCCTGGCGCCGGTGTCGGGCACCGCGTCCAGATTCGTCATCTGCTCGATGATCGGAATGCCCGCACCGAGCAGCGTGTGGTGACACGGCCGCGTCGGCAAGGACGTGTCGTCGACGTCGGACGAGTCGATTCCCACCAGTGCCGCATTGGCGGCGACCAGCGCCTCGGCGACCTCCCCGACCAGGAAGGGATGGCCGGGCCCTCGATACGCGGACGATCCCCATCTCCCCGACCAACCGGTGTGCACGAGCACCGCTTTGCCCCACAAGCGCGCGGGATCGCCCAGCACGTCCGGCCCGACCGCGCGGCGGCCCGACGCGCGGATCATCACGATCGGCACGTTGAACAACCGCTCCAACGGGAGCTCGGCGATGTCGGCGCCGCCGGCGTGGAAATGGAAAGGCGCGTCGATGTAGGTGCCCGTGGGGCCGACCATGTCCACGCGGGCGATGTGGTAGCTCATGTCGATCAGCGGCGATCGGTCGCGTGCCACAGCCGTCGTGACACGCGGTGCGGGCAGGCTCGGATCGATGAGCATGCCGTCCGAGACAGGATGGGACAGCTCCACGATCGCTCGGCTCATACCAGGGACGGTACCGCGCAGCCGATGTAGTCGGGCGAGGCGCGACGACACGGGAGTGACTCACGGTGCGTCCGAACTCGCCGGTGGAAATCGGCTGATGCGCGCGGGCCTCGAGAGGCGCAGAATGGAAACCGGAAGGTCATCATGCGACTGCTACAGGGTCTACTCGGTCCGATACTGGGGATCCTCACGGCCGTGCTCGGCACGGTTCTGGGGTTGGTCGCCGCTGTGCTGTGGCTCGTCGGCGCGGTGCTGTGCGTGACGATCATCCTGCTTCCGCTGGGCATCCCGGTCATCAAACTCGCCCGCCGTCTGTTCACACTGTCCCGGCAGCTGATGCGTCTCCCCTGAAGGCTGCCGCCGCTGTCGGCCGAACGGACACCGATCTGGTAGCGCCTGCTGCCGAACCTTTTGTTTCCCAGGGCGTTTCAGTGGGTTTCCGGCGCGGCGGCGTCGGCGGTTCACCGGTGGTGAAGGGCCTGGCAGCAGGTAGCGTGTGCCGGTATGGCGACCCCCTTGGCGTATACGGCCACCTACTCCCATTCGGCCGACGCGCTTCGTGCGGCGCTGGCCGACGAGCAGTACTGGAAAGACCGCATCGAGGAGGTCGGCGGGGCCGACGCACAGCTCGTCGAGTTCGACGCCGCCGAGGACCGCCTGCACGTGCGGATGGTGCAGACCGTTCCGGCGGCGGAGCTGCCCAACGCCGTCACCGCGGTGCGGCCCGAGGGCCTGGTCATCACCCGCTCCGAGACCTACACCCGCGAGGGCGGCAGTTTCGAGGCCCGCGTCGAGGGTGTGCCCGCCCAGGTGAGCGGCACCGTCCGGCTCACCGAGAGCGATACAGCGGCCGAGGCGGTGGTGGCCGGTGCCGCCGAAGTCGGTATCCCGTTGTTCGGCAAGAAGATCGAGGCAGCCATGGTGACCCGGCTACTCGACATGCTGGCCACGGAGGCGGAGTTCACCGATACCTGGATCACCGACCACTGACCGTGGCCATCGGCGTTCGTGGCCCGGTCCAGGCGATGACGTTTTGTGGCCGTTCCCAGCGAGACCCCGGGCGCAGTGGCCATCGCCCCCAACAAGCGCGACGCCGCCTTGCCCGCCGGGCACGCGCGGCCTACCGTGGGCCTGTTTCGTCCAGCCTCCCCAGGAAGGCCGTGTGTGAATTCCCCTGCCCCGCCGTCCTACCCCCGTGGCGCGGCGCGGACCGCGCGGCTGGTGGCGGCGCTGAGCATCGTCGTCCTCGGGTTCGCGACCGGTGCGGCCGGACCGGTGAGCGCCCAACCGGAACTTCCGTCGCCGATCGGCATGCTTCCCGATCGACCGCATATCGCCGGTGCGACCGCCGGCCCGGGACGGCTGGTCGAGCTGAGGGTCCACTCCGCCGCGATGGCGAACGAGGTGACCATCCGTGTCCTGCCTGCCGCCGACAGATCGGCGCCCGCGCCCACCCTGTACCTGCTGAACGGGATCGACGGCGGGGCTGACGGAAACTGGCTCAGCCGCACGGATGTGGTGGAGTTCTTCCGGGACAAGCAAGTCAACGTGGTGATCCCGTTCGGCGGCGCCAGCTCCTATTTCACGGACTGGCGTGCGGATGATCCGATGCTGGGACGGCAGCGGTGGGCCACGTTCCTGACTCGGGAACTGCCGCCGATCGTGGACGCGGAGTTCGGGGGCAACGGGACGAACGCGATCGCGGGCATCTCGATGGCGGGCACCTCGGTGTTCCAGCTGGCCTTGGCCGCCCCCGGGTTGTATCGGGCCATCGGCTCGTATTCCGGGTGTGTGCGCACCAGCGATCCGCAGGGTCAAGTGATCGTGAGCGCGGTGGTGGGCGGACGCCGGGGCAACGTCGTGAACATGTGGGGCCCGCCGACGGATCCCGCGTGGGCGGCCAACGACCCGTATCTGCACGCGGACGAGCTGCGCGGTACCGCGATCTATGTCGCGAGCGGGACCGGCGCGCCCGGTCCGTACGACACCCTCGACAGTGCCGGGATCGAGCACAGCCCCGGCAAGCTGATCGACCAGCTCCTCATCGGCGGCGCCCTGGAGACATTCGCCGAACGCTGCACCCGTCAGCTGCGCGAAAGGCTGGATCAGCTGGCCATTCCCGCCACCTTCGAGCTGCGCGGCAACGGCACCCATTCCTGGTCGTACTGGCAGGAAGACCTGCACAGCTCGTGGCCCGGGTTCGCCGCCGCACTCGGCACGGCCTGAAGCGACCGGCGCCGCTCGGATCAAGCGGGTGCGGCCACCTCACCGGCGTCGCGCTCGACGCCGGAGCGGATCGACGCGGGCCGATGCCCCAGGGCCGGGGCGATCAGCTCCACGGTGTCGTGCAAGATCTGTTCGTAGTCGGCACGGCGGAACTCGTAGGGCAGCTCCAGCCGCAGCTCCGAGGTCTGCGCGAGCACCGGATCGGCCCGCAGCCGGTCGATGATCTCCTCGGCGGGGCCGACCAGGTCCGGGGCGAACAGGACACGCCGCTCCCCCTGTGGCGCCAGGGTGCGCTCGTACCTGCTCGCCGCGTACTGCCGGTACCGCTCGCGAGTCGAGCGGTCGGCGCTGTCGAACGGGACGATCACCCGCCCTACCGCGACCCGGGCGGGCCGGGCCGGATCCACCAGTCGGCGGTACTCGCCGAGCAAGCTCGATTGGGTGGTGGCGAAATCGTCGCTGCGGTCGCCGAAGACGATGTTCCCTGTGAGCAGGTTCAGCCCGCTCTCCGCCGCCCAGCGGACCGAACGGATGCTCGCCCCGCCGTACCAGAGCCGATCGATCAAGCCGGGATTGTGCGGCTGCAACCGGGGACGCTGAGTGTTGCCCGGCGAGTGGATCACCGTGTCCGCGGCACCGAGAAAGTCACCGCGCAGGTTCTCGATCAGCCGGGTGATCCGTCCGTAGGACAGGTCGTAGGAGCGCCAGTCTCCGTCGAAGACCAGGTCGCCGATCAAGTCGGCATGCGGCGGGGTGCCCGCGCTGAAGCCTGCTTGCAACCGGCCCCGCGACAGCACATCGGCCAGTGACAGATCCTCGGCCAGCCGGAACGGGCTCTCGTAACCGATGGGAATCACGGCCGTGCCCAATTGGATTCGGCTGGTGCGCTGACTCGCCGCGGCCAGGAACACCGCGGCCGACCCGACGCCGTGCTCGAGATGACGCTGCCGGATCCACGCACCGTCTAAGCCGAGGCTCTCGCCGTACTCGAACAGCCGCAGCGTGTCCTCGAGCCCCGCGTAGGGATCGTCGTCGGGGTAGTTGCCCGGCGTCAGGAACGACAACGTCCTGATCCCGGATGTGTTGTCGCTCATCGGGTTCCGCCGCGCTCGTAGGGAAGCTTCGCACCGGCTTCGATCGCGAGCGGCAGGCGGTTCTCCGCCGGCGGCAACGGGCAGGTCGCCAGGTCGGTGTAGGCGCACGGCAGGTTCGCGGATCGGTTGAAGTCCAGCCGCACCGATCCGTCGTCACCGGGCGGGGGCAGGTGCAGGACGCGATTGGCGGCGTAAGTGGTGACCCCCGAGGTCTGGTCGGTGAACAGTACGGTCAGGCTGCCGGGATCCTTGCCGGGGAACGCGGTCAGGCGCAGCGCCCGGCCGTCCAGCTCGAACTCCACCTGGCCCGGCGCGTCATAAACGTGTTCGAGTCCTTCGACGGCGGCGCCGACCGTGGTGGCCCGCGGCTCGGGGAAGGCGACATAGCGGCCGGTGACCACCCACTTCGGGTGCGGCGAGTAGGCGGGCGTGCCGTGAAATGCCGTGCGCAGCGGGTTGTCCGGGTGGCGCGGGCGAACGATGTCGTACCCGCCGCGCTTGGCCACCTCGATCACCGCGTCACCCCATACGGCGTTCACGCCACCGCGTTCGGGGATGGCGCCGAAGACATGCCGACCGCGCACCGATACCCCGTCGACCACCAACTCGTCACCGTCATCGAGAACCACTGCGACGCCGTCGGCGCCGGTGGACCAAGCGCCCGGCGCGTCGGGGAATCGTTGTGGCTCTTCGGTGAGCCAGTGCAGCGCGGTGATGGCCAGGAATCCGTGCGGGTCGGCAAGTCGCGACTCCTGCGTGCGGTGCCAGTCCTGCCAGTCGGCGACGAAGGCGTCGGTCGGAGTTGCGGCGGTGGCCTGCGCTGTCATGTGGTGCTCCTGGTCTGAGGCTCTGCCTGTTCCCGGGTCGGCGCTGTCGAAGACCGGCGCCTCGGTCGCGCCGCTCTCGGCAGTCCGAGGCCGACACGTCTCCGGTCGAGGCGTCGGCGGCTCCTCTCAGGCAGCGAAGAACGCCGGTGATACCTGATTCAATCGGGTACTCGCGCCCGCGCACAGGATTGCGATCAGCGCGAACACAACCGCTACGCACCGGCCCGGTGCGCAGCCGGGGCCGGGGCACCGCCACGGATACTCCGCGCCACGGCATTCTCACGCAACGCTGGGATCGGGTGATCGGTTCGCGGGAGAGCATGTGGGGTCTCGTCGATCCGCACCGAGAGTTTCACGGCAGCAATGGTTCAGCACCACCGTGGGACCTGGGCGGCAGAACCAGCCGCCCGTATGCCGGCGATCATCTGGTCGTGTACGCACCGCCGTTGACATGCAGCGTCTGGCCCGTGATGTGCCGGGCGTGCGGCGACGCCAGGAATTCGATCAACCCGGTGACATCGTCCGGATCGCCCGCGCGTTTGTCGTGTGTGGAGTCGATCAACTGCGCGCGTCGTTGCTCGCTCAGCTGCCCCTGGAAGAAATCGGTGTTCGCGATATACCCCGGTGCGACCGTGTTCACCGTGACGCCTCGCGGCGCCAGCTGCGCAGACAACCCCGCCGACCATGCCGCCAACGCCGCCTTCGCGGCCCCGTAGGAGCCCGCAGCGTATTCCGCGCCGATCGAGCCGACATTGATCACCGCTCCGCCGGGCCGCAACCGTTCTCGCAGCGCCGAAGTGGTCAGCACCGCGCTCAGCAGATTCGCCGACAGGTTCGCCTGCCACTGTGCGGCCAGCTCCTCCAACGACTTCTCTTCGGGGCCCCCGCCGGCGAGATCGGTGTTCCCGCCCGCCATGTTCACCAGCACATCGACTTCGGGCCCGACCGACTCGGCGAACCGCTGCACCGCCGATGGCACCGCGGCATCGCACACGATCCCCCGCACCCCGAGCTCACGTGCCGTCCGCTGGAGCCGCTCCTGCGAGCGCCCGGTGATCACCACCTCCGCACCGCCTTCGGCGAATCGCTGCGCCACCCGGCGCCCGATTCCCCCGCTCGCACCGGTGACGACGACCGTTCCGCGCATTCTCTTCTCCTCTCGGTATATTTAGCGCTAAATGTACCGACAGGAGACACTCCCGGCAATGACGCACGAACTGCGGGACGAGATACCGTCCGCTACTCAGATAGCCGCGGCATGGCGCCGGGAGCTGCCCGGCGCGCGGACCGAGTCGATCGAGATACTCACCCCGCTGTGGCGAGTCGCCAAGCTGCTCACCGACGAACGGCAGCGCACCCTCCAGCGTTTGGGCATCGATGAATCCACTCTCGACCTGCTCAGCACCCTGCGCCGGTCCGGCCCGCCCTACCAGCTGACCACCCGCCAGATCGCCGCCCGCAGCCTGGTCACGGCAGGCGCCATCTCCCAGCGCCTGACGCGCGCGGAAACGGCCGGATTGATCACCCGGGCACCCACCTCGGCCACCCGGCGCGGTGTACTGGTCACCCTCACCCCGGAAGGTCATCGGCTCACCGAGCGCGTCGTGCCCGCCCTGCTGAACCACGAGACCACGCTCACCGACCGGCTACCCGCCAGTCAACGCGCGGTACTCACCGCGGCCTTGCACGCGCTCGCGGACGCGATCCGATCCACCGGAGCGGGGGATGCCGCCGGGTGACCAGCGAATGTCACGCACCGGCGCGAAGCCGGAGGAAACACGCCCGCCGAGTCGACCTCCGCCTAGGAGGTGCAGAGAAGGCAGCAACTCCTGCCGTCCGGCACGGGCGGCGATCGCTATCGACCCCCATCGTGCCGAGTCCCGGCGAACCATCGGCCCGCCGGGACTCGATATGATTCGGCTCCCGCGCTATCCGGCGACCCGGCCTCCCAAGGAGCCCCCGCTCGGCACGGAGCCGGCCAGGGCGTCCTCGACCGAGGCGTAGATGGGCTGGAGAGCTTCGAGGTCGAGGAGGGCCACGATGCGGGTCACCACCAATGGGCTGCCGACCACGCACAGCCGAACATTCCGGAGCCGGCATGCCTCGGCCTCCTCGGCCAAGGCCAGCATGGAACGGCAGGCCATGAAGCCGAGGCCGCCGGTGTCGATCACGATGGAGCCCGGCGCCACGGTTGCTGTGACAACCTCCCGCAGCAGTTTGCGCCACGTCGGCAGAGTGTAGGCGTCGACCTCGCCGTGAACGTGGACGATGGCCGCGTTGCCCCGACGTTCGACGGTCGCGTTCAGGCCGGGGAGACTGCCTTCCGGTTCATCGGCCGGTTGTCGGGTGGGATTGCTGAGACCGTGCAGTGCTGTGCTCATATGGGCACACTCGATTCGTTTCGCGCCTAGGGCGCTCGACAGTCGGGCCCACCCTGCATCCTCAAGACAGACCTGTCTCTCTTTACTAACAGAGACAGGCCGGTCTGTACAGCGCTATGGTGACAGGGAGATGGAAACGCCGAACCTTCCACGCGTCGCACCCGCCGCGCCCGCGCGCGAGCGAATCCTCAGCACTGCCTACGCGCTGTTCACGCGTCGCGGTATCCGAGCGGTGGGCACCGACGAAGTGATCGCGCTGTCCGGTGTGGCCAAGGCAACGCTGTACAGGCATTTTCCATCCAAGGACGATCTCGTGCTCGCCGTGTTGCAGCGTCGCGAGCAGCTGTGGACGCTCGGCCTGGTCGAAACCCAGTCGCGGGCGCGTGGCAACACACCGGAAGAACAGTTGCTGGCGATTTTCGACGTCTTCCACGACTGGTTCCAGAAGCGCGAGGATTTCGACGGCTGCTCGTTCATCAACGTGCTGCTCGAGCTGGGCGCCGCGCATCCGGCCGGGCAGGCCAGTATCGGATACCTGGATAATATCCGGGCTATCGTGCGCGGCCGGGCCGAGGCGGCGGGATTGTGTGACCCCGACGATTTCGCCCGGTCCTGGCACATCCTGATGAAGGGCTCGATCATCTCCGCCGCCGAGGGAGATCTGCTGGCCGCCCACCGCGCCAAGCTCATGGCGCGAATGCTCATCGAACAGCACCGCCCCGTCGAGCCATAGCGACGCGGGCGCATCGGCCGACGGCCGCACAACCCACCGGCAGCGCCGGATGCTCCCCCACCTCGTCGCGGGTTCGAGGTCGCCGCTCCTCCGGCCGGGCCCCTGCTCCAGCTGAGCCGCTGATGCAGCGTGCCGCTGATCTTTGTCCCTGTATCGGACCTGGTCATGGACGGTGGAACTGCCACTGCTGGATATCGCTGGTGGCCGCGTAGCGCGTCAACCCGATCTGCTCGGTGCCGATCTCGTGGCCCGGCAGAGCCAGAACGAACTCGGCGGCGGGCCAAACGGCGATGCGGTAGCGGGCGGGATGGACTTCGTCGGTGCTGATCTGCCATCCCATCGGCGTCCCACTGCATTCGACATGAACCCCCTCGGACACCAGGCCGTCGCCGAGTCCGAGCCGGGTCCCGGTGCGCCCGTTGGTGATATACCAGATCCCTCCGCCGAATTCCGGCGCGCTCGACAACAGCCAATGCTGCCAGCCGTCCTCGACACTTGCCTCCCCCACTACCGTGACCTGGTCAGCGCTGTCGAGCGCCAGCACATGGCCTGTGCCGACGTTGACGATCCGATACACACCCTCGCTCAACTCAGCCATGATTCGTCGTCCTCGCCATGTGGACACATCCCGCATACCACTGCCGACAGCAACTGCTCCGATGGAACCTCGACCGTGGTGGCCGGTCGCTGATCGCGAGGGTTGCGGTTGATACCGAATTACCCGCCCCAGAGCCGGTGAACCACCTCGACAGACCGGAGTTCGCCGGGCGCCCCCGCCGATCCTGCGCAGCCACCGGCACTCGTCCCATGCTTGGCCACCACCTTGCGCGCCGGGTGCGCCTCGGACCCATACCGGTGCCCAGAGCCGCTGTCCCGCTCTCACTCGACCTCCGACGAGTTCTGCCGCGAATAACCCTCGACATCGCGTGCGGTCGCCCAAGCCGGGTATGACGCTCGCACAGCGACCATCGCACGTGCACGACCACCCGAACGCGGCGCGAAGCGCCGCAACTCGGCTACCGCCAGGACGATCGAAGGAGAGCGCCATGCCGGTGCTACACCGCACCTACCTCGTCCGCCTCGACCCCTCCCTGCGCGGCGAGAATGCGACATCGAAAGGCGTGCGGGGGAAGTTTCTCGACTGGCTGCGAACCGACGCCGAGGTCGTCGAGCTCTGCGGCGCGGATCGCGTCGTCATCTCCTGCTCACCGGAGACCGCCGACGAAATCAGGGACCTCGAGTACGTCCTGGACGTCGCGCCCCACGCGTAGCGTATCGGCGAGCCACACCCGGCCGCGCTGACAGCCGGGCGGAGAGACAAGCACTTCCGGAAGCCGCGCGAGGACCGGTCCTCGGCGCAACGGGACACTGGTCGGCGCAGCGCACTACCGGGCGCTGCGAAAAATATCAGCCGTTGCCATAGATGCGGTCCGGCAGGACCAAGACCACTGCCCGGCGTTCTGCGGCCATCACTCTGTCGTACTCGTCCCAATCCTCGTGCACGCCACCGGCCGCGGTGAACACCTCGCGCAGCAGAAGCCGCAACCGCTCGGCATCGACGTCGGGGGCCGGGTCGTCGGGACCGGAGATCCACACCGGCCCCTCGACGGCGCACCATTCCCAACCGACGCGAACCACGACCGTGGCACGCGGCCGGGCGCGCAGATTGTCCAATTTCCGGGCAGCGCCGCGCACCACCATGCCCACCGCGTCCGCACCGGTCACCGGGTGTCGCAACACCCCGGCGTTGACCACGGACGATTGCATCGTGCGGTCGGCTCGCAGGGTGAAGACGACACAGAGTCCGTGGTCGCCGGTGATCAGCCGGGCGAAGTCCGCGAGATCGGTCACGCCGGAAGTCTACGTAGTCGAGTCGGCACGGCGGCCCGAAACACGGCACGGGCCGCCTGCCCGATGGAGTACCGGGGAAAACCGGCGGCTGGTCGTACAGCGCGGTCGCAGCGTGTGCTGAGGGTTCGCTGTTGGCGTCGACGGGGTGTGTGAACGGCAGCGGCCCCGGGTAGTGCTGACCATGTCGTCGCTGCGTCGACACTGCCCGAGGCCCCAACGATGTGTCGCGTTCCCCATGGGCGACAGATTCACGCAAATGTTGAGCAATCCGAAGGCTGGTGCCGTCATGGTCTCGCAGATTCTGGATGCCCGTGCCGTCTCGCACACCGGATCCCCCTCGCGGGCCGCGTCATGACCGCGGGCGGCTCGTCCACCGCGTCCCGGGCGGTGGTTCGCACCGATCGGCCGGAGCGGTACGGCAAGCAGTTGGTGTCGCATCTGGGGCGGCGCAACGGCGGCGAGTGGTCGGCGCAGTCCTCGTCGGGTTGGATCGACTTGGACTCCGGTCGCGCGATGGTCACCGCGCAGGGGGGCGAACTGCATCTGCGAATCGAGGCGGCCGCCGAGGACCTGCCGCGCCTCGAGGACGTGCTCGCGAGGCACCTGGTCCGGTTCGGCGAGCGCGACCGGCTGAGCGTGACGTGGCAGCACGATCCCGCCGCCGCGGAATCGACCGATCCGAGCGGCGACCGCCCGTCGGAGGACTGACGCCTACCGCGAGGAGACGCCATGACCGGCCCCGGCGAAGACGCGGAACCGATCACCGACCTCGGATCCGCGCTCCGCAGGTTGGCGCGCCATCCCGGTCAGTTGACCGAGACCGACCACCCGGTGGCACGACGAACTACGGCATTCGGTGACACGCCCTGGTGAAGACCCGGTTCTCCGACCCGAAAGGAATGTTCGTGCGACGCAGAACGATGCTGGCGGCACTGGCCGCGGTGACCGCGACCCCACTGGTGGCCTCGGGGTGCGACTCGCGACAAGAGCAGGACACCGAGTCCGGCGAATCGGACGCCCTGCGCTTCGACCCCGAGCGGTACAGCATCGAAGCCAAGGCGGTCGCCACCGCCGATGGCGAGCGGCGGATCACCTACCACCAGTACAAGGGCATCGTCTACATCGCGAAACCGGTGGACGAGCAATACCAGAGCCTGACCGTCAGCGTCCCAGTGCAGATCGACGGCAGGGCCGTGGACGCGAGCAGGGCACCGATCCTGCTCAGCAACAATATCGGCGGATACATGTCGTCCTCGGTGACCAAGTCCGGCGGCACGCCCGGTGGCCTGCCGTCCGGCGCGGCCCCGCCCAGCGGCGCGGCGCCGGGCGGATCGGGCGGATTCGACGAGGACACGAATCGCACCGGCAACCCCGACCTCGCGCTGGCCGCCGGTTATGTGGTCGTCGAGCCGGGCGTGCGAGGGCGCGATCTGGTCGGCTCCGACGGCGTCTACTACGGGGTCGCGCCAGCGGCGATCGTGGATCTGAAGGCGGCGGTGCGGTATCTGCGGCACAACAGCGGGCGGGTGCCCGGCAACACCGATTGGATCATCTCCACCGGTGTGAGCGCGGGCGGCGCGATGTCGGCGCTGCTGGGCGCCTCGGGGGACAGCGACCGCTACCACTCCTACCTCACCGAACTCGGCGCGGCCGACGCCTCCGACGCCATCTTCGCCAGCGCCGGCTACTGCCCGATCACCGACCTCGAGCACGCCGACATGGCCTACGAATGGAACTGGGGCGCCAACCCGCCGCCGTCCGGTGAACAGCTCGACCAGACGGTGTCGCGGGAACTCGCCACAGCCTTTCCGGCCTATCAAACGTCACTGAATCTGCGAGGGCGCAACGGGTCCGGAGCGCTCACCGCCGACAACTACGCCGACCACCTGCTGCGCACCTATCTGCGACCGGCGGCGGGCAAGTACCTGAAGGCACTGCCGGACTCCGAGCGCGGCGCCTACCTGGCCGCGAACCCATGGCTGCGTTTCGACAACGACACCGCGACCTTCACCTGGGCCGATTACCTCACCCACGTCGGCGCGCGCAAGAAGAACGTGCCCGCCTTCGACGCTTTCGACCTGTCCTCTGGCGAGAACAACGAATTCGGCAACGGCACCACCAAAGCGCGCCACTTCACCCTCTACAGCCTGCGCCACGCCACCGGCGATGCGAACGCGCGGCTCGACAGCGACCTGCCGGACAAGATCGAGTTGATGAACCCCATGTACTTCCTCGGCCGGGACAATCCCGGCCGCGCCCGGCACTGGTGGATACGCGTCGGCACCAAAGACTCCGACACCTCCCTCACCGTCGTCGGCAACCTCGCCGCCAAGCTGGAGAATCTCGGCGCGGACGTGAACGCCGCCATGTATTGGGACGCGGGCCACGGCAGCAACGAAGACGCCGGGGACTTCATCGCCTGGATTCGCGGCATCACCGGCTACGCCCGTTAGCTACGCCCGATTCTCTGTCGGGGCGGGGATGGTCAACAGGCCGAGAATCGCCCGAGCCTGCTCCGCGGTCGGCGTGGGCAGGCTGCCGCGGCCGTGGATGAAGCCGATGCCCAAGTACACCATCGCACCGGCGCGCAGCCGTGCTTCCTCCGGCGCGAAGCCCAGTTCCAGCATCGCCTTCTGCACCGTTTCGAAGATCTGTTGATCCAGGGCGCGCACCGTCGCGGCAACCTTCGCATCGCTCCGTGCCCATTCGCGCACAGTGGCTTCGGTGGCCCAGGTGCCTTGGTCGATGAGATTGGCGGCCATGTTGGCGATGCGCTGCTCGACCGGAACGGACTCGATCGCGCCGAGCGCGCGGATGATCTCGGTTTGCAGCGCGCTCCAACGGTCGGCCATCGCCTCCATGAGCTGTTCGATATCGTCGAAATGCCAGTAGAAACTGCCTTTGGTGACACCGAGTTCCCGGCACAGCCGGGGAATCTTGATGGCGGAGACGCCTTCTCGGGCGAGCAGTGCCAGAGCGCCGTCAACCCATGCCTCGTACGAAAGCCGCGGCGCGCGGCTGCGGCCGCGTTGCTGCGCCGCCGCTTTCCGGGAGCGCCGCGGTGCGGAGTTCGTGGTGTCCACGTCGGGAGGCCGGATGCTGTCGCCGGCCGGTAGGCCGTCGGCTGTCATCGGTGCGGCCCCATGTCGGTGGAAATCACCACTCGATGGTAGGTGACCCCGTCACGGGGCCACTTCAGCGCGGTGACTGTCCGCTGCACCCGTCTGGCGATGGTGCCGTCTCTGCCGGTCACCGAGTTCCTTTCGCGATCATTCCGCACGGACGCGATTCTTCCATTCAAAATGGTACCGATAACTATACCCAATGGTATGGTCACCTGGCGTGGGGTGGCGACGAGGCCGCCCGAGAAGGGTTCGACGATGAGACTGCGGAGCAACTTTCGTCGGCGAATCCAGGGAGATGCACGCCGCCAGCGCCGATCCACACGCGGAGCTGATCGAAATACCTCATCTCACCCACTACTTGGTCGACCAGCCCGAGGGTCTCGGGCAGATCATCGAGCACTCGCGGTCCTGGCTGGTCCGGCGCGAGTTGGTGGGCTGAGCAGGCCGGGCCGAACGACCCGGACCGCATCGGATACCAGGAGAGGTCACCCATGTCAGTGGAAGTCCCGCCCGCGGGCGCGGATGTCGTCGCGCAACAGCCGTCGGTGAAGTGCCCGACCGCGTTCCGGTACTGGGAAGCGCGCCGGTCCCCCAAGGTTCGGCGCCTCGAGCGTCTGTTCGTGAAAGTCACCGGGAAAGAGCTGTTTCCCACCGACGCGCAAGCAGTCGCGTTGTGCGAGGACTTGTTCACCGGCGATCCGGTCGCGGAACGGTTCGTCGCGGAGGTGATGCACGGCGCGGCAGGCCCCCAGGCCGGACGACGGATGCTGGAAACCGCCATCGCCGCGGGCATCGACGCCGTACCGGACGCACCGGAGTCGATGCGCGCGCTGTTCGACGAATTCGAGACGGTGCCCGAGTGGGTGGTGCCCGACCTGGTCGAGCAAGGCGCGGCGATCTGGCGACGGTGGGGCACGATGCTGTTCAGCTTCGCCGGCGCGGAAACCCTGGAGATGTACACCGAGGCCGCCGTCGCGACCCCGCTGTCGCTGGCCGGTGGCTACGCCGGGGACAGCGCGCTGCGCCGCTTCCTGGAGACCACCCGCTTCTGGATCGATGTCTCCGAGCCGCGCGCACTGCTTACTCCGGGATCGGCGGGACGTGCCACGGCACTGAAGGTGCGCATCATGCATGTCTCGATCCGCGCGAAGGTCGCGGGCCATCCGGAGTGGGACATGGACAGGTGGGGCCTGCCGATCAGCCAGACCTACCAGATGCTGACCCTCCTGGGCGGCAGCGTCACCCCCGGCCTCGGATTGTGGGCGCTCGGCTATCAGACCACGCCCTCGGAAATCCGCGCGCTGCTGCATTTCCAGAAGTACATGGGATACCTGCTCGGTGTGCGGCTGCGCTGGTACCCGGAAACGGTCCTCGACTCGCTGCGTGTTCTCGCCATGACCATCGCGTCCCGCTCCTACGACGCCGGTAAGCACGGCGCGGAGTTGATCGAGTCCTACCCGGTGGCGTTCGCGCCGCGCGACGGCCACCGCGGGCTCACGCGACTGCGTGAGGCGTACAACTTCCGCATCAACTCCGTGTACTCCGCGATGTACATGGCTCCGTGGACCCGCCGCCGGTACACCATGCCCCCGGCGTTTCCCTGGATCGGCATTCCCCTCCTGCGTTTCCCCCTCATCACGGCGATGGAGATTGTGCGCAGAACCTTCCCGCCCTTCGCGCGGGCGCACGAGAAGTTCATGCTCTGGCACCGCGAGAACTGGTACCGCGCCCAGATGCAGGGCCGCGAAGCGGCTTTCGACGCCGGCGGGGCACTACGCCGATGACCTCCGCGGCGGTCGCCCCGCGCGCCGCCGCGTCCGCGCCGACCCCGGACCCGATGCGTCACCGTCATGTCCACCGACACCGAAAGCAGTTATGAGCACCGCAGAAATCGTCGAAGTGTGGAATGGGCCCGGCCGCCGGGACGGGGTACTGACTTCCGTCGAGCCCCAGCACAACGGACTTCACCCGTCGCCGAGCAAATTGGCGTTCGAGCACTGGTACTTCGACGCTCACCTGGACACCGGGCACGTGGTGATCGGCTTCCTGACCAAGCGGCGACCGGAGGATCTGCCCAACGCCAAACCATGGGTGGAGATGATGGTGTACGCCCCGGACGGCACCCGCCGCCAGGTGTCGCGGCGGTACCCGCGGGCGGCGGCGGTGTTCTCGGCCGACACCTGCGACGTGCGCATCGGCGCCAACCACGCCCGCACCGAGTACCCGGCGGACGGGCTGCCGATTCACCACCTGCACATGGCCGAGGACGGCTTGGTCTTCGACCTGCGATTCCACAACGAGACCCCCAGTTGGATGCCGGGCAAAGGCGAGACACGCTTCGGGACACGGGGTTCGTTCGGGTGGGTCGTCGCGGCGCCGCGCGCCCGGGTGAGCGGCGCCATCGAACTCGATGGCGTCCGCCACGAAGTCACCGGGCGTGGGTATCACGACCACAACTGGGGCGTCGGCGATATGAAGAAGATCATCGACCGCTGGCACTGGGGGCGGCTCTACGTCGAGGACTATTCGCTGCTCTACGCCTCGGTGCTGACCCAGCGGCGGCAGGGCGGGCACGAGATCAGTCCGCTGATGCTCGCCCGGCACGGTGACATCGTGTTGTCCACCGGCGAGACGGTGCTCACCGAAGGTCCGGCGCGATTCCACCCGATCGCCGGTCGAACGTACCCGGAATGGATCGAACTGCGCGTGCCGGAGAGCGTGGATCTGCGCTTGGTCGTCGAGAAGGTCATCCATGCCCACGATTTGCTGGACGACATCCCCGTCGCTCGATCACGACTGATCAAACCGCTGGTGCATCGGCTGGTCGGCCATCCCGGCTACTTCCGGTTCGAGTCGTCGTTCGAATTGACCGTCCACACCGGGACCGGCATCGAGACGCGCACCGGCTCCACGTTGCACGAACTGGTCGCCCTGGCCTGACCCCGGCCCACCACCCAGCTCCCGGAGACGAAGACCAGCCCATGACGAACACCCGTCCCGCTGTGCCGCGGACTCGCCCGATACGGGTCAACGGCTGGGGAGTCCCCGATCCGGCCCTGCCCTGGGGTGTGCGTGTGGGCAGCGGAATCGGCCGCGGAATCGGCCGCAGCGGCATCGAAGCCGACACCGAGGAGAAGACCGTCCACAACGGACTGTGACCCACCGTTCGCACCTTCGCGTCGGCTCGATGCGGTCCCCGGATCGCGCCGACGGCCGCCCGTCCGCGGGTCGCGTCGGCTCAGAGCCTTCCGACGACTCGGTCGGGAGTCACCCGTACGGTGACGATCGGGATGTCGCCGTAGGCGGCCGCGGCTTCCGGGTTGTGCTCGGCGTAGGTCATCCCGGTGTATTTGAGCGCCAGCCGATCTCGCACTTCCGAGCCGCCTTCGTCCAGGGTGGCGGTGCCGCGGATCGCGGCGTAGGTGTAGGGCTGTTCGGGCGGGGTGACCAGCACGCTGACGCGAGGGTCGCGGCGCAGGTTGCGCTCCTTGCGGCTACCCGCTGCTACCGCGAAGAGGACGTCGTCGCCGTCGCGGAGTATCCACACCACCGACTGATGTGGGCTGCCGTCGGGCTGGACGGTGGACACGATGCCGAATACCGGTGAGTCGAGGACCTGCCGCAACCTGGCCGGGGAAACGCCGAGCGCCGCCGGTTGCAGACGGCCGAGCAACTTCGTTGTCTCGTCGTACAGTCTCGCGGCCGCCGCGGTATCGAACGCGGGTCCGTGGACGTCCACGGGTTGTCCCTGGACGATCGCGGTCAGTGCCTCGGCCGGCGGATCGTCCAGCACTTCGATGATCGGGCCGATCGCCACGTCGATCGGTTGCGCGGTGCGGCGCAGCGTTTCGATCCGGGCCGCCATCTCGGCGTCGTAGTCTCCGGACAGGGCGGTGTTCACCACCCCCGGATGCAGCAGTACATAACGCACCCGGGCCGATGCCGGTCTGCGCGCGAACTCGATGCCGAGCAGGTCGTTGAGCTGTCCGCCCTGGGCGAGAGCGTGCATACCGTGGTAATCACGCTCGTGGCCGAGGTCGTCCCAGCGGATCTCACCGGTGCCGCTGCCCGGACCGGCCACATTCACGATCACCGGGTTCGCCGCGGTGCTCAACAGATCGCCGAGTTCGTAGCTGAGCACGAACCGGCTCAGGTAGAACAGCGCGAAGGTGTATTCGAAGCCTTCCGTGGTCACCAGCCGGTCGGACCGGTAGTGCCGAGCACACAGCACCAGGGCATCCACCGTGGTGAACCGGGCGCGGATAGCGTCGATCGCGGCGCGAGTCGCCGCGATCGAACTCAGATCAGCCGGCACGAAGTGCGCGCGGCCGACCGAACCGAGCGCCTCGGCGGCGGCGAGAAATTCCTTGCCTTTCAGCGGGTCTCGCCCGATCACCACGACGACGTCCCCTGCGGCCAGGCGGTCGAGCGCGACAGCCCGGCCGATCCCATCGGTCCCACCCGCGATCACGACATGCTTCATGGACCGAAATTTAACCGATGAGTTCATTTATGTCACCTCATTGGTACATTTCAGCTGATCAACGGATTCAGGCTGCGGGACAGCTGCCGCCGCGCGCCCACCGTCGGCACCGCCGGGGTCTACCTCCGATCGAATCTGCCCATCCGCGCGGTGACCGAGGGTTGCGATTGGCCGGCCCAGCTGTCCGTTTCGTGGGCGATCACCTCGTTGACCCGGTAGGAGAAATCCCTCAGCAGTCCCATCCGGCGGTCTATCTCCCCGTTGGAATTGGCGGCGGCCCGCGAGACGGACGCCCATTCCAGTTGGAAGTCGCACAACATCGCGTTGATCGACTGCGCGCTGCGGAGATCGCGCATCCACGCGGTGGAGACGCCGAAGAAGCGGTCGAATCCGGCGCCTCCGGCCGCGCAAGCGAGCAAGACGTATCCCCAGCTCGGGTCGATCGCGTGCACTCCGGCGGTCGTCAGTAACGGCACCAATATTCCGAGTAGGCCCAGAACGAGCGTCGTCGCGGTGAGGGCCAGGCTGGTTCGCCGCTTCGTTAGGCTGTCCCTCGAGTACCAATCGCGCGCGTCTATGGCATACGCCTCGACACGTTGGAACAGCCGGGCAAGGGTCTCATCGGAACTCGACCAGTCGGCGGATCGGAGGTCCAGCGAAGGCGGCACTCCGAGGTCCTGCGAGCGATCCCCGCCGATGGGCGATCGGTGCTCAGTCACGGCCGTACTGTATCTCCCCTACCTCCCCGGGTTCATCTTTCGGCCGTTCCACCGGTCGATCGCACGGCGTTGCGCACTCCCGCGCGTCGCCGGCCCGGCACATGCAAGGTCCGGCACTGCGCCGCAACGGGTTTCAGCGAAGGGCCGGATGACCGGCGCTCCCCTCCGTCGAGTCGGTCACCCCACCCCGTTCCCGCACTCGCGCGTACCCCTTCGCGGTTGCCGTGCGCCGGAAGGTGGCGCGCTCGCGATAGCCGGGCACGACGTCCTCGGCGAACACCGCCAGCCGCGCCTGTGCGTCAGCGGCGGACTCCTCGGCGCGGACGGGAATTCGGAGTTGGTAGAGCGACTGGTCCCGCGGCGCGGTTGTGTCGTCCTGCATGCTCTAGCTCTCGGGGAAGCCACCTTCGCCGAAGCCGAACACGGGGCTTCGGTCTGTCCCGGCCGAGGGACGGCGATGTCGAGCAGCACGGCGTGACCGCTGGTCCAGGCGAGGTACCGGTCGTCGAGCAGCCTTCGCGCAGAGTGCAAGTCGGTGGCGACGATCACCGGGCCGCCGGTCGGCAACCGGTCGACACGCGATCCGGTCTCGATCGCGACACCCAGTTCGGTTGCCCGCGTATTCATTCGCTCTGCCACCCGCTGCCATCCGCCCCGCACCCAGCGGACCGCCAGAACGCGAGGGCCGAACACCCGCCTGGAACAGATCCAGACGAAAGCCGCCGAAAGATACCCCGTCTCAGCGTGATACGTGACAACACTGATCCTGATGGCCATCCAATCGGCTGTGCGCTCATCCCACCGAGCGACCGCCCAGCTCCGGAAGTCCACATCGACCGGTGCCGCCAACCGGCTCCCGCCAGCACGGAAGTCAGCAGGATGTGACACCTGCGCACAGCAGAGCGATCGAGTCCGCTCGGACCCTGGCAGCGAGAACTCGCGGCGTGGCGGTGCTGGTAATCGGATCGCGCTGATCGCAATCATTCATCGAACGCTGCCCGCCTCTTAATGTCCGGATACCCCCTTCTGCCGGGCCGCGCTCGCGGACGACCGCGGTCGGGGACCGCCATATCCGCCTCGGTTCTCGACGCCGAACCATCCTCGATTCGGAGCGAAGTGCAGCCAACCCCGTGGTCAGCGAAGGACACTCGGCTCGAACGAGTACCGAGCACGGCGCCGGGAAGGCTCGCCGGTCTCCGGGCGGACCTGTCGACGCTGGACGGCCACTGGGGTTATCTGAGCGCAGCGGTCGGCAGCGTTGTCACACTGATCCTGCTGTTCCAGCCGTGGCTGCGCGCCGCGGGGGCGGACGGCAAAGCCAGTGCCAACGCCTTCGGCCGGATCACCGCGACCACCTCGTTCCTGAACACCTGGTCGTCCGAGCAACCGCCTACCGCCCGCATCAGCGGAGCCCTGGCGTTGCTTTCCGCCGCCGCGGTCGTCGTCACCGTTTGCCTGGTCGCGGCGAACCTCCGGCTTCGCACCGACACTTTGTCGCACGGGGCGACGGTTTCCACCGTGACCACCGCGGCTCTCGTCTTGCTGACGGTGCTCTACATCAACAGCAAGGCCCCCGAGTTACGCGCCATGCTCGCCCGGACCACCGACCTGGGTGGGCAGATCGGAATGGTGACGAGCTGGGCCTTCGGCAATGGCAGCCTCATCGCGCCGGGAATCCGGCAGGTCTCCTACGACACCGCCGGACTCACCCATTGGCCCCTGCTGGCCGGCGTCACCTCGCTGGGCTCGGCCGTCACCGCCGTCGCCCAATGGGCGTACAACCGTCCGGCCATTTCTCTGCGCCTGCCGTGGCGCAGCGCCGGGGATCGACCGGCCCGGCGAGACGAGCGTCAGCCCACATAACGCTTCAGGGAGCACGTCCGGCCCACCCGGTGACCGCGTCGGCGCATACCCGTTGCCCCGCAGGGCGACCGGCCGCGCGCGATCTCCCGGCTCGGTGGCCGCACCGTGGGGCATTCCTCAGTGGGGCGCCGGGCGCAGGTGCACGACCTTTGTCCGAGTCATCTCGTCGAGCAATTCGGGTCCGTAGCCGAAGCCCGACCCGCTGGCCCGCCGGGGGTGCGCCGCTCCGCCGGGCGCCCCACCGAACACAGCGTTGATCTTCACCGTGCCGACCGGCAATTCCCGCCAGGCCTGCTGGGCATGGGCCATCGATGGAGTGAGTACGGTCGCCGCGAGCCCGTAGTCGTCGGCGGCGGCCTCCGCGATGCCCTGCTCGAACGTGTCCACCCGCCGCACGGGCGCGACCGGACCGAAGGTTTCCTCCCGCATGATGCGCATGGTCGAATCGCAGTGCGCCAGAACGGTTGCCGGATAGTGCGCACCGGCGCCGTCGGGCACCGCTCCGCCGGTCAGCAGATCGGCCCCGAGGTCCACCGCGTCGCGCACGTGGGCGTGGACCTGATCGCGATGACGCCGGTCGACCAACGGCGCGGTCTTCCAGGACTCGGCTTCGGCGACCAGCGCCGCCAGGAAGGCCTCCGCGACATCCCGGTGCACGAAGATCCTTTCGACGGACACGCAGATCTGGCCGGAGTTCGCGAACGCGCCGAGCGCCGCCTGCCCGGCGGCCCAGACGGGATCCACGCCGGCGTCGACGACGAGCGCGTCGTTGCCGCCGTTTTCCAGCAACGCCTTGGCGCCCGTAGCCGCCACACTCTTCGCGATCGACCGCCCCGTGGAGGTGCTGCCGACGTGCGCGACGACGTCCACATCGGTGCGCGCGGCGAGCAGCGCGCCGATCCTCCCGTCGCCTTGGACCGTCTGCAACACCCCCTCGGGCAGCGCACGGGCGAGCAATTCACCGAGCAGACCGCCGGTATGCGGTGCGCGTTCGCTCGGCTTGTAGACGACCGTGTTCCCGGTGGCCAGCGCCGCGCCGAGCAAGCCGCAGGACACCGCGACCGGGTCGTTCCACGGTGTCAGCGCGACGACGACGCCGCACGGCTCCCACACCATGAGGTCGGTCGCCCCGAAGTCTCCTTGCAGGGTCTTTCCCCGGTGCAGTGGCCCAAGCTCGGCGTACTGCTCCAACGTCGCGGCACCGGTCAGCACACCTTGTTCGCCTTCGCACCGCGGGCGTCCCGTTTCGACACAGTTGAGCTCGGCCAGCTCGTCGGCGCGCTCGCGCAGCGAGGCGGCACCGGCACGCAGTGCGGCGGCCCGCTCCGCCGACGCGGTGCGCGCCCACGCCGACTGGACCCGATTGGCCAGCTCGACCTGCCGATCGATCTCCGCGAGGCCGGTCATGGGCACACGGCCGACGGTGGCACCGGTGGCGGGATCGAGTATCTCGATGATTTCGGTTGCCCGATTCTCGGGGGGAAACGTGACAGCGTTCGGTGCGCTCATATCGCGAGCCATTGCCTGGCACCCCCTGTTCAAACTCGTCGGCACCGCGGTCCGCTTCAGCGGCCCCGGGAAGCGACGGCACGCGCATGTCGATAGCTGACAGATTGCTAACAGGTGCGGGAACCAGGTTTGGTCGCGGGAGTTATCGGCAAGAGCTACCGGCATGGCCGCAATCACCGAACGGCTGACCGTGCTGTTGTGGCACGTGCACGGCTCATGGACGACGTCGTTCGTCCGCGGGCCGCACCGATACCTGGTGCCGGTGGTGGACGGCGGTGGCCCGTGGGGGCGCGGACGGTGCGGCCGCGACTGGCCCTCCATCGAGGAGGTGCCCGCGACGGCGTTGCGCGACTCCGAGCCGGACGTGGTCGTTCTCCAGCGCCCGGAGGAAATCGACCTCGCCGAGCGATGGCTCGGGCGTCGTCCCGGCGCCGACATTCCGGCGGTCTACGTCGAGCACAACACGCCACGTCCCAGGGCGGCCACCACCAGGCATCCGCTGGCGGATCGCACCGATATCCCGATCGTGCACGTCACGCATTTCAACAACCTGATGTGGGACAGCGGACGCGCGCCCACCCGGGTTGTGCCGCACGGCATCGTGGACCCCGGCGCGCTGTACACCGGCGAACTGCCGCACGGCGTGGCCCTGATCAACGAACCGATGCGGCGCGGACGAATCACCGGAAGCGATCTGCTGCCCGACTTCGCGATGGCGGGACCGGTCGATGTCTACGGCATCGGAGCCGACACCTTCACCGCCGACCGGCCCACCGCTCATCCGATTCGCGGCATCGGTGACCTCCGGCAGTCGGCATTGCATCCGGAAATGGCGCGCAGGAGGGTGTATCTGCACACCGCGCGGTGGACCTCCCTCGGATTGTCGCTCCTGGAGGCCATGCACCTGGCCATGCCGGTGGTCGCCCTCGCCACCACCGAGGCCGTCCGCGCGGTGCCGCCGGAAGCCGGTGCCCTCTCTTCCGACGTCGCGGCGCTCACCGCGAAGTTCCACGAATTCCTCCACGAACCCGATCTGGCGGTGCTCGCGGGCAAGGCGGGACGGCAGTTCGCGCTGGAACATTACGGCCTCGAGGTCTTCCTGCGCCGGTGGGATTCCCTCCTCGCCGAGGTCACCCGATGAAGGCCGTGTCCCGGAGACAGAAGGCGGAATCATGAAGATCGCGATGGTGTCCGAGCACGCCAGCCCACTCGCCGCGCTGGGCGGGGTCGATGCCGGCGGACAGAACGTTCATGTGGCGGAACTGTCCGCGGCCCTGTGCCGACAGGGGCACGAGGTCACCGTCTACACGCGCCGGGAGGAGGCGCGGGCGCCGCACACTGTGACCACCGAACAGGGCTATCGCGTGATCCGCGTCCCGGCCGGGCCAGCCCATCCCCTGCCGAAGGACGAATTGCTACCGCACATGGGCGATTTCGGCGCATTCCTGCGAGCGCACTGGCGGCATCAGCGCCCAGACGTGGTGCACGCGCATTTCTGGATGTCCGGCCTGGCCGCGCTGCGAGCCGCTCGCCCCGCCACCCTGCCGGTGGTGCAGACCTTTCACGCGTTGGGTGTGGTGAAACGCCGCCATCAGGGGGCGAACGACACCAGCCCGGCCGACCGGGTGCGCCTCGAAGGATTGATCGCCGCACAGACCGACCGCATCATCGCCACCTGCACCGACGAGATCTTCGAATTGGCCAGGATGGGTGTGCCACGATCGCGGACCTCGGTGATTCCGTGCGGCGTGGATCTCGTGCAGTTCACGCCCGACGGACCGCGCGCACCGCGGTCGGCCGCGCACCGGGTGGTCAGTGTGGGCAGATTGGTGCCGCGCAAAGGTTTCGACATCGCCATCACCGCGCTCACCAGCTTGCCCGACACCGAGTTGATTTTGGTGGGCGGCCCGGACGACGGCGACGTGGCCGATGATCCCGAAGGCAGGCGGCTGCTCGCACTGGCGGCGGAACTCGGTGTGCGCGACCGGCTCCATCTACTGGGCCAGGTGCCGCGGACTCGGATGGCCCCGCTACTGAGGTCGGCGGACGTGGTCGTGTGCACGCCGTGGTACGAACCCTTCGGCATCACACCGCTGGAAGCGATGGCTTGCGGGGTTCCCGTGGTCGCGACCGCGGTCGGAGGTCTCATCGACACCGTCGTGGACGGGGTGACCGGCAGGCTGGTCCCACCCCGGGCACCGGCGGAGCTGGCCGAAGCGGTCGGCGAACTTCTCGCCACGCCTGCGATCGGGCAGAACTACGGTCGCGCCGGGCGCGAACGCGTCGAAGCGCGCTACTCGTGGGACCGGATCGCCACCGAGACCCTGCACGCGTACCGTCGGGTGGCCGCCGCGACCGTACGGGCGCAGAACGAAAGCGGGCCCACCGACGGCCGCGCCGGGGACGGTGACGGGCTTGCCACCGGGTCGTCCTCGATAGATCACGGCATTCCCGCGAACGGCAACGGGTAGGCGAGACCATGTCCGGACAATACGAACGCGCCTTGGTCACCGGCGGTTGCGGATTCGTCGGATCGCACCTGTGCGAACAGTTGCTGGACGCGGGCACGGCCGTGGTCGCGCTGGACAACTTCGCCACCTCCACGGTGGACAATGTCGCCCGGCTGCTGGACCGCCCCGAGTTCGACCTCATCCAGCACGACGTCACCGAGCGGTGGCCGGCGCTGGGCTTCTTCGACGTCGTCTTCCACCTCGCGTCGGCCGCGTCGCCTCCGGACTACCTTCGGCTGCCGATCGAGACGCTGCGCGCCGGGGCACTCGGCACTGCCAACGCCCTCGAGCTGACCGAGCGGACCGACGCGCGATTCGTCCTCGCGTCGACGAGCGAGGTCTACGGCGACCCGACTGTGCACCCGCAGCCCGAGCGATACTGGGGACACGTCAATCCCGTCGGTCCGCGCAGCGTCTACGACGAGGCGAAACGGTATGCCGAAGCGTTGACCATGGCGCACCGCCGGGAACGGGGCCTCGATACCGGAATCGCCCGGATCTTCAACACCTATGGTCCCCGCATGCGTGCCGACGACGGCCGGATGGTGCCCACATTCATCGCACAGGCGTTGTCGGACGCACCGCTCACCATCGCCGGAACCGGCGAGCAGACCCGCTCCCTGTGCTACGTCGACGACACGGTGCGCGGCCTGCTGGCGCTGGCGGCCACCGACCACCCGGGCCCGGTCAACATCGGCAATCCGCACGAGATCTCCGTGCGCCGCCTCGCCGACGAGATCCGATCGGTAACCGGCAGCCGGTCGGAGGTGACCTATGTCGAGGGCGCGATCGATGATCCGAAGCGGCGCTGCCCGGACATCACGCTGGCCCGTCGGGCGCTGGGCTGGGAGCCGTCGGTCGGCAGAGCGGAGGGACTGCGCCGCACGATCGAATGGTTCGCGGGGCGCGCGAGCGAGTCTGCTGAGAAGTTGCTACCACGATAGCCAACGTGCATGAATCGGTTTAGTGGTGACTTCAGCGGGTAGCGCCACCCATATGTCAGCGGGCAGACCGACAGGTCCCGCGTCTCCGACAGAAAGGCGGCCCGTGCGCATTCTCGGAATCAACGCGGTGTTCCACGACCCTGCGGCCGCCCTGATCGTGGACGGAGAAATCGTCGCGGCCGCCGAGGAAGAGCGGTTCACCAGGCGCAAACACGGCAAGCGGCCGGTGCCGTTCTCGGCGTGGGAGGTGCCCGGGCAGGCGGCCGCGTGGTGCCTGGAACGCGCGGGATTACGTGCCGATCAGCTCGACGCGGTGGGCTATTCGTATGATCCGAATCTGGTCGATCATTCGCTCGGCGGTCTCGATCAGAACAGCGAACCTACCCGGACGGACTACGCGTTCCGCGCGCCCGCATTCCTCGCCGCCGCCTTACCCGGCCTGGATCCCTCGATCGTGCGCTTCGTGCGACATCATCTCGCCCATGCCGCGTCCGCGGCTCTCGCGGCCCCTTTCGGCGACTCCGCGGTTCTGGTGGCCGACGGGCGCGGCGAAAGCCATTCCTATCTCGCCGGAGAATATCGGGACGGCAAATTCGTCGAATTGGCGTCACAGCGGCTGCCGCACTCACTCGGGCTGATGTACGAGGACCTCACCGAGCATCTCGGATTCACCCGGTCCAGTGACGAATACAAGGTGATGGCTCTCGCCTCCTACGGCACGCCCCGCTTCCTCGACCGATTCCGCGAACTGCTGTATTCCGTCCGCGACGGCGGTTTCCATACCGAAAAGGTGGACTGGGAGGAATTCGCTCCCGCCGTGACCGGCGGTGCGCTCGGCCGCGACCATGCCGACCTCGCCGCGAGTGTCCAGCGGCGGCTCGAGGACGTGTTGCTGGAACTCAGCTCCTGGCTGCATCGCCAGACCGGACAGCAGAACCTCACGCTGGCCGGTGGCATCGCGCTGAACTGTGTGGCCAACAGCCGGCTGCACGCCGAAGGCCCCTACCAACGGATCTGGGTGCAACCGGCCGCCGGTGACGCGGGCACCGCGCTGGGCGCCGCACTGCAGTTGGCGGCCGAGTTCGGGGAGCGAGCCACCCCGATGCGGGGGGCCGCCCTGGGCCGCGAGTGGACCGACCAGGAACTGGAGACCGTTCTCCGTACGGCGAAGGTCGAATACACCAGGTCCGAGGACATCGCGGCCGAAGTGGCGCAAGCGCTCGCCGACGACCACGTGGTGGCCTGGTTCCAGGGCCGCGCCGAATTCGGCCCGCGCGCCCTCGGGCACCGCTCGCTGCTGGCACATCCCGGCCGGTCGGCGAATCTCGAACGCCTCAACGAGGTGAAGGGGCGTGAACAGTTCCGGCCGCTCGCACCGATGGTGCTCACCGACCGAGCGTCCGAGATCTTCGGACGCGGGCCGTTGCCGAGCCCCTACATGCTTTTCGTCCACGACGTGGATCCGGCGTGGCGCGAGCGGATCCCGGCCGTGACGCATGTGGACGGCACCGCCCGGGTGCAAACCGTCGATCCCGCGGACAACCCGGTCCTGGCGCGGATGCTGTCGGAGTTCGACAAGCGCACGGGGTTGCCCGTGGTGATCAACACGAGCTTGAACACCGCGGGCAGGCCGATGGTCGACTCGCCACGCGACGCGCTCGAATGCTTCGGTTCCGCCCCGATCGATCTGCTCGCCCTCGGCTCGTTCGTGGTCCGCCGCTCATGAAAGCCCACACCGTGGACTACAGCATCGTGATCCCGACTACCGGCCGGGAAAGCCTTCGCCTGCTGCTCGAGTCGCTCGCCGCCGCGTCGGGTCCGAAGCCACGGGAAATCATCGTGGTGGACGATCGGCCAGGCGGCGAGGAGCTGACGCTGCCCGAGACAGCGCCTCCGGCGCGGGTCATCCGATCGGGCGGCCGCGGGCCCGCCGCGGCGCGGAACGCGGGGTGGCGGCACGCCGCGGGCACGTGGATCGCCTTCCTCGACGACGACGTGATCACCGCGCCGGATTGGCCCGCCCGCCTTGCCGACGACCTGCGGGATCTGGACCAGCACACCGCGGCGTCCACGGCCCGCATCGAGGTTCCGCTGCCGAAGCACCGGCCACCGACCGACGCGGAACGCGCGACGGCCCGGCTGGCCACGGCGCGGTGGATCACCGCGGACATGGCCTACCGCAGGTCCGCGCTGGTCGCGGTCGGCGGCTTCGACGAGCGGTTCCCGAGGGCCTTTCGCGAGGACGCCGACCTCGCGCTCCGGGTCTGTCTGGCGGGGTTCGCCATCGCGTCCGGGAATCGGCTCACGCGCCACCCGGTCCGCGAATCGGGGCCCATGGCGAGTGTGCGAGCGCAACGCGGAAACGCCGACAATGCCTTGCTGCGGCGCAAGTACGGCGCTCGATGGCGGCGGCGCATCGGCGAAGACCAGGGACTGCTGCCCCGCCACGCGCTCACCACGGCCGCGGGCGCGGCGGCCATGGCGCTCGGCGTCGCGGGCCGGTACCGGTCCGCGATCCTGCTCGCGGCGGCATGGACGGCGCTGACCGGTGTGTTCGCCGCGCGCCGGATCGCGCCGGGGCCCCGCACACCGGCGGAGATCGGCCGGATGACGGTGACCAGCGCGCTCATACCACCGGCCGCGTGCTGGCACCGACTGCGCGGTGAGCTGCGACACCGGAACGCCACCCACACCTCGCCCTTGGCGTTGTTGTTCGACCGGGACGACACCCTCATCATCGATATCCCCTACCTCGCCGATCCCGGCCGAGTGCAACCGGTGCCGGGAGCGGTCGAGGCACTGCGGAAGCTGCGCGCGGCCGGCGTCCAGCTCGGCGTCGTGAGCAACCAGTCCGGTGTCGCGCGAGGGCTGATCAGTCCCGAACAGCTCGCCGCGGTCAACTCCCGGGTCGAGGAGTTGCTCGGACCGTTCGCCACCTGGCAGGTGTGCGTGCACGGCGAGGACGACGGCTGCGCGTGCCGCAAACCCGAGCCCGGCTTGATTCGACAGGCCGCCGCGGACCTCGGCGTGGACGTCGGCAGGTGCGTGGTCATCGGCGACACCGGCGCGGACGTCGCCGCCGCGATGAGCGCGGGCGCACGCGCGATCCTGGTGCCCACCGCGAGAACTCGCCCCGAAGAGGTGCAGCGCGCGCGTCGCGATGCGACCGTGGCGCGAGACCTGGCCGAAGCCGTCCGGCTGGCGATGGCGGGCGTGCCGTGACAGGCCGGGCGCTGGTGGCACGCATGGACAACTTCGGCGATGTGCTGCTGGCCGGTCCGTGCGTGCGCGCGGTAGCGGCGCACGTCGATTCGGTGACGCTGCTGACCGGGCCTCGCGGCCGCGCCGCCGGTGACCTCTTGCCCGGTGTGCACCAGGTCTCGAACTGGTGCGCGCCCTGGATCGACCCGGAGCCGCCCCCGGTCACCTCGGCGGACACCACCGCGTTCATCGAGCGGATACGCGCTCTCGAGGTGGATCTGGCGTTGATTCCCACCTCTTTCCACCAGTCGCCACTGCCGCTGGCGCTGCTGCTCAGGATGGCCGGCGTCCCCTGGATCGGCGCCATCTCCGAGGACTACCCCGGTTCGCTGCTGGACCTGCGTCATCGCGTCCACGGCGATCCGCCCGAAGCGGAACGCGCGCTGTCGCTCGCGCAGGCGGCGGGTTTCCGGCTGCCGCCCGGCGACGACGGGAAACTCGCCGTTCGGCAACCGTTGCCGCAGGTCGGTGGTCTCACCGGCGAACCGGGGTACGTGGTGGTCCATCCGGCCGCGTCGGTCCCGGCGCGGCAGCCGTCGTCCTCCCGTTCCGCGGCTATCGTCGCCGCGCTGACCGGCGCCGGACACCGGGTGATCGTGACCGGCGACCGATCCGACCGACCGCTCACCCACGCGGTCGCCGGTAGGCACGCCATCGACCTCGGCGGAGCCACCACGTTGCCCGAACTCGCCGCCGTGCTCCGCGACGCGAGCGTGGTGGTGGCGCCCAATACCGGGCCCGCGCACCTCGCCGCGGCCGTCGGGACGCCCGTGGTCTCGCTCTTCGCACCGGTCGTGCCCGCCGAGCGGTGGGCTCCCTACGGGGTTCCGGTGGCCATGCTCGGTGATCAGCGCGCCCCTTGCCGCGGCAGCAGGGCGCGCGAGTGCCCGGTGCCGGGGCACCCTTGCCTCGATTCGATCACCCCGGAGCAGGTCGTCACGGTGGCGGAAGAACTCGGTGCGGGCAGGCGTGAGCGTCTGCGGACAGGAGGTGCGCGGTGATCGAGGAGCATTTCGCGGCTCTGGCAACGGCACTGGAGCGCACCAGTCGCTTCGCACCGAATATCCGCAGGTGGGGAAGGGAACTGGCGACCGTGCTCGA
Organism: Nocardia sp. NPDC047648; assembly: GCF_040642815.1. Lineage (NCBI taxonomy): Bacteria > Bacillati > Actinomycetota > Actinomycetes > Mycobacteriales > Nocardiaceae > Nocardia > Nocardia sp. NPDC047648. Next base: position 194,024 of record NZ_JBEYSX010000009.1, on the reverse strand, counting down.
CAACGGTGGCAGGTTGCTCGCGTGCGGCAACGGTGGCAGCGCGGCCGAAGCCCAGCACCTGACCGGGGAACTGGTCGGCCGCTTCCGCAACGAGCGGCGCCCGTTCTCGGCGATCGCCCTGCACGCCGACACCTCGGCGGGCACCGCGATCGTGAACGACTACGGCGGAATCGAACTGTTCGCGCGGCAGGTTCGCGCGCACGGCAGGCCCGACGACGTGCTCATCCTGCTGTCCACGAGCGGCACCAGCCCCAACGTGGTGGCCGCGGCGAAGGCGGCGCACGACATCGGCGTCACCACGTGGGCGATGACCGGCCCCGCGCCCAATCCGCTCGCGGCACTGTGCGATGACGCCGTTGCCGTGGAGGCGGCCACCACTGCCACCGTGCAGGAAGTGCATCTGGTCTTGGTGCATGCCCTGTGCTCGGCACTCGACGACGCACTGGGGGTACCGACGTGAAGCCCTTGGTCGTGGTCGGCGACAGTATTCTCGACGTCGACATCGAGGGCGTCGCCGACCGGTTGTCTCCCGAAGCGCCGGTGCCCGTGGTGGACGTCGAACGCCAGTGGGTACGTCCCGGCGGCGCCGGTTTGGCCGCGGCGCTGGCCGCGCAGTCGGTCGCCGACGTCTCCCTCGTCACCGCGACCACCGACGACCGGGACGGCCACACCCTCGCGCGGCTGCTGGGCCGGGACGTTCGATTCGTCACGATGCCGCTGCGGGGCGAGACGGTACGCAAGACCCGCATCCGCGCCGCCGGTCAGTCCCTGCTTCGGCTGGACACCGGTGACGGGACGGCGGATGGCGGCCAGCTGAGCGCTTCGGTCACCAGGACCCTGCGGGCGGCGGGCGCGATCCTCGTCGCCGACTACGGCCGAGGCGTCGCCGCGCATCCGCAGATCCGGCACATGCTGACCGAGCTGGCCCGCTCGGTGCCGGTGGTGTGGGATCCGCACCCCCGCGGCCCCGCCCCGACGCCCGGTGCCTCGCTGGTTACGCCGAATCTGAAAGAGGCGCGCCAGTTCGCACCGGGATATGTCGAAGCCGACGAATTGGCGAAAGTACTCCGTGACGAGTGGGCCGCGGATTCGGTCGCGGTCACCACCGGTTCGGCCGGGGCGGTGCTGGCCAATGGGAAGCGTCTCACCGTGGTGCCGGTGCCCGCCGAGATACGGATCGCCGGGCACACCGGTACCGACACCTGTGGCGCGGGCGACCGATTCGCCTCGGCCGCGACCGCCGCACTGTGCCACGGGTCCACGGTGGCCGAGGCGGTGTCGCACGCCGTGGACGCGGCGGCCGGGTTCGTCGCGGCGGGCGGCGCGGCCACGTTGTCCATCTGCGACAGCACCGCTGCCGCGGAGTCGGACACCACCGAAACGGGCGGGTCGGCGTTCGAGGTGGCGGCGCGAGTGCGGGCGGCGGGCGGCAGGCTCGTTGCCACCGGCGGCTGTTTCGACCTGCTGCACCCCGGCCACGTGAGCCTGCTGCGCCGGGCTCGGGCCATGGGCGACGCGCTGGTGGTCTGCCTCAACTCCGATGCGTCGGTGCGGCGTCTGAAAGGTCCGCACCGCCCGATCGTGCCCGCGCGCGATCGTGCCAGGCTGCTCATCGCCCTGTCCTCGGTGGACGCCGTCGTCGTGTTCGACGAAGCCGCACCGAGCACACTGCTGGACCGCCTTCGCCCCGATGTGTGGGTCAAGGGCGGCGACTACACCGGCGTCGACCTTCCCGAAGCCGCGGTGGTCCGCGGTTACGGCGGCGAGATCGCGCTGATTCCGACTGTTCGCGGTTACTCGACAACACAACTGGTCGCCGCGACCCAGGCCCGCGGCTGACACGACGTAAGGAGCGCGATGCGAACCCTCGGCAATGTCTTGATCACCGGCGGCGCTTCCGGGCTCGGCGCGGCGGTCACCGCCGCTGTCCGCGAGAACGGGGGCCGCCCCTATGTGATCGACCGGGTGGAGCCGGAGACGCCCGTCGACTTCGTGTGTGCCGATCTCGCCGACACCTTCGCCGCCGAACAAGCCGTGCGCGAACTCGCCGAACGCGCCGGTGGCCGGATCGACGGCGTGTTCACCGCCGCGGGAATCGACGCGTGCGGACCCCTGGACAAGGTGCCCACGAAGAAGTGGGAGTACGTGGTCCAGGTCAACCTGCTCGGCACGGCCGCCGTCATCCGCGCCGCCCTTCCGTCCCTGCGTGCGAGCCAGGGGACGGTGGTGACCTGCGCTTCCACCCTGGGAATCAAGGCCGTCGGTGACGCGACCGCCTATTGCGCCTCGAAATTCGGTGTCGTCGGCTTCACCCGGGCGCTCGCCGCCGAAACAGCCGGCAGCGTCGGGGTGACCTTGCTGATCCCGGGCGGAATGCACACCGCCTTCTTCGACGACCGCGACGAGCAGTACAAGCCGCCGCCCGACGCGAAACTCAACCGGCCCCAGGACGTCGCCGACGCGGTGATCTTCGCACTGCGGCAGCCGCCGGGCTGCGAGGTCAGGGAGATGGTCGTGTGCGCCTCGGAAGAGGGATCGTGGCCCTGAGCCACCCCGTTCTCGTGCTCCGCGCACTCGGGCTCGGTGACCTACTCACCATCGTGCCCGCCCTGCGCGGGCTGAGAAACGCCTACCCGGACGACCGGGTGGTACTGGCCGCGCCCGAAGCGCTCCGCGATCTGGTCGGTCTCATCGATGCGGTGGACGAACTGCTGCCGACCGCGCAACTGGGTGCGCTCCGATGGCACGGCGCGCCGCCGAAGCTGGCGGTGAATTTGCACGGCAGTGGGCCGGAAAGCATCCGGGACCTCCGGGCGGCAGGTCCCGGCACTGTGCTGACCCACCACCATCCGGATTTCCCCGAACTACCCGGCCCCGAGTGGCATGAGGACATGCACGAGGTGGATCGCTGGTGCCGGCTGCTGCGATTCGGACGCATCGACACCGATCCCAGCGCCCTGTTGCTGCCCGTGCCACCGGAGCCCGCCCCCGAGTCGAACGTGGTCGTGCTGCATCCCGGCGCGGCCTATCCCGCCCGTCGCTGGCCGTCCGAACGCTTCGCCCGAGTGGCGCGGGAACTCGGCGCCGACGGCCACCGCGTGGTGATCACCGGTACGCGCGGCGAGATCCCGTTGGCGAACGCCGTCGCCGAACAAGCCGGACTACCGCCCTCGGCGGTGTACGCGGGACGCACCGGCCTGGCCCAGCTCGCCGCGCTGGTGGCCGGCGCGGCACTGGTCGTGTGCGGCGACACCGGCGTAGGGCATCTCGCCACCGCCTTCGGCACCCCGTCGGTGCTGCTGTTCGGCCCCACGCCGCCGCATCGCTGGGGACCGCCCGCCGCCGCGAAACACCATGTGCCGCTGTGGGCTGGGTCCGTGGGCGATCCGCATTCCGACCATCCGGATCCCGGGCTGCTCATGCTGCGACCCGAGCATGTGCTCAGCGCCGCGGCCGGGCTGCTCGGCGAGAAGGTGCGCCATGGGTAGTCGCGTCGGTGTGGTGGGTGCCGGTTACGTGGGGCTCACCAGTGCCGCCTGCCTCTCCCATTGGGGACACCATGTGGTCTGTGTCGACAACGACCGGGCCAAAATCGCGGAACTTCGCGCGGGCACCGTGTCGATCGCCGAGCCGAGCTTGCCGGAACTGGTTCGGGAAGGGCTTTCGGAGAACCGGCTCGTCTTCACGGCGAACCCAGGCGAGTTGCACCGATGCGAAGTGGTTCTGCTGTGCCTGCCCACGCCGATGGGCACCAGCGGAACGGCCGACCTGGGTGTGATCGAGGAGGCGCTCGAGACGTTGTCCACCGTCCTGTCGCCGGATTGCGTGCTGGTCACCAAGTCCACCGTCCCGGTGGGGACGGCCGCGCGAATCCCCGGCCGGCCCGGTCTCGCGGGCACGCCGGTCGTCAGCAACCCCGAATTCCTCCGGGAGGGCCACGCGGTCGAGGACTTCCTGCGCCCCGACCGCATCCTCGTCGGTTCGGCCGCGATCGACCGGGAGGCGGCCGACCGCGTCGCGGCACTGTACGCCGTGACGGGCGCGCCGGTACTGCGATCGGACCCGGCCAGCGCGGAACTGGCCAAGTACGCCAGCAACGCCTTCCTCGCGATCAAGCTCTCGTTCGTGAACACCCTGGCCGAACTGTGCGAACGGGTCGGCGCCGACATCACGAAGGTCACCGACGCGATGGGAATGGACGACCGGATCGGTCCCGCCTTCCTCGCGCCGGGCCCCGGTTGGGGCGGATCGTGCCTGCCCAAGGACACGCGCGCGCTGCTGCGGGCCGCGGAGGCATCCGGGGTGGATTTCGCCGTGATCCGTGATGCCCTGCGCGCCAACGACCGGCAGCAGGCGATGGTGCTGCGCAAGATTCGCCGCGCGGTCACCGGCACGGTCGACGGCTCGCTGTCGGGGACGCGGATCGGCGTGCTCGGTCTCGCGTTCAAAGCCGGGACGGGAGACCTGCGCGACTCCCCCGCGCTCGCGGTCGCACGGCAGCTCACGAGGCACGACGCCACGGTCACCGCCTACGATCCGTGTGTCCCGGCGGGCACCCCCGGCCTCGACGGCGTTCGGGTGGTAGACGACCCGTACCTGGTGGCCAAGGACGCCGGTGCGCTCGTAATCCTCACCGAGTGGCCCGAGTTCCGTTCGCTCGACTGGGCGAAATGCGCGACCGTCGTCGACCGGCCCGTCGTCGTGGACACCCGCAACCTGCTCGACGAGCACCTGCTGACCGGCGCCGGCTTCACCTTGCTCGGCACCGGCGTTTCTCTCCGAGGCCCACGGATCTGAACGGCGCGTCGGGCTCCTTCGCGGCGCGAGATATCGGTTCGGTAACCCCGTCGGCGTTCTGGCCCTGCGAATCCTGTGCAGGCCGCACCGCGCGGAGGATGGCCTGACCGAGGTCACGGCGATGTTCCGGCAAAATATCACGATTCGGTCACGCCGGATCGCTCGTCGCGCGGGAGCAGGACCGGGCTTTTCAGGAACTGGAATTACCGCCACACTATCGGTAACCGATAGTTAGCCTCATGAACGTCGTAGAGCGGCTCTAGTACCCGCCTCACGCGACGACTCGGCCGCCGGTGACGGCGATCGAGCGTCCTGTTCCATATCGAATCGCTACCTCGGTCGATCGGAGCGTCGGCCCGGAGAACGTTATGGCTATCCCAGCGTCCATGCCCAGCCCATTCGATACGGCCGGTCGCGGCGGTCCTCCTGCCGCCCGATCGAGCCGCAGCGCCACGACGGACCCGGCGCGGTCCGCCCGCGGCTTCGACGAGCAACTCGCGCCGCTGAGAATCCCGGCGCTGGTCCTGGGCGCCCTGATGATCTGCCTGGGCCTCCTGGCGCTGCTGCCGTTGCGAGCATGGTTGCACGACTACGGCGCATGGCTGGTGATCGCCGCCTACCTGCAATACCTGGGCGTTGCGGCGACCTTGGAGATCTGGGGTCTGCGCATGACCGCGAAAGGCGGCCGCGGCAGGTGAGATGCGGCGAGGCGAGCACGTCATGTGAGGGCGCGTACCGCCGAGAGGCCTGACCACGCTGCAGAGCGCACCCACAGGGATCCCGAGACGAGCCACCCAGGAGCTGAGGTTGATGATCACACCGCCGCCCGCGTCGGCCATCCGCGGTGCGATGGTCTGGGTGAGGAAGCCGGAAGACGAGGTGACTCCACCGAGATCGGCCGGTGACACGCCGCATATCTGATCGGTGCCACAGGCCGGGCCGCGAAGCGGACACTCCGGCTACCATCTGGCAAATGCACGTTCAGCGATGGTTCCCGGCCGGTGATCCGCATCCCTCGAACTGGTCCGCAGCGGCCCGGAGCCGGCGGGCCGCCCGCGTCACCCGGACAAGTCGTCGGGACCGGATTTCCCAGACCTGACAAGTTCGGCGCTCCGGAGCCGCTGCGGCGCGACCTAGGATGATCTTCCCGATCCCGAGCACGGTGGGCCGCGAACGCGGAGGGAACGACATGCTCTCGACGAACGAATCGGAATTCTTCGGTCATCGAACCGGAAGAAAGAGGAGGGATGCGGGTGGGTTCGGCAGCGCGATCCGGGAAGCAGCGGGTTGTTCGTGGTCGGCTGAGGAAGACCGGCGCTGTCCTGGCGACAGCCGTGCTCATGTCGTCGATCGGGGCGACCGTGGCGACCGCCGCGCCGATCCACGCACCGATAGCGCGCGCACCGGTGGGCGGCTACACGGAGCTATCCGTGCCGTCCAGCATGGGGCCGATCAAAGTCCAGGTCCAGTGGGCGGCCCGCGGCGGAAGCGCGGCGCTCTATGTGCTCGACGGCCTGCGTGCCCCGGCCGATCACAGTCAGTGGACGACCGATACCGACGCCCTGCGCCAATTCGCGGACGACAACGTCACAGTGGTGTTCCCGGTCGGTGGCCATTCGAGCTTCTACACCGACTGGTACCGATCCAGTAGCACCAACGGTCAAGCGGCGACGTACAAATGGGAAACCTTCCTCACCAAGGAACTGCCTGCCTACCTGCAGGGATACGGCGTGTCGCGCACCAACAACGCCATCGTCGGCGCCTCCATGGGCGGCAACGCCGCGCTGATGCTGGCCGCCTACCACCGCAATCAGTTCAAGTTCGCCGGATCCTTCTCCGGATTCCTGCACCCGACATTCCCGCTCTGGAACGAAGCGATGCGCGCCGCCATGTGGGATGAGGGCAACTTCAACGTCGACGACATGTGGGGTCCGGCGGGTGACCCCGCCTGGAGCCGCAACGATGCCACCGAACAGGCGGAATTGCTGCGCGGACTGCCGATCTACGTCTCGAGCGGCAACGGCCTGCCCGGCCCGCTCGATGTGCCGTTCGGATTCGGCAACACCGTCAACGCGATGGGGCTCGAGACCATGACGATCACTTCCGCCCAGATGTTCCGCGATCGGCTCGCGGAACTCGGCATCACCGCCCGCATCGACATCATCGATGGAACCCACACCTGGCCCTATTGGCAGCAAGCGCTCGCGACGGCGCGTCCGATGATCCTCGATACGCTCGGCGCGCACTGAAGGCGGCGGTCAGCGGGTCGCGCAGCGGGACAACGGTCCGGAAAGCGGCACCGCCGGGTCCCTGCCGTGTGAGAGCGGGGGGAACGGAAATAATGTGTTCGTGTACGAACACGAGACGATGGAACTGGGCTTGGAGCCCCGGTTTCCGCAGCACACCGGTAGTTTCCGGTTCTGGTTCGCCGATCAGCGCTGGGAGTGGTCCGAGGCGGTCGCCGCCCTGCACGGCTACGGCCCCGGCGAGGTGGAACCGACGACGGAATTGCTACTGGCGCACAAGCATCCCGATGATCGCGACGAAGTCGCCGACACCTTGGAGACGGTGGTCGAGACCGGGTTGCCGTTCTCGAGCAGGCACCGCATCATCGACACCGCCGGGGTGATGCACCACGTGCTCGTGGTCGGCGACCAGCTACGCGACTCCGGCGGCGCCTTGGTGGGCACCGCGGGGTTCTACATCGACGTCACCGACACCGTGGCCGCCGAACGCCAGGAGACCATCGACGAGCAGTTGCCGGAGATGGTGGCCGCGCGAGAGGTGATCGAACAGGCCAAGGGCGCGTTGAGCGCCATCTACGGCATCAACGCCGAGCAGGCCTTCGCGGTGTTGCGGTGGCGCTCACAGGAGACCAACACCAAACTTCGCGTGTTGGCCGAGAAACTCGTCGCCGGCTTGGCCGCCTTCGGTGGCGCCGACACCCGCACCCGCACCCGTTTCGATCACCTGCTGCTGACTGTGCACGAACAACCCTGAACCGCGACCGGGCGCGGAGACCGTCTGCGCGACGATCCGGGGCGTGCGGACCGCCTTCGCGGTATAGCAGGGCTCGAAAACGCGATCAGGGTGCCGCCGTTGCCGGAGCATCGAAAGGGCGGGGTGCGCTAGCCGATTCACCGGCGCACGGAGGCCGTTTCGATGCCGGAAGACGGGGTAGATGCCGGGAGTGGGAAACATGCCGCCTGACGGGGTCGATGAGGCAGTGGTCGCCGCCGCGCGACAGGTGATCGAGCAGGCGAAGGGTGCGGTGATGCTGGTCTACCGCGTCGACGCCGACCACGCCTTCGCGATCCTGCGAACCGCCTCCCAGGACACCAACATCAAACTCCGCGACATCGCGGCCGCGGTGGTCGAGGAACTCCCCGAGATCGGCGCACCTCGAGACATGGAAGCGTTACGAGAATCCTTGGATCGCGTGCTGTTCAGAGCCACCACCCACCAGCCGCACCACTGACAACTGTCCACGGCCCGTCGGAGGTCGGTAGCCGCCGAAGACCAGCCGGCTCGGTGAGCGGGATGTGACGACTCGCGCCGGCGGGCGCTGCCGCCGGGCAGGGGGAAAGTGCTTGGTCCGGCGGCAGCGCGCGTATCCGACAGCGGGTACCGGCCACCCCCAGTGGTGACCAAAACATCTGTACCCGGCTGTTATTCGTCACGGCAGCGCTCAGCGTTACATGACGGCGCCATCTCCCGAGTGTGACGCTCGTCGCACATCGCCGCCGACTGCTGTCACCACACGATCAGGCGCCCGGGTGCCGTGTCCTAGCCCGACGTGCTCGGCACCGGTCAGGCGACACCGACCGTCGACGCACGAACGTTGCAGCCGCCCCCGCGAGATGGTTTGTATCAGCCCGATCGCCCAGCAGGTCGGACACCCGCGCAGTGCGAGCAGCCCCACCGGTGCCAGCAGCAATGCGAACATCCCGAATACCGGCAGCAACGCGATAGCGCCGATCAGCGCGCCGAATCCCACGACGCCGCGTACCAGATGCCGGGGCACCGAGGCGCTGGCGAAGTTCTGCTCGTCAGTCATTCTGTCCGCTCCTCTCCGGAGTTGGGTGCGGTGTATTCCGCAGCTGGTGCTGCACCGTTGCCCGGGCACGGTGCAGCCGTGACTTCATCGCCGCGACACTCAGGCCGAGCATGCTCGCGACCATCCGGCCGCTGTACCCCTGAACGTCTCGCATGATCAGCACCCGCCGCTGGTCGGCGGGCAGCGCGGCGATCACCGCCGCCACTCGGGCGGCTTCGAGTCGCTGCACGGCCTCGTCCTCGGCCGACGCCACGACGGAATCGGGCATCGGCTCGAATTGCCTTGTCACCATGCGCCACTGCCGTACGCACTCGTTGCGGACGATGCGGAACATCCACGACGCCAGCGCACCGGAGGCCCGCAACGTCCCGATCTTGCGGTAGAGGATGATCAGCGCTTCTTGTGCGGCGTCCTCCGCGTCTTCGGCGGAGGCGCACAGTGTGTGCGCGAACCGGCGCACATGCGGATAGGAACCGGATACCAGTGCGGCGATCGCCGCGGCGTCGCCTTCGCGAGCCGCGGCGACCAAACGCTCGTCCGGCCAGGTGTGGTCAGTCACGCGAGCGGCTCCAGCGGCGGAGCACGGTAACGCTGCACCAGCCCACCAGCACGGTCACCACTGCGATGGCGGCAATGATCACGACAACCTCCTCGATTCGCGCCGACCCGGTTGCCGGCACACATATGAGAGGGCCGGACATCACCAAAGGATTCACCTCGAATGTCAGCACAGCCGATGCGGCAAGTTCGAGCAACTGCGGGGAGTTGCCCCGACCTGGTTGCCGTCCTGCCGCTGCGGTACGCAGAATTGTCGCCGTGGCCGGTGGTTCGACTCGACCGTTGTTGTTCTTGGACGTCGATGGGACATTGCTGCCCTACGGCACCGCCGCTCCAGCGGTGAGCGAGGTGGACTGGTCGGCATGGCAGCAGCCATCGAATCCGCTCCTGTCCGGGCTGACCCGACGCCTCGGCGACCGACTGCTGGCACTGGACTGCGAGCTGAGGTGGGCCACCGGGTGGGGCGAGGACGCCAACCGCGTGCTCGCGCCGATCCTCGGTCTGCCGCGGCTGCCGGTGGTGGCGTTGCCCGGCTATCCCGGCGGCGACTATTTCGACGACGAGTTGCACTGGAAGACCAGAGCTGTGGTCGCCTCGGCCGCCGGACGCTCGTTCATCTGGATCGATGACGAGGTCAGGGAGCAGGATTCGGCTTGGGTCTGCGGCAACCACCACGGCCGCGCCCTGCTGCATCGTGTCGACGGCGTTCTGGGTCTGCTCGATACGGACTTCACAGCGCTCACCGATTGGCTACGGACCTCACCGTAGCTGTCCGGGGTGATCGACCACCGCAGGCGGGTCATCCCGGCCACCACCTGGCACCATCCGCTCCACCGGCTCCGGGTTCACCCGCGTGGGTAGGGTCTCGGCAGGGCCCGCATCCGGCGGGCGACCCGGAGAAGGAGTGCCGCGTCATGCCGCTGTTCGGCCGAGACACCGAGCTGAAGGACCTGCGCGCGCTCGTCGACGGTCCCGCCGAACGCAGCGGTATCCTCCTCCGAGGGCAGGCCGGCATCGGAAAGTCGGCGCTCGTGGACGAGACGGTCGCCGCCGCGGCCATCGCGGGGCTGCGGGTGCTGCGGACCGCGGGCGTCGAAGCCGAACAGAACTACGCCTACGCCGGATTGCACCGCCTGCTGTACCCGCTTCGCCACGGGTTCGACGCCTTGCCCCCACGTCAATACGAGGCGCTGACAACCGCATTGGGCCTGTCGGACTCCGAGGAGGAGCCGAGCACCTACCTGGTCGGGCTCGCGGCGCTGACGCTGCTGGCCGACGCGGCGGTCGAGCGGCCGCTGCTGATCGTCGCCGAAGACGTGCACTGGCTCGATCACGCCTGCGTCGAGGTCCTCGCCTTCGTCGCCCGCCGCATCGACACCGAACCGATCGCCATGATCGCCACACTCCGCGACGACTACCACTCACCGCTCGCCGACGCGGAACTGACTCTCACGCCACTCGAGCCGTTGCCCGACGATCACGCGGCGGCACTACTCGACCACGCCGCACCCGGGCTGTCCGCGCCGACGCGTCGGCGGCTGCTGGCCGCGGCCCACGGCAACCCGCTCGCGCTCACCGAACTGCCCACGGTGGCCGGTGACCTCGAGGAACCCTCCCCGGCCCTCCCGCTGACCGAACGGCTCGAACGCGCTTTCACCGCACGCGGCGCCACACTTCCCGCGCCGACCCGATCCGCGTTACTCGTCGCCGCGCTCAACGACAGCGACTCCCTCGCGGAAACGCTCGCCGCCACAAGCGTTCTGCTCGGATCCACGGCCGAGCCCGCGATCCTCACCCCCGCGGTCGAGGCCCGGCTGATCGAACTCGGCACCGCCACGATGGCCTTCCGGCACCCGCTGATGCGATCGGCCATCGCCGCCACGGCGACGGCCGACGAACGCCGGCGCGCGCACCACGCGCTGGCCGACATCATCGAACGGCCGGACCGGCGCGCCTGGCAGCGCGCCGCGGCCACGGTGGGTCCGGACGAACAGGTGGCCCTCGAACTGGAAGAGGTCGCCGAACGCGCCCGCCACCGCACCGGCGCGATCGCGGCGCTGGAGCGGGCTGCCGCCCTGACCGACCACCCGGACCGGCAGGCGGACCGTCTGCTGCGCGCGGCCGAACTCGCCGTCGACTCCGGCCGCCGCGCCACCGCCGAGCGACTCGTCCACGCCGCGCGCGCACTCCCCTCGACACCTCGCCACCACGCCACCGCGGCCTGGTTGCTCAGCGGATTCGAGGACGGAGTACGCGAAGATCCCTCGCGCATCGCCGAGTTGGCGGCGCTGGCAGCAGCCGTCGCCGCCGAGGGCCACGCCGACGCGGCGATGCGGATTCTGTGGGGTGCGGCCATGCGATGCTTCTGGTCCGAACCCGGCCTCGCCACCCGCCGCGCGCTCCTCGCCGTCGCCGACGAACTCCCCATCTCCGAGGACGACCCGCGATTGGTCGCCGTCGCCGCGTATGTGGCCCCCTTCGAACGCGGCGAACACGTTCACCACCACCTGCGCGCACTGGCCTCCGGCATCGGCCGCGACCCCGAGACCGATCGTTTCCTGGGCAGCGCGGCCCTCCAGGTGGGCGCCTTCGACCTCGCCGCCCACTTCTCCACCGCGGCCGCACCCGGCCTGCGCGCCGCGGGCAAGCTGGGGCTGCTGCCACGCGCGCTCACGGTGCGGGCCTGGAGCCTGACCCGGCTCGGCGACCTCGCCACCGCGGCGCCCGTCGCGGCCGAAGCCGCGACCTTCGCCCGCGAGACCGGACAACCCTTCATGCACGGACTGGCCGTCGCCGTGCAAGCCGAGATCGCGGCACTGCACGGGGATTATCCGCACGCCGCTGCCCTCGGCGCGGACGCCGAACGGATCGGCCTCGCCTCCGGCGCACGGCCGGTACTGGCCACCGTCCAGCTCGCTCGCGGGATCGCAGCCCTCGGTGAGGGACGATTCGACGACGCCTTCGCCGATCTCCGGCGGATGCACGACCCCGGCGATCCGTCCCACTCGCCGGCCCTGCGCGCGTATTTTCTCGCCGAACTCACCGATGCCGCGATCCGGGCCGGGCAGGCCGACGCCCTGCGGGAGCTGCTGCGCGAACTGGAACCCGCGGCTGCGTCCACACCCGCACCCGCCCTGCACATCGGATTGCGCTACGCACAGGCCCTGCTCGCGACGGACACCGCCGAAGAGCATTTCACCGGTGCGCTGGCGGCGGACCTGAGCGGCTGGCCTGCCGAACGCGCGCGACTGCACCTTTCCTACGGTGAATGGCTGCGGCGGCAACGCCGGGTCGTCGAATCCCGGACCCATTTGCGCACGGCCAGAGAGGCTTTCGACGCGCTGGGGTTCGCCGCCTGGAGCGAACGAGCGCGCCTCGAACTGCGTGGCGCCGGCGAATCGAGCCCCAACCGGAGCCCGGACGCCCGCGAGCAGCTCACCCCGCACGAGCTGAGCATCGCGCGGTTGGCGGCTCAGGGCCTGACCAACCGCGAGATCGGGCAGCGGCTGTACCTGTCGCACCGCACCGTCAGCACCCACCTGCACCGGATCTTCCCCAAGCTCGGCGTCAGCTCACGAACCGATCTCGCCGGACTCCTACCGGCCGGAGACGACGCCACCGCATAACCCCTCCGCGCCGGATGACGGACAGTGCGTACGTCATCCGACGGTCGCGGCAGCACCCCGCGATGCCTAGCGTCATGGGCGCGGCCGGGGGGCTCGCACCCAGCCGCCGCCCGCAGACGAACACCAGCGACTTCGACGGTGCGGCCAGAGACGGAAAGCCCTACCGGGACAGGTTCGTCGGCAAATACGAGCACCGAGTCCTCTACAGCATCGGCCACAACGTTCCGCCAGGAAACGCCGCACCCGTTCGCCCAGGCGATCATCGACGCCGGCCCCCTGTGATCAGCGCCTCGGCGCAGAGGCGGCGAATGCCGGTGCCGCGGCGGCCACCATGCCGGTCCGCCCGATGGGTGGTGCGCAACGCGTATCGCGCATGGTGGCCGGGCCGGTTCGTCAGCGGCCGAGTTCCTCGAGCGTGCCGAGCCGCCGCAGATGGCCGTCCGCTCCGAGTTCGGCGATGGTGTCGATGCCGATTCGCGCCAGGAACGGATGGTCGTGACTGACGATGATGACCGCGCCCCGGTAACCGGCGAGCGCCTCGATGAGCTGCTCGACGCTGGCGATGTCGAGGTTGTTGGTGGGCTCGTCGAGAATCAGCAATTGGGCGGGTGGGTCGGCGAGCAGCAGCCGGGCCAGCGAGACGCGGAAGCGTTCACCACCCGAGAGCGTCGACACCGGCCGGTCCACGCTGTCGCCACGCAGCAGCAGCCGGGCCAGCTGATTGCGGATGGTGGCCGGTGGGGTGGTGGTGGCGACGGCGTGCACGTTGTCCACCGCGCCGGCGTCCTCGATGAGTCCGTCGAGGCGTTGCGGCAGGTAGCCGACGCGGTCGGTGAACAGGGCGCCCGTCACGCGCCCTGGCGTGTGCGTCCCGATGCCCAGCAGGTTCTCGATCAACGTCGATTTCCCGGCGCCGTTGGGTCCTACCAGCGCGACCCGCTCGGGGCCCTGGATGACGAGGGTGTGGTCGCCGTCGCGTAGTTCGGCGATGCGCCTGCCGCGTGGCACGTCCGGGTCGGGCAGGTCGAGGTGGATGTGTTCCTCGCGGCGTACGCGAGACGCGGCGTCATCGAGAAGTTGCTGAGCGGTTCGGACTTTCGCGTCGAGACCGGTGCGCATCGCGCCCGCCGAGGCCTGTGCTCTGCTGGCGCGGTTGCCGGCGAGGATGCGCGGGATGCCGCCGTGCTGCTGCGTCGCTCGTGCGGTGCGCTCGCGGCGCGCGAGTTTGGTCTCGGCTTCGATCCGCTGCCGTTTTTCGGTCTTCAGTGCCTGTTCGGCGGTCCGGGCCGCCTGCACGGCCGCGGACTGTCGCTGTTCGAGATGTTGTTTCCAAGCACTGTAGGGGCCACCGAACACTTCCATCGCCGCCGCGTGTAGTTCGGCGGTGCTGTCCATGCGTTCGAGCAGTTCGAGGTCGTGGCTGACCACGACGAGGGTGCCCGGCCAGGTGTCGACGAACGCGCCCAGTTGCGCGCGCGTCGCCCGGTCCAGATTGTTCGTCGGTTCATCGAGCAGCGTGATCGGAGTGCGGCGGATCCGCAGCCCGGTGACGGCCGCGAGCACGGCTTGCCCGCCGGAGATCTCGTCGACACGCCGGTCCAGATCCGCTGCGGTGAAGCCGATCTCGTGCAGCGCCTCGTCGGCGCGCGCTTCGATGTCCCAGTCATCGCCCACCGCCTCGAAGTGCCGTTCGTCGGTGTCTCCGGATTCGATCGCGCGTAATGCGGCGAGCGTACCCGCGATGCCGAGCAGTTCGGCGAGGGTGGTGCCGTGGCCGAGGGTCAGCGTCTGGGGTAGGTAGCCGACTTCGCCCGCGACCTCGATGTGGCCCGAGGTGGGCGTCAGGATTCCCGCGATCAGGCGCAGCAGGGTGGACTTGCCCGCGCCGTTGCGGCCGACCAGTCCCGTTCGTCCGGCGCCGAAGACGCCGTTGAGCCGCGCCAGCGCGACGCTGCCGTCGGGCCATTCGAACGACAGATCGTGCAGCGTGATCGGCGAATGCGTGGATGTAGGCATGTGTGGTTCTCCTTGTGCCCGTGAGGGAAGCTTTGCGTTCGAAGCCCGGTTTGCGGGCTGCGCACGCGGCAGCGGGCAGCGACGATCACCGTGGAACTATCGGAGACGTCAGGCCCGCGGACGATTACCGCGCGATGAGATCTTCGAAGGCTGGGGCGACGGGCACCGTGCGCCGAGGCCGATTCCACGACCTGTCGACGACATGGTGCGGGTGCGCACAAGGGTGTCCGCGCGATACGCACACGCGCGACTCGGCGGTTCATCGCAGTGATGAACGCCCGACCCGGAGACGCCGCCTTCGAACAGGCGGCTACAGTCTGTCGACCTCGATGAGCACGCGGCCACCTTAGCACCGGGCTCGCACGCCTGTTCCTGCCGGTCGCGGATACGCTGACCCGGTGCCCATTTCGTTCGACACCGGTCGGATGCAGCAGGTCGACAACGCGACCTGGCGCGATCCCCGTACCGGTGACATGGTGAACGTGACGTACTTCGGCCTCGTCCCGGACCTGCCCGCACCGCTCGAGGACCTGACGACCCTGCGTCGTCGCCTGGCCGAGCGCAGCGCCGAGAACGGCTGCCTGATCGAAGCTTTCGTGGTGTGGCTGGACGCTCGGCCCGCGCTGTTGCGAATGGAGAAGCTGCCGTTGCCGAACCAGCCGCAAGGCTTGGTGTTCGCCGCGTCCGTGATCGTCCCGAAGGCCGACAGCAGCGCGGTGCTACAGATCCTTTGTCCCGAGTCCGGCACCACCGGTGTGCGCGAGGCCGTACTCGCGACGGAGATAGGTTTCGACAACATGTATCCGCCGCATCCCTACGCTCCCGAGGTGCGGGGGCGGCTGCCGTTCACCCTGGCCGACGACATCCGATGGGACGCGAAATTTCCCGACCATCCTCTCAGCCGTGCCCGCCGCTGGATCGCACACACCGTCCCGACCGCCCGGCTGGCCCCGGAATTCGCGGCCCTACCCCCATTCGCCGGCTGAGCGCTCGGTGACACCGACACTCACATGAAGGCCCTGCGCAACTTCCTACCGTGACGGCGACAGCAGGCATCTTCCCGCCAGTGGATCGGGTCTCGATCCGGCCGTATCAGACACCTCCGCAAGGATTTTGCTCGAAACGGCGCTCACCGGAGGTCGATCCGGCCGAGCCGAAGTGCCCCGGAACACGAATTCGTTGAGCGACCCGAAATCGTCGATAAGCGTCGGCGGGTGATGCGTCGGCGAATTCGAGGGACATGCGCGGCGCGATACCTCTTTCGAAGCGTCTGATAGGCCGAGTTATCGAAGCAGAACCGCTCTCAGCACAATGTGCCGAATTTTTCCGATGGTTCGAGTTCGGTTCCATCTTTCGCAGCGAAGCCGTATCTTTCGGCGCCCGTCGGCATTTCAGACCCGCATGATGTCGTCTTCGCCGAATAACGCCGAGTGACGAAAACACGCCAGATCGTGCGCCGGGTTCGCACCGATACGGATGGGGTAGCTCTTCGGCCCGTCCGGTGGGTATGAGCTGTTCGAACCGGGTCCGATGGGATAGCTCGGTAGCGCGGACGATGCCCGATGCGGCCGATCTCGCCCTGACGTCTCGGCGATGAACAACTCTTGCGGTGGTAGCACGGCCCGGTCGTATACTCGCAATATGGCGGATGAATCGTCCTCCACCGAATTTCCCGATGCGCCGGTTCTCGTGGTGCAGACCAGGGAACGCGTCTATCGGCTACGTGCCGGGGGCGCATATAACGTCGGCAGGGATCCAGAGGCCGACGTCGTCGTCACCGATCCGCGCGTATCTTCCTTGCATGCCGTTCTGGAACGGGATGCGGAAGGTTGGAAAATCGAGGACGCGGGCAGTCTGAACGGGACCTTTTTCGACGGTCACCGCGTCGAGGAGATGGTGATCGACCACGACGAGACGTTCCAGCTGGGTCACGCGATCGACGGCGAGCAGTTGGCCTGTTCTCTGGAAGGACAAGACGGGCGGCCCGCACCCGAGTCCGGTGGCGAGGCCGGTGGAGACACGATGCTCGTCCCCGATCCCGGCTACGACCTCGACGACGAAGCCACGGTCACGAAGTTCCTTCCGGGCCTCCCCCGGCGAGTTTCGCCTCCGACCGCCCATCCCACCGCGGTCGTCCGGATCACCGAACCCACGCTCCGGATCGGACGGTCCACCGACAACGACATCGTCACGCCCGACCTCATGGTCTCCCGCCATCACGCCGAGCTGCGCACGATCGGCGCGGGTAAGTACCGGATCGTCGACCTCGACAGCCACAACGGCACCTACGTCAACGGCTCCCGAGTCGAGGCCGCCGACCTCACCGACTTCGATTCGATCGGTCTGGGGCATACCACATTCCGGCTGGTCGGCGACGAGCTGCGCGAGTCCGTCGACACCGGTGAGGTGTCGGTTTCGGTGCAGAACCTCACGGTACGGACACCGGAAGGCAAAGTGCTCCTGGACGGGGTGGGGTTCCCCATCCCGCAGCGCTCGCTCGTCGGCGTCATCGGGCCGAGCGGGGCGGGCAAGTCCACTCTGCTCGGCGCGGTCACCGGATTGCGGCCCGCGACCGAAGGGACGGTCCGCTACGACGGACGCGACCTGTACACCGATTACGACGAGCTCCGGCACCGGATCGGACTGGTCCCGCAGGAGGACATCCTGCACAACCAGCTTCCGACGCGGCGCGCGCTGCTCTACGCTGCCGAGCTGCGCTTCCCCGGTGACACGGGACGCGAGGAGCGCGAGCAGCGGGTCGACGAAGTGCTCGAAGAACTGGGCCTGGCACGGCACGCGGATACCCGCATCGACAAGCTCTCGGGCGGTCAGCGCAAACGGGTGAGCGTCGCGCTGGAGTTGCTGACCAAACCGTCGCTGCTGTTCCTCGACGAACCGACCTCCGGTCTGGACCCCGGTCTGGACAAGACGGTCATGGAGATGCTGTCGGAACTGGCACACGACGGACGGACGGTCATCGTCGTCACCCACAGCGTGGCGAACCTCGATTCCTGTGACCGTCTGCTGGTCTTGGTGCCCGGCGGCAAACTGGCCTATTACGGACCGCCCGCCGAGGGTTTGCAGCAGTTCGGGAAGCGCACCTGGGCCGAGGTCTTCCAGGCATTCGACCGTGACGAGGAGCGCGACTGGGCCGGTGAATTCCGGGCTTCGCCACGCTTCGAGCAGTACGCGGCGGTCGCACCGACCGATGATGTCGGCCCCGCGGAAGTGCACGCACCTGCCCCACCGCCGGCGCCGCAGTCCAAGTTCAGCCAGCTCAGTACGTTGTGCAGGCGATATCTGGCGGTGATCGCCTCGGATCGCAGCTATCTGGCACTACTCGGCGTGATGCCCGTACTGCTGGGCGGCTTGATCGCCGCGGTGCCATCGGGCGAGGGGTTCATCGGGGCGCCGGGAACCAACGTCGATGCCCCGACCAAGCTCATGGTCCTGGCCTTCGCCGCCTGCTTCGTCGGCACCGGCAACTCGATTCGCGAGATCGTTAAGGAGCAGACGATCTACCGCAGAGAACGCGCCGCGGGTTTGTCGGCCGGCGTATATCTGATGTCGAAACTGCTGGTGCTCGGGGTGATCACCACCTTGCAGGCGGCGGTGCTGGTGTTGGTCGGCACGATCGGTGTGAGCATGCCGCCGAAAGGGCTTTTCACCTCCGTCGAGCTGGAGCTGATCCTCGCGATGGCGCTGCTCGGCATCGCGTCACTGGCTCTGGGCTTGCTGGTGTCGGTGGCGGTGAACACCTCGGAGAAGACGCTGCCGCTGCTGATCGTGCTCTCCATGGCGCAACTCGTACTCACGGGCGGGCTGGTGCGACTCCCCGGCACACCCGTGCTCGAGCAACTGTCCTACATCTCGCCGTCCCGCTGGGGGTTCGGTGCGGGAGCCGCCACACTCGACCTCGACACCCTCTCGCCGCACGATGGTGGACCGGACCCCTTGTGGAAACACACCCTCGGCACCTGGCTGCTCGATATGGGAGTCGTCGCCGGCCTCGGTGCCGTTTTTCTCGCCCTGGCCTGGTACCGCCTGTACCAGTTGCGCCCGCGGCGCCGCGGTGCACGCCGCCCCGGGCTTTGATCTCGCGGTAGTCGTTCGAGGCGGGTGACGGGACGCACTACACCGTCAGACAATGGCTCGCCATACAGGTCACATGTGCGCAGGAACCCCTCCAGGCACGTGAATGAAGGTGTCCCCCTGTGGGCTATCACCTTCGCCTCGCCCATTTCACCGCAGTTCACCCGCCCCCAGGCCGCCGAATAACTTGTCATGTCAATGAAGGTTCCATGCGATCAACATCACGCTTACACTGAGCCGTTATATAACGGCACGTTATCCAGGTGCGCGTGAACGGCTCGTTCGCCGCCCTCGACGAATGGATATCGACATGGTGGCGGCTCCGGCGAAACCTTCCGACTGGTCCTTCGAGCGCAAAGGCACCGAGTGGGTCGCCGATGAAGAGCGCCGAGGCAAACCCAGGACCCTTTTCTGGCCGTGGGCCGGTACCAGCTGCAATGTGCTCCTGGTTTCGTTCGGTCCGTACGTGACGGCGCTCGGTCTCGACTGGCATCTGGCCGCCCTGGCCGCGGCGATCGGTGCGGTCCTTTCCTTCCTGCTGCTGGCGCTGGTCTCGTTGGCCGGACAGCAAGGCGGGGCCGCGACCATGGTGGCCGGTCGGGCGGCGTTCGGATTCCACGGCAACAAGGTCCCGACCGCGATCAGCTATCTGGCGCTGGTCGGGTGGGAGACCTTCTCGGCCGTGCTGGCGACGCTCGCCGCTCGCACCGTGATGCGACGACTTGCCCCGGCGGCGGATACCAGACCGCTGATGGTCTTCACTCTTCTCACCGTCATCCTGGTGAGCACGGTGCTCGGAATCTACGGCTGTCACGTGATTCTGCGGATCCAGAAGTGGTTCGCCCTGACCTTCACCGCCCTTACCGTCGTCTACATCGCTCTGACTCTGCCCCGGATCTCGTTCGCCACGCACGGCCACGGCGGCCTGGGCACATTCGCGGGTGGAGTCCTGCTGATCGCCAGCTTGCTCGGTCTCAGCTGGGTCAACTGCGCGGCCGACTACACCAGGTATCTGCCTCGCGAAACCAGCAAACGCGCGCTGGTGGGGTGGGTCACCTTCGGCGGCACCGCCCCCGCGATCGTGCTGATGGGATTCGGAACACTGCTGGCGGCGGGCGATCCGGAAGTCGCGGCACTGGCCGAGACCGATCCGATCAGCGCCTTGTCGGCACATCTGCCCACTTGGTTCCTGGTGCCGTACCTGATCCTGGCGTTGGTCGGCTTCGTGTCCGGCTCCACCATCGGCCTGTACTCCTCGGGGCTCGCGTTGCAGACCTTGGGCGTGCGGATGCCTCGGCACTACACCGTGCTGATCGACGCGGTTCTGATCGCCTGCGCGGGCGGATATGTCGTTTTCGCCGCTCCGGGCTTCTTCGCCCCGTTCCAAGCCTTCCTGACCACCACGGCGGTCGTCATGGCCGCCTGGTCCGGGATCTTCGTGGTCGACCTCTGGCAGCGCCGCCGCGTCGGCTACGACCGGACAGCGCTGTTCAGTCCGCTCGGCGGCTACGGCGGGGTGAACCGCGCGGGGATCGGCTGCCTCTGCCTGGCGGTGATCGTCGGGTTCGGCCTGATCACTTCCCCCGATCCGCACATCGGCCCCCTTCTCGGATATCTGTTCACCCCCGCCGCCCGAGCGAGCGGCCTGGGCAGCAGCAACCTCGGCATCTTCGTCGCCCTTGTCCTTGCCGCGCTGGGATACGCGGCGCTGCATCGAGTGCGTCCGGTCGCCGAGCCACCCCTCGGCGAGAGCCGGGAAACCGAGCCGGTCCGTGTGGGTGCGTAGACGCGATCGTCGGCGAGGCTTCATCACTCCGGGTCCAGGCCTGACCGTCGTCTGACAGCAGCGTCCTCGGCGCTGTGCGACCGGTCGACCGAGTTGC
This sequence comes from Nocardia sp. NPDC047648, assembly GCF_040642815.1. Classification (NCBI taxonomy): domain Bacteria; kingdom Bacillati; phylum Actinomycetota; class Actinomycetes; order Mycobacteriales; family Nocardiaceae; genus Nocardia; species Nocardia sp. NPDC047648. The sequence goes on along the minus strand of NZ_JBEYSX010000009.1, from coordinate 172,995 downwards.
TGCTAGCATGCTACCTTGCTAGCATCGTCCCATGGGCGAGGAAGTGAAGCAGTTCAACGTCTATCTGCCGGTCGAGTTGATCAAGCAGGTCAAGTACCGGGCGATCGAGTCGGAGATGTCGTTGTCGGCGCTGGTCACCGACGCGCTGCGCGCCTACCTCGCCGACGAGCAGTCACCGTCTGGAGAGGATCGACAATGACGACCGAGGGCATCGAGGCCGTATTCCTGGAGACCCACAACTGGGGCAGGATGGCGAAGTTCCTGCAGGGGTTGGGTTTCGCCATAGAGTTCGAGACCGATCACCATTCCGGCCAGTTCCGCAACGGCGACGGCCCATACGTCTTCGTCGCCGAGGTCCCGCCGACGCAGCAATCGCGCACCCGACTGGTGCTGAAGGTTCCGAGTTCGCGGGAATCTCCGGGCGACGGCGTGGAGATCGTCACCGGCTTCGAACCGACCCATTACGGCACCCAGGAGATGACCGTCCGCGACCCGGACGGGCGACTGTGGAGCCTGCAGGCGCCGGGCGAGGAGTGAGGCAATGACACACGAGACGCTCACGCCGGACAGCACCGCCGTCCGGGTGGCACTGTGGCGTGCCCTGCACGTCCTGGACGACCCGCCCCCGCACGTGTTCGACGATCTCACCGGTCTGCGCCTGGCCGCGCCCGAGGAGGGCTGGCGGCACCGGCCCGACATGGATCCGCAGACCACCGCGCCGATGCGCGCGGGCATCGTGTCCCGCGCCCGCTTCCTGGAGGATCTCCTCGCCGAGCAAGCCGAACGCGGCGTGGATCAGTACGTCGTACTCGGCGCGGGGCTGGACACCTTCGCCCAGCGCAGGCCCGACCTCGCCGCACGGTTCACCGTCTTCGAGGTCGACCAGCCCGGCCCCCAGGCGTGGAAACGGCGGCGTCTGACCGAACTCGGTTTCGACATCCCGCCGTGGCTGCGGCTGGTACCGGTCGATTTCGAGGTGGACGCGTGGTGGCGGCGACTGATCGAGGCCGGTTTCGACCCCACTCGCCCGGCCCTGGTCGCCTCCGCCGGCGTCTCGATGTACCTCACCCGCGAGGCGAACATCGCGACGCTGCGACAACTTTCGCAACTCGCGTCGGGTTCCACCCTGGCAACGACGTTCCTGCTGCCACTCGAACTCGTCGACGCCGACGAGCAACGACTACGCCGGTTCGCCGAAGAAGGCGCCCGCCGGTCCGGCACCCCGTTCCTCAGCTTCTTCCGGCCCGAGGAATTGGTGAAGCTGGCCGAAGACGCCGGCTTCGCCACCGCCCGGCACATCTCGTCCGCCGAGCTGACCACCCGCTACTTCGCCGACCGGGCCGACGGCCTGCGGCCGGCCGAATCGGAGCAGATCGTCATCGCGACGACTTGATCGGCGGCGACCGACCCCATGAACAGGATCGGAGTTCGAGCCGGCATTTCACAGATCCCGATGAGTTCTCGAACTCCACTCGGTCACGGCCGCCGCTTGACCTGCCGCCTATCAAATGAGAGCATTGCTCTCTAGAGAGAGCGATAGTCACTGGAGGTAGCTATGTTCGGCACTGTCAAAGCGCTCAATGCGGTCCTGATGTTCTTCTTGGAACTGAGCGTGCTGGCGAGTGCCGGGTACTGGGGTTTCACCGCGAATGCGCAGTGGCCGATCAAGGTGGCGGCAGGCATCGGCGCGCCGGTGCTCCTGGGGGTGCTGTGGGCGCTGTTCGCAGCCGGCGGCGGGACCAATGCCACCTTCCCGCTGCACGGCCCAGTTCGGATGCTCTTCGAACTGGCGTGGTTCGGCGCCGGTGCGGTGGCGCTCTACGGCGCCACGTCTCTGCCGCCTGCCGCGATCCTGTTCGCCTGCTATCTGCTCAATGGCGTACTGCGCCTCGCGTGGAATCAGGTGTAGTCCGGAAGGCCGGGCCGGGGCCGGGATGTTGGAACATATCCGCCGCCGCAGCTCGGTGACCGCGGTCGACACCAGGGACGCACGCTCGCTCGAAGCACTCGCGCTGCTCCATGCCGTCAGGTCCTGAGCCCGAAGGCGCCGGAACGCCGGTTCCGGCGTCGGACTCGCGGCTGCGCGCGAACGACGAGTCCGCGCGGCGACTGCTCGGCCTCGACGCATATGGGTGGTGCCCCAGAGCTGACCGTCAGCGTTTTGGGAGGTTTCGTAGGCGCTTCGACCGACGTTGACAGCTGGTGGCGGTCGCCTTATGTTTCATCGCGCCGACACGGAATGTGCCGGTGACACAGCTGCTCCGCTGTCGTGACGAGAGGTCGTCGATGTCGGCACAATCGTTGACGAGCCACGGTCGGTTCGGCAGACATCGTGACGGTGTTCTGCGTTTCCTGAAATCCGGCATGGTGACCACCGCGCTGGTCGTCGCGATCGCGGCGCCGAGTGCGAAGGCGCAGCCGAACGGGCCGGAACGTACCGAGACAGCGGTCGCTTCCTCATCGCCGATCACAACCGTGGCGGAATCGGTTGTCACCCTGCGAATTCCCTTGCCGGAGTCGGTCGGGCCGCATCCAGCCGCCTGCGACCGGCTGTCGTATCTGCGCTACCGGGATGCCGCGGGCCCGGCCCGCTCGGCGGACGCCGACGCCGTTCTGGTGGCGCAACCGGGGATCTTCGAAGGCGCGGGCGCGTTCGACAGCGTCGCGCGCAATACCGTTGCCGCGGCGGCGAAGCAGGGCAGGCATCTGGAGTTCTGGGCGTTGGATCGTCGCTCCAACTGCCTGGAGGACCATCTCGGCATGCGGGCTGGTCTCGCATCGCGCGACGTGCACCTCGCGATCGATTACTACTATCGCGACACCGATATCGACGGCCACCGCTTCGGCGGCGTGGTGCCGAACGAGCAGCTCGGGTGGCTCGGTCGGGTCGGCGTGGCACAAACGGTGCAGGACCAATACGATCTGCTCACCGCCGAACTGCCGGATCCGGCATCGCGCAAGCGAAAGACGCTGTGCGGTGGTCATTCCCTCGGCGGGGTGATCACCGCGTTCTTCGCCGAATGGGATTTCGGCGGGGTCGCGGGCGCCGACCAGTGCGCCGGCTATTTCGCCCTCGACTCCTCGATAGACACCTCGCTGTCCGCCCTCAACGGCATCCCCGACATCCTCGACCTCTCCATCGGCGGCATCGGCTCCGCCGCGGCGGAGGCCGCCCTCGACGGCGGTGCGATCCCCCGCGTACTGGCCCTGCCCGCGGTCATCAATCCGGAGACGATGAACCTGCTCGGCATCGCGGGGCTGGCCGCGTATCTCGCACCCCACACCGAATCCGACCTGGCGGCTTACGTTCCCAGCAGCCTCAACCAGGAGGCCACCTACCGCGTGCTGGTGTCGCGGAATGTGGCGGCCGCCGCCACCGGCTCGCCGTCGGTGCGCGATTTCCGGATCACCAATGCCGCCGCGCTCGGAGCGTTCCTCGATGCCAACTCTCAGCCGCTGGCCCTGCTGCAAGCCGGATTCGGCTTCTTCGACGGCGGCACCGTAGTGGACAAGGACTTCCCGCTTCCCGGTGACGTCGCCGCGGTCCCGGCGCTGCGCGGGCTCACCGGCATGTTGTTCGGCCCGGATCGCAAAGCCATCCCGGATCAGCCGAACGGCCCCCTCTACACCTGGCGCGACTACGACGACCCGGCCGTGGCCGCGGGCGCGGCCGACCGCCACGGCGTACCGTTCACCGACGCCACCCATGAGGTCACCGATATCGCGGATCTCTCGCGCAGCCTGGCGGCGCAACCGCTGGACTTCACCGAGTGGTATTTCCCGATGAGACTCGCGTTCGACGTCTTCCAGTCGCAGGCACCCGAGCTCACGCGCCACCGCACGCACCCCGGCGGCATCTTCGCCAATCCGACGATCAACCTGATCGGCGGCGCCGGAGTGGTCGTCGCGGCCGGGGCGCGTGGTCACGGCGAGACGGTGACAGCCCCCGGCTACCACCACATCGACGTGCTCACCGCCGCCGCGAGACAATCCGGCGGGCAACCGGAGGTCATCTCCACCAATCTGGCTCGCTTCGCCCTCGAACGCGTCGATCGGCCCTGATCCCCGGCGCCCTGCCAGCGGCATCCGGCCCTGAGAAGGCGTGGCCTCAGGCGGACAGCATCTCGCTCGATACCCGCCACAGCCGCGCGGCGGCGTCGGGATCGAGCGCGTACGCGGCGACCCCGTTGCGGGCGCTGAGCACGCCGACCTCGGCTTCGCCGCAGTCCTCGAAGTAGCGTCCCCCGACGCCATCGAGCAAGGGCGACGTCGCCACCAGAACGGAGGTGGCCGCGCCCTGCTCCGGCGTCTTCCACATCATGCGCGGCCCGCCCGCGGCAGCTCGGAGCTGCGCGAGTTCCTCGTCGGACACGTGGCGCTGCAGATTGGTGCGGATTCCGCCGGGCATCAGCGCGTTGGCCGTGATGCCGTCTTCGGCCCATCGCCGGGTCGCCTCCACGGCGAACAGCACGTTGGCCGTCTTGGACTGCCCGTAGGCAGACCACGGATCATAGGGGCGGCGCTCGAAGTGGATGTCGTCGAAGACGACCGGTGACCGATGATGCGCACTGGAACTCACCGACACGACGCGCGCACCGCCCGCCGCGGCCAGTGCCCCGTGCAGGCCGGTGGCCAGCGCGAAGTGGCCGAGGTGGTTGGTGGCGAACTGCATCTCCCAGCCCTGCGGTGTGCGCGACAGCGGCGCGGCCATCACACCGGCGTTGTTGATCAGCATGTGCAGCGGCCCATCCCATCCGGCCACGAACGCCGCGACGGACGCCTGATCGGACAGATCGAGCGAAGCGACCAGCACCCGCTCGTTACCGGTGGTGCCTGCGATGTCGGCCGCGGTGCGCCGCCCCGCTTCGAGGTTGCGGACCGCGAGGGTCACCTCGGCACCGGCCCCGGCCAACGCGCGCGCGGTCTCGATGCCGATTCCGGACGAGCCGCCGGTGACGATGGCCCGCCGCCCGGTGAGGTCGATCCCCGCGATCACCTCCGCGGCGGTCGATTCGGCGGTGAACGGGGTGATGATTCGGTCGGTCATGACAGGTCCCATCTCGGTTAGACTCGAACCGGAGGACACTCCGGTACTCCCTACAACCGGAGGATCCTCCGCTTTGTTCCCGGGAGGACTCGATGACATCCGCACGCCCGCTGCGCGCCGACGCGCGACGCAACCGAGACCGGTTGCTCGAGGTCGCCGTGCGCGCGTTCTCCCACGAGGGACCGGAGGTCACGCTCGAAGCCATCGCCAGAGAAGCGGGCGTCGGCATCGGCACGCTGTACCGCCATTTCCCCACCCGCGAGGCGCTCATCGACGCCGCCTACCGCAACGAACTCGCTCGGCTGTGCGATTCGGTCGACGATCTGGTGACCGCCCTCCCGCCGGACCAGGCGTTGCGCAGGTGGATGGACCGTTTCGTCGACTACATGACCGCCAAACGCGGGATGGGCGACGCGCTGCGCGCACTCATCGCCTCCGGTGGCAACCCGTTCTCCGAGAGTCGCGACCGCCTGACCGCCGCGGTCGCCACCCTGCTCCGAGCCGGAGCGTCGGCCGGAACACTGCGGTCGGACGTCGCACCCGAGGACGTGCTCGTCGGCCTCAGCGGCATCTCGCTCGCCACCGAGAACGCGGAACGCCGGGAACAGGCGGGCCGCCTGCTCGATCTGCTCGTCGACGGCTTACGTCCCCGCCCCTGAGCCCTGGCCGCGGGCGGGCGGCACCGGGTGCTCACTCCGCCACGGACTCCAACCCGCTCCTTGATCGACCGGCCTCTCCCGCTCCTGCGTCGAATAGAGTGAGCAACGCCACCACATCGGCGGCGGCTCCCTCGCCCGCCTGAAATCCGCGGGCCGGGTCACCCGCCGCGCCTTCGCACCAACCCTGGCAGCCCGGACACCGCATCGAGCCCCCGCATGGTTTGTCGTTGAAGTCGCCTATTTCGATCCGGGTGACCGTAATGCTGGCCGGGCCGGGGTGAGCGTGGTTTTCTCTGAGCCGATCGTCGGGTTCGAGCGAAAGGCTCTGTGATGAATGACCGTGTTGTCCGGCGATTCGCCCTCCGCGCGCCGTCGGGAATCGACCGCGCGGCATCGTTTACTCTTTGACGGCTCGCGCCCCCGGACGACCGATCGCAGACAGGTACGGCCTGATCTTCGGCTGACGATGGGAATCCCGTGAATCTATGGAACTACATCCGAGGGCGGGGCGAAGTTCTTGCGTTCCTCACATATCAGCACGCCTCCCTGGCGTTCCAGACGGTCTTGGTCGGAACGGTCGTCGCCGTCCTCGTCGCGGTGGCCGTATACCGACTCCCGCTGTTGTCCGCGCTTTCGCTCACCTCCAGCCGGGTGGCGCTGACGATTCCCTCGCTGGCGCTGCTGGCGATCCTGCTGGTCCCCTTCGGACTGGGTGTGGTCCCGTCCTTCGTGATGCTCGCGTTCTTCGCGGCGTTGCCGGTGATCGGCAACGCGATCGTGGGTTTGCGGTCGGTGCCCGCCTCGGTCGTCGAATCCGCGCGCGGGATCGGCTTTTCGCGATGGCGCATTCTGCTCACCGTCGAATTGCCGATCGCCTGGCCGGTGATCCTCACCGGCATCAGGGTGTCCACCCAGATGATCGTGGGTGTCGCCGCCATCGTCGCCTATGTCCTCGGACCGGGCCTGGGATCGCTGATCTTCAACGGCCTTTCCCGCCTCGGCGGCGCGAACGCCCTGGAGATGGCGCTGACCGGCACCATCCTCATCGTCATCATCGCGCTGGTGTTCGACGCGCTCCTCGTCCTGCTCGGACGCCTCACGATCGCAAAGGGACTGTCATGACCGACGATGTGACCAGTCAGCCCGCGCCGGAGCGCAACGTCACCGGTGCGTCCATCGCGCTGGACTCGGTCGTCAAGCGCTACAAGGGCCAGCAGAAGCCGGCGGTGGAGCGTCTCGACCTGGAGATCGAGGCGGGTGACATCGTCGCGTTCGTCGGCCCCTCCGGATGCGGCAAGACGACCACCCTCAAGATGATCAACCGGCTGATCGAGCCGACCGAGGGCCGGATCTTCATCGGCGGCCGCGACGTCACCAGGGAGGACCCCGACAAGCTGCGGCAATCGATCGGGTATGTGATCCAGTCCGGTGGCCTGTTCCCGCATTGGACGGTCGCCAAGAACGTCGGCGCCATCCCGCGGGTGCTCGGGTGGGACAAGAAGCGGATCGCCGAACGCACCGAGTACCTGCTCGATCTGGTCGGTCTCGACCCGGGCACCTTCGCCGACCGGCTGCCGAAGGACATGTCCGGCGGCCAGCAGCAGCGGGTCGGCGTCGCGCGCGCGCTCGCGGCGGACCCGCCGGTACTGCTCATGGACGAGCCCTTCGGCGCGGTCGACCCGATCACCCGGGTTCGCCTGCAGGACAGCCTGATCGCGATCCAGCACGAACTCGGTAAGACCATCGTGCTGGTCACCCACGACTTCGAGGAGGCGACCAAGCTCGGCGACAAGGTGCTCATCCTGTCCGAGGGGGGTCACGTCGAGCAGTACGCGAGCCCCGAGGAGATCCTCACCGATCCGGCCACGCCGTTCGTGGAGGAGTTCGTGGGCTCCGGCGCGAAGCTGGCGTATCTGACCGTGTCCCGGGTGCGCGACGTCGCCTACGACGAGGTGATCACCGCTCGCGTCGGCGAGTCGGCGCACAGCGTGATCGAGCGCGCGAAGGCCGCCGGACAGACCTGGGTCGTCGTCGTCGACGAGGCCGGACGGCCGCGGTCGTGGCCCTCGCTCGGCGAGCTGGCGACCAAACCGGAGGTCTCCGACTACCTCGATCGGCGATTGCCCGTCATCGCACGATCCTCGACCCTCAACGACGCGCTCGACGCCATGCTCGCCACCAGCCAGGGCGCCGCGCTCGTCACCGACGGTCGCGGCGCGGTCCTCGGCTCGCTCGGTATCGGCACGGTCACGGAGGTGATCCGGAACAAGCTCGCCGAGGGGCGCGGCGACGAGGAGGACCTCTCCTACACGACCTATGTCGACGGGACCGACCCGGCGCCGACCCCGGTGGTCGCCGCCGACGACGAACCCGGATCGGCCGGGCAGTCATGAGCCGCCTGCGCCGCGTCCCGCTCGACGTGTGGTTCGAACCGATCATCATCCTCGTCATCGGTGTCGGATACGTCATCTGGTATCGCTCGACGACGTTCACGCCGACGGAGAAGGCGTCCCTCGGCTGGGCCAACCTCCAGACGACGATCCTTCAGCACGTGAAGCTGACCGTGGTGGCCACGGTGATCGTGGTGGTCGTCGCGATCCCGCTGGGCATCGCGCTGACCCGGCCCGCGTTTCAGCGGCTCGAGCCCGTCGCCGTCAACATCGCCAATATCGGCCAGGCCGCACCTGCCGTCGGCCTGCTCGTCTTGTTCACCTTCTGGCTGGGCACCGGATTCCGCACGGCGATCGTCGGTCTCGTCGTGTACGCGGTGCTGCCGATCCTGCAGAACACGATCGTCGGGCTTCGGCAGGTCGATCAGCGCACGATCGAGGCGTCGCGGGGCATCGGTTATTCCGCTTCGCGGACCCTCTTCCAGGTCGAGCTGCCGCTCGCGGTGCCGGTGATCCTCAACGGGGTGCGCACCGCGCTGGTGATCCTGGTCGGCACCGCGACGCTGAGCACGTTCATCGGCGCGACCAGCCTCGGCACGCTGATCACGACCGGGGTCACCCTCTTCCTGCCGAAACTGCTCGTCTCCGGCGCGGTTCTGGTCGGGCTCCTGGCCTTGCTCATCGACTGGCTCGGCAGGCTGGTGGAACTGGCCGCGACCCCACGGGGCATCTCATGAGATCGCCGCGAGCACGAGTGGTCACGGTGCTGTCCGCGCTCGTCGTAGCCGCGATGCTCGCCGGGTGCGGCCTGGTGAGCTCGTCGGGAACCTTCCACGCCGCGCGCCTGCCGGACGGTGCGCGGCCGCTGGACGGGGCGAAGCTCGTCGTCACCTCGAAGAGCTTCACCGAGGGCGTGTTGCTGGGCAAGATCACCGCGACCTACCTGGCCGCGGCGGGCGCGGACGTCACCGACCTGACCGGGGCGCCGGGTTCCGCCTCGTCTCGGCAGGCCCAGCTCAACGGTGACGCCGACGTGCTCTGGGAGTACACCGGCACCGGCTGGGTCAACTACCACAACCAGACCGAGACGATCTCGGACCCGCACGAACTCTGGCAGCGCGTCCACGACATCGAGAAGCGTGACCACGACCTGGAGTGGCTGCCGCCCGCCGAGTTCAACGACACCTACGCGTTCGGCGCGTCGACGCCGACCGCCGAACGCCTGAACGTCCGGTCGCTGTCGGACGTGGCGGCGCTCCCCGTCCCCGATCGGACGTTCTGCGTCGACGACGAATTCTTCAGCCGCTCGGACGGTTTCATTCCGATGCTGCGGAAGTACGGGATCCCCTACAACGATCCGAACGGTGTGCCGTCCGGCAACGTCACACGGATGGACGCCGGTGTCGTCTACACGGCCACGGCCAAGAGCACCCCGTGCAATTTCGGCATGATCTACACCACCGACGGCCGGGTGAAGAACCTGAATCTGGTCGTGCTCGACGACGACGAGAAGTTCTTCCTGCCCTACAGCGGCACGGCGGTCGTGCGCGGCGCGATCATCGACCGCTATCCGCAGTTACGCACTCTGCTCGCAACGATTTCCGAGCACCTCACCGACGAACTGATGCAAGACCTCAACGGCCGCGTCGACATCGATGGTGAGGATCCGGCCGACGTCGCTTACGACTGGCTGAAGAGCGAGAAGCTGATCCGGTAGAAGGCGGTCAACCTCTTTCCACTCCCAATCTATAGCGCACCCGGGGGCTTGCGGCAAGACCCGGGTCATGCCGCAGAATCGCTGGCCGTGGCCAGAACCTGCGGAAATGGGAGTAGCGAAATTCGGTACGAAGACGAATTGCGGTCCGAGCGCGACTACGTGGCCGGGCTCTACACGCGGCTCGACGCCGAGCGCGCGCGGGTGAAAGGTCGCTACGCCGCGGCGTTGCGGGGAACCGGCGGGACGCCGATGGAACGCGATGTCGAGGTGCGCGCGCTGGCCAAGGAGGCGAAGCGGCTGGACGTGGCGGACGACGGCCTGTGTTTCGGCCGGTTGGACAGCCTCTCGGGCGAACACTCCTACATCGGCCGGATCGGCCTTTTCGACGAAGAGAACGAGTACGAACCGCTGTTGCTCGATTGGCGCGCCCCGGCCGCGCGCGCGTTCTACGTCGCCACCGCCGCCAGCCCGGAGAACATGCGCAGACGCCGCCAGTTCCATACTCGCGGGCGCACCGTGGTCGATTTCACCGACGAGGTGCTCGGCCGCCCCGGTGGTGGCGAGCGAGGCGACGCGGCGTTGCTCGCGGCGGTCGACGCGCCCCGCGGTACCGGCATGCGTGACATCGTGGCGACGATCCAGGCCGAGCAGGACGAGATCATCCGGCTCGACCACCCCGGTGTGCTGGTGATCGAGGGTGGCCCCGGCACCGGGAAGACGGTGGTGGCGCTGCACCGCGTCGCGTACCTGCTCTACACCCAGCGGGAGCGGATGGAACGCAACGGTGTGCTCGTGGTCGGTCCCAACCCGGCGTTCCTCGATCACATCAGCCGCGTTCTACCGTCGCTGGGCGAGACGAACGTCGTGTTCACGACCACCGGCGACCTGGTGCCCGGTCTGCGCGTCACCGCAGAGGACACCCCGGAGGCCGCCCGGCTCAAAGGCTCGCTGCGGATCCTGGACGTGCTCGCGGCAGCGGTGGCCGATCGGCAGCGGCTGCCGGAGCAGCCGCTGCCGATCGAACTGACCGACGTCACGGTGCGCATCGACGCCGAGACCGCGGAGTGGGCCAGGGAGGAGGCGCGCGCGAGCGGCCGGCCGCACAACGAAGCCCGCGCGGTGTTCTGCGAGATCGTCACCTGGGTGCTCACCGAACGAGCGATAGCCCGGATCGGCCGAGGCTGGCTGACCCGCGAGGAGCGCGAAGCATGGGAGAACCTGCGCGCCGACCTGATCGCCGAACTCGCGGACAACGACCGGTTCACCGCCGCACTCGACGAACTCTGGCCGATCCTGACGCCGGAGGCTCTGCTGGCGCAGCTGTACGAGTCCCCGGAGCGCTTGGCGGCGGCAGGCGCCGACGAGGCGCTGTGGCGCGCCGACGGCGATGACTGGACGGTGTCGGACGTGCCGCTGCTCGACGAGCTGGTCGATCTGCTCGGCCGCGAGAAGCCGGACGACCGCGCGGCACAGCGGGAACAGCAGGCCGAGGCCGCGTACGCGGCGGGCGTGCTGGACCTCCTCGTCAGCCGTGCGGACCTGATGGACGACGAGGATCACCTGCTGGCCCAGGACATGCTCTACGGGCACGATCTGGCCGATCGCTTCCTCGAGCGCGACACTCGCGAACTCGCCGAACGCGCCGCCGCGGACCGGGACTGGACCTACCGGCACGTCGTGGTCGACGAGGCCCAGGAGCTGTCCGAAATGGACTGGCGAGTGCTGATGCGGCGCTGCCCCGGCCACTCCTTCACGGTGGTCGGCGATCTCGCCCAACGCCGGTCGGTCGCCGGAGCGACCTCGTGGCACACGATGCTCGAGCCGTATGTGCCCGGCCGCTGGGTCTATCGGTCGCTGTCGGTGAACTACCGCACCCCGGCCGAGATCATGTCCGTCGCCGCCGCGCTGCTCGCCGAGTTCGCGCCAGGGGTGCAACCACCGGAGTCGGTTCGCGCGTGCGGCGTCCAGCCGTGGTCCAGGCGGGTCACCGAGCACGAATCAGCCACGGCCATCGCGGATTTCGTCCGCGAGGAAGCCGGTCGCGAAGGCACCAGCGTCGTGATCGGGCCGCCGGATGTGCCGGGCGCGGTGGCGGCGTCGGAGACCAAAGGCCTGGAGTACGACGCCGTCCTGGTCGTGGAACCGGAACGGATCCTCGCCGAAGGACCACGCGGAGCGGCCGAACTCTACGTCGCCCTCACCCGCGCCACCCAGCGTCTCGGCGTCCTGCACCGGGGTCCATTGCCGCAGGCCCTGACCGGGCTGGCCGAATACGGTGCGGCGGGCGGCCGCGACCGCTACCTCCCGAGCGGAGACCTCTCGCACTCCTACCCTTCCGGGTAGAAGACGAACAGCGTGCAGCCGGTCGTGGTCGCGGGCACATGCCACGACCCGGCCGGGGCGTGCAGAAAGGTCCCGGCCGGGTAGTCGCGTGCGCCGTCGTTGAACGTGCCCGCGACCACGTAGACCTCCTCCGGGCCGGGCTCGTGGACATCGCGGCGCGGCCACGAGGTACCCGGGTCCATCTCCAGCACGTTGGCCTGCGCTCCGGAGGGGCCTTTCCAGAGGTGACGTAGCCGGATGCCGGGGAAGAGTTCGCGGACCGGGGATTCGGTGACGGAGACGGAGGTGTAGCCCTCCTGGGCGAGGATCTCGGGGTGCATGCCTCCCACGGTGCCGCGCGCGGCGACGCCGGGTAAGTGTCCGGTCAGTCATCACAGGGTACTTTTTTGCCATGCATCGTGTGGTGGCCCTGGTGCGGCCGGTGCAGTCGACGTTCGAACTCGGCTGCGCCGCCGAAGTATTCGGGACCGAGCGGGCCGGTGTGCCGCAGTACTACGAGTTCGAGGTGTGCGCGGAGACGCCGGGCCCGGTCGCGACGACGTCCGGCTACGCGCTGTCGGTCTCGCGGGGACTCTCGGCACTGGCCTCCGCGGACACCGTGCTGATCCCCGGCTGGTCGCCGGTGGACGCACCGCTACCCGACCGCGTGCGCCGCGCGCTGCTACGGGCGCACGCTCGTGGGGCGCGGCTCGTGACGATCTGCTCCGGGGTGTTCGCGCTGGCCCGCACAGGGTTGCTGAACGGGCGTTCGGCGACAACGCACTGGGCCCGCGCCGCCCAGCTGGCACGGGAGTTTCCCGAGGTTCGCGTGGAGCCGGATGTGCTCTACGTGGACCACGGCGATGTCGCTACGAGCGCCGGTGCCGGCGCGGGTATCGACCTGTGCCTGCACTTGGTCCGGCGCGACCACGGCGCCGCCCACGCCGCGCTCATCGCGCGGCACATGGTGATGCCCCCGCACCGCGAAGGCGGCCAGGTACAGTACGCCCCGCCCCCACCGCCCGCCGACGCGCTGGACGGCCTCCTCGAATGGGCCGGAGCGCGCCTGGCGACACCGCTGTCGGTGGGCGATCTGGCCGCACATCTCAGCGTCTCGCCCCGCACGCTGGCCCGGCGCTTCGCCGAACAGCTCGGCACGAGCCCCGGCGCGTGGCTGCTGTCGCGCCGGGTGGCCGAGGCGCGCCTGCTGCTGGAGGAAACCGACCTGCCGGTGGAGGCGATCGCGGCGCGTGTCGGCCTCACCTCGGCGGTGAATCTTCGCCGCCGCTTCCGTGCCCGGGTGGGCACCACCCCGGGCGCCTACCGGCGAGCGTTCCGAAGCCCGTAGCACCCCGTCGACGTGCGCACCGCTCGGTCGGCACAACGAGGTCGACGCGCGGGATGTGCGGCCGGAAGAGTTGCGCTGGAGCGGTTCCCGGCACCGCAGACGACGGGTGGCAGCCTCACCCAGCCGGGCGCTCGCTCGCGGGCAGCCGGCAGCCCACGGTCGCGGTGATCGTCATCGACCGGGTGTCCGCGAACACCGACAGCTCGGTGTTGCTGTCCCACTCCGCACCATCGGCACCCTCGAACGTGACGTGCCGGTCCGGCGAGGAACTACCGCCGGGCAGCATGTCGGTCGCACCCACCGACGCGGCCAGCTCGCGCGCCGTCTCCTGAAACCCCGCCCACGCTTCCTCGGGCAGCGAGCCGTCGGCTCGATAGCGCGGCAGGACGACGCGCCTGCCGCCGGTGTGCTCGTACGGGCCGTAACAAGGGCCGAGGGCTCGCTCCTCGCTGCGGGTCCACCGCAGCGCCGGTTCGATCGCCGAGGCAGCGGCCGCGATCTGCTCGACCACCGCCGCCACCTGCCGCTCCGCAACCTCCGAAGCCGGCAAGGCGGCCAATTCGGCTGTCGCCGTGGCGATCTCCTCGGCGGACGGCGGCGGCGCGGGCTCCCCGAGCAGGGTGGCGCATCCGCCCGTCGAAACCACCACCGCGAGTGCGGCGGACCAGCGCAGTGCGGCGGCAGGCCCGCGCCGTCCGGTCATCATCGCCTCCCGCCATCCCCGTGGCCACACATCGTGAGCGCGCTTTTGCGGCAATCGTATTCGGGACCGGCGCCGCGAGAGCGATGTCGCGGGCGCGTCCCGACTTCCTGTCGGGCGCCGACGGACGCGGCCGGGCGGTTGGTCGGCGAAGGAGATCTCGGATCCATTGACACAATGAAACAATCTTTGTACTTTTGCATCATGACCGAGGGTAGCGACGGCGTCGACGAGAGGATCATGGACGCCGCGCTGGAACGCATCCTCCAGGTCGGGATCCGCCGGGCCAGCCTCGAGGACATCGCCCGCAGGGCCGAGCTCAGCCGGATCACCATCCATCGCCGGTTCGCGGGCAAGGACAACCTGATCGAGGCGGTACTCGCGCGCGAGACCCGCCGCATGCTCGCCGAGGTCACCGCGATCGCGACGACCACCGCCGACGTGGACGCCCAGATCGAGGAAACGATGCTGTACGTCCTGCTGCAGACCCGCATCCACCGGCTGGTCACCCAGTTGCTGCGGGTCGCGCCCGAGGAGGCGTTGCGCTTTTCCACCGTGCAGGGCGAACGCCTGGTGTCCATCGGAATCGAGTACATCGTCGGCATGCTCACCCACGCCCAGGCCGCGGGCCTCGTCGACGACTACGACCCGCGCCCGGTCGCCGAACTCGTCGCCCGCCTCGCCCCCTCGCTGATGCTCACCCCCGGCGGCGGCAGCGTCGACTTCACCGACGACGCCCGCGCCCGCGCCTTTGTCCGAACCACCATCGTGCCGTTGATGAAGCACGGCATCACCCGCCCCGACGAGGAGCCCACCCATGACCACGTCCGCGACCATCCCGGCACGGCATCCCGACCGGCCCCGTAAAGCACCCGGCCTCGGCCCGTTCGCCGCGCTGCTGCGCATCGGGAAACCGTCCCCGCAGCGCTGGCGGCTGCTCGGCGAATCACTGCTCGTCGGTGACGAGCCGATGGACCGCCTCGTCGAGTGGATGTACGCCGAAGGCATGGCCGCTACGCGGCCGTTGTTCGAGCGGGCACTCACGTCGGGCATCGACAGCATCCCCGGCGCTCCCTCGCCACTGCGCGACTTCTTCACCGTCGTCGAGGACACCCCGGCGTGGGTCGACCCGGACCTGTTGCGCGACGGCGAGCGGGTGTTCCGTTCCGGCGGCAACGACGGGCTGTACTTCGCACGCGACGTGTCCTTCATCGGCGGCTATCTGGCCTCCGGGTTCAACAAGACCCTCCTGCGCACCGGCGCACTCGAGAAGGGCCCGGCCCGCCGGTTCGCCGAGACCTTGCAATGGGCGATGGACGTGTCCACCGAGAACGGCATGGATCGCTACGGCGTCGGCTACCGCTCCACCCTGCATGTGCGGCTGATCCATTCCCTGGTCCGCAGGCACGTCGCCGCCATGCCCGACTGGCGCACCGACGAATGGGGACTGCCGATCAACCAGACCGACATGGCCGCCACCCTGGTCGGCGCCCTGCTCGCGCCCGTGGTCGGCGGCATGGCGCTCGGTGTGATCCTCTCCCCCCGCGAACTGGCCGCCGCGGCCCACCTCACCCGTTACGTCGGCTGGCTCATCGGCGTCGAAGAACACTGGCTGCCCAACGGCTTCCGGGACGGCATCGCCATCCTCGACCACTGCCTGACCGCCATCACCAACCCCGACGAGACCAGCCGCCAACTCGCCCGTCCGATGGCCGACGATCCACTGCACTGGTCCTACCCCGACCTGCCCGGTCTGCGCGGCCGCCTCGCCCGCGCCCAGCACCTGTCGGTCAGCAGCGCCTTCCTCGGACCCAAAGCGATGCGGATCCTCGGACTGCCCGCCTATGTCCCGCCCTGGTACCCCGCGTTGCGCATCCCCGTCAACCTCGTACGCACTGCCTACACCCACCTGACCCCCGGTGGACTCGACCGCGCCGCCATTCACGGCCGCAAGCAGCAGGAAGCCTTCCTGCAACGCCTGATCGGCGAAACCAGTGCCACGATCGGCCACTCCGCACCGCAACTGGACCGAACCGCCTGACCGCCCACCCGGGCGGCCGGTCAGAGAATTCGATCACCCGCCCGCTGCCCGACGACCGGCCGACCGCCCGCCTGGCCGAGAAGGCAGTGATTGGTTTCCGATCATCCTCGCGCATGAGCTGTTCCATCCCTCCGCCCTTGGCGGACACCGCCGCACAGTCCCGCTTTGTCAATGCGTCCTGATGTCCGGCACCGCGCGCGTAGGCCGGAGTCCGCGCCGCGGAACCGGTTCGACGCGTCGACGACTGCTGCGCGGACCTGGACGAACAAGCCTCGGCGGGCGCGACCGCCGATCCGCAACGTGACGACGGACGGCAGCCGGTCCCCCGCGTTCACCACACACATCGCGCACGAGTATGCGATGTTGCGACACCGTCACCGGTGGGCTATCTACACTGGCAACGCTGACTGCAACCGGGTCGATGCCTTGTCCGAAAACCCCACCGCGACGGAGAAGCCTATGTCCGGCCGACGAAATCACAAGCGCTCCAGCAGCATCCGTCGATCCGACGCCGTGCCTGCGATCCGATATCCGGCCCGGTCCATCATCGACACTCTGCTACCGGCCATGATCTCGCGCCGCAGCAGCGCGCCCTGCACCGACCTCGGCCTCGTACACATCTGGGGTTTCACCGGCACCGGCGACGACGACACTTCCAGCGCGGCGGGTTTCGCGGAATTCTCACCCGACGACAGCCCCACGGTCGCGGGCTCTCCGATCCTGGACATCGCCGGGCGGATGATGGCGGGGATGCACGGCCGCCTGTGGGGATTCGGGCTGGCCCACCGGGCCGCCGCGGACGCCGTCGTGCACGGGATCGACAACCAGCCCGACACGACGACCAGCACACCGCCGGACGAACCGTCCACGACCGAGGAAGTTTGGGCGGCAAGCATTTTCGACGCCCGCGGCAGGGAAACCACCCAGCTGCGTTACGTGCATATGCCCGAACTCGAACCGATCACCTTCGACGACGACACCCTCGACCGGCACAGCACCATCCACGACTGGATCGACCGTGTCCAGACCGGAGTCATCTCGGCGCACGTCTGGGCCGCGGCCCTCGCCCTGGACGCCCAGCGCAACCGATCCGTCCTCGCTCAACTCGAACAGCGGCTACTGAGCTGACCGAGCGCCGAACCAACGGCCCAGCGATTCCTCGAGGCCGTCCAGGTCGCCGCCGTCGGCAGCCCAGGCGACGTAGCCGTCGGGACGGACCAACAGAGCCGAGAGCTTCTGCGGCCGCGTGGGTTTCGCCGTGACGACGCGCACCCGCCCGGACCATCCCGTGACTCGGGATCGCAGATCAGCGGAATCGGTGAGGTCGAGCAGGACGGCCTCGGCGCCGCTGAAATGCGCACCGAGGCGGGTGCCGTCGGCCAATTCGATATCGGGAGTGGCCGCTCCGATCAACGGATGTACCCCGCCGAGGTCGTAGCGGTGCTGCACACCGGAGATCTTCTCGAACACCCCGGTCGCACCGTCGCGAGAGGCCAGGAGTTCGGCGATGACGGCGCGCAGGGCGCGGCTGCGGGCATCGGTGCGCATCAGCGCGACCTGCGCCCGCGTCCACTCCAGCACCCATGCGCCGATGGGATGGCGTTCGGCGGTGTAGGTGTCGAGCAGTCCTTCGGGCGCCCAGCCGCGCACTACACCGGACAGCTTCCAGCCGAGGTTGACCGCATCACCGATCCCGAGGTTCAGGCCCTGTCCGCCGAACGGCGAGTGCACGTGCGCGGCGTCGCCGGCCAGCAGTACCCGGCCCTTGCGGTAGTCGGGAACCTGACGGGTGTTGTCGGTGAAGCGGGTGGCCGAATGCACGGCCGTGACCACCACCGGGACTCCGGACACGGTGCGGATGCTCTGTTGGAGTTCGGCCGCCGTCACGGGTGTTTCGCGGTCGGCGGGCGGCCCGTCCAGTTCGACCGTGAGTACACGGCCGGGCATGGGTCCGTAGGTGTAGATGCCGGAAGGGGTGGTGTTCCAGCCCATTCGAAGGTCCTCGGCGCCGGTCATCTCCACGATCGCCTGATGGCCGGTGATCTCCGGACCCATGCCGGGGAACTCGAAGCCGGCGAGTTTGCGCACGATGCTGCGCCCGCCGTCACAGCCGACCAGCCAGCCGGTGCGCACCGCATGGTCTCCGCATTCGACGGTGACGCCCTCGCCGTCGTCGGAGAACCCGGCCACCTGCGCCCCGCGCCGGATCTCCACGCCGAGGTCGGCGGCGCGGCGAGCGAGTATCGCCTCGATGGACTGCTGCGCCACCAGGAAGACCTCGGCGGCGGGACCGAGTTCGGCGAATCGCGGGTCGTCGAAGTCGATGGCGTCCACGTCCAGCATGAGACCCGCGAAATGCCCCGCCGCCGGCCGCCGTCCATCGGCGACCAGCGGCATTCCACCGTCGCGGCGGAACTGCGCGAACCGCGCGAGTGCGGTCTCCTGCGCGGCGCGCAGTTCGGGGAGCAGTCCGCGGCGATACATGGCCTGGGCGGTCGGCACATTGATCGCACCCGCCTTGATGGTGCGATCCGGCTCCGCGAGGCGCTCCACCACCAGCACGTCCACCCCGCCCAACCGCAACTCGCAGGCCAGCATGAGCCCGACCGGCCCGGCGCCGACCACCACTACTTCACGTGTCTCGTTCATGAGAACCACTGTGCTGCGGCTTCATTGCGCCGCTCTTGCACACCACTTGCGTATCGCGGCAGCGTCGTACACCGCGAGGACGACCGAGCCTCCGTGCACCGCGCGACTCCGCGCGCCCAGCACGGCGGGGTGCGGGTCAGCCGATCTCCGATCGCGCGGCGAGGTCGCGAGACGCCGCGTCGAGGACCCGGCCGAACGCATAGGTGAACAGCGGCCGCACGATCCGGCGGGTGAGAGCGGCGCCGATGAGCGGCAACCGGAGTCGCGCGGTGGTGGTCCACACCACGCGGGTTCCGCCCGCGGTCTCGGTGAAGTCGACCCGCCCGTTCTCGTGCTCGGACGGCGGGATGCTGCGGTAGACGTGATATTCGAACGAGTGCGGCGGGTCGTAGGCGGTGATGCGTTCCCAGAAACAGCCGACGGCCCAGATCAGGACGCGAACCGCACCGCGGCCATAGGGCGCTTCGTCACCGGGGACAGCAAGACGCTCGCGCAGCACCAATCGAAGGCGAGTGTAGTTGTGCGCGTTGCTGATCCAGTCGAACACCGCGTCGATAGGCGCGGCGATCGTGCGTTCGACGGTGATCGTCTCCATAGTGGTCCCTCCCGATTTCGCGGCTCCCCATCCGGATCTACTACAGACCATAGTAGACATACTCGGCTCGTTTGTCAGCCCGAGCGGGGGCGGACAGCCGACCATGCGGGCAAGACCTTGCGGGGACGCTCTCGAGCGCCCCCGAACGGTCAGGCGGGATCCGTGCCGTAGATCGAGCGGTACTCCTTGGCGAAGGCACGCCGGCCGAGCAGCCACCACGCGAGCCTGGCCGGAAACGGCATGGCGACGAGAAACTTTCGCCGCTGCACCGCGGGCACACCTTGCAGGATGAACCCGAGGAAGATCAGCTGCCGGTCTTTCGGCACGGCCGCGCGGCCGCGCTCACCGAGCGCCTCCCATTCGGGAACGGTCATGACGCGCTCGACGAGCGGCAGGATGTGCGCCTCCTCCTCGGCCATGTGTTCGTCGAGTGCGGTGGCCAGCGCCCGCAGCGTGGCGGCGAGCTGGGCACGCGTCTGCGGATGCGCCGACGCGGCGAACCGCGCCGCCTGCCCGTCGGCGCGCTCGATCAGTTCCGCGATCCGCTCGTGCTGCTCCTCCATCCGCAGGATCAGCGCGCTGTCGGTCTGCGCCCGCTCGAGCAGCAACGGCCACATCAGCTCGTCCTCGGCGCTGTGATGGTGATGCAGCCCGGTGTCGAGTTCGGTGAGGAACCCGGCGATGCGGGCCGCACGGGCGGTGTCACCGTCGGCGACCTCGGCGACGAGGCCGGGCAGGGCATCGAAGTGGCGCCGGAAGGCGTTGTGGACGAGCACCATTTCGGTGGTATCGGGGCGTTCGGCGGTCTGGGTGGCGGTGTTCATGAACCCACTGTCCGTCGAGCCGCTTGTAGCGGGCTTGCAATTCGCTTGGCACGTGATGGTACGAATCCAGGTGCTCGGCTCGCTGACCGCGGCGAACGAGCGCGGTCGCATCGTCGGCGGTCCACGGCAGCGGGGTGCGCTTGCCCTTCTACTGGTGGCGCGCGGCGCGGTCGTGCCGGTCGACCGCCTCATCGATGACCTGTGGCGCGGCGAGCCACCGCCACGCGCGGTGGGCGCGCCGCAGGCCTACATATCGCATCTGCGCAAGCTGCTGGAGCCGGACCGCCCGCCGCGTTCACCGGCCACGGCGCTGGTCAGCCAGGACCCTGGCTACGCGTTGCGGCTCGACGCCGAAGCCGTGGACGCTCGGCAGTTCGAGGCGGAAGTACGAACCGTGCCGCGGGATCTCGAAGAACAGTGGATCACCGCGGTGCGCGCCAAAAGAAATTCACAAGCAGATCACTAGCGGCGTTCGGGACGCTGGAGGCCGATTCCACTTACCCCCCCGAAGAAAGCGGAACCCATGCCCAGCGATTTCCAGCTCAAGATCTGCAACGCCGTCCACCGCTCCATCATCCAACTCAGCGGCGGGACCTTCGGCACAACCTTCAAAGGCATGCCGACGATCGCGCTCACCACCATCGGCCGCAAGTCCGGCCGTCCGCACACCGTCATCCTCACCGCGCCGATCATCGAGGGGGACACGATCGTGGTCGTCGCTTCGCGCGGCGGCGACCCGAGGGATCCCGCGTGGCTGCACAATCTGCGCGCGAATCCCGCGGTCGAGGTGTCGGTCGGGCACGGCTCGCCCCGGCCGATGACCGCACGTGTCCTGCCGCCCTCGGAGCGGAACGAGCTCTGGCCCGACGTCGTGGCAGCCCACGCCGGCTACGCCGACTACCAGGAGAAGACCACCCGAACGATCCCCCTCGTCGTGCTGACACCCGTTGCTCGGTGATCCGGTCCGCGGTGGGATCCCTGTCCGGTGCGGGCGGCGTGCGGTAGACCCTCGATCACCTGGTTCATCGAACTGAACCAGTGGGGAAACCCTGCAGATCGGGCGGTTTACACTGCGGGAGTGGCAGCAGTGACATCGCGGGCCGGACAGGCGGCTTCGCGCGGGCGGATCGACAAACGGCAGGCGATCCTGGACGCGGCGTTCGTCGTGTTCGCGCGCCGCGGCTACGCGCAGGCGTGCGTGCAGGAGATCGCCGAGGAGGCCGGCGTCGCCAAGCCGACGATCTACAACCACCTCAACGATAAGGAAACCCTGTTCCGGCACGCGTTGACGGCCGTCAGCGACGCGGTGCTGGCCGAGAATCTGTCCGTGCTGGATCGGTTGCGCAACCCCGGCCCCGACTTGCGTGCCGCCCTGGAAGATCTGGCCTATCGGCTGATCCGGGTGCGCTGCGCCGAGCGCTCACGATCGCTGCGGTGGCTGACCTACGGCCAAGTCGCGCAGTTCCCCGATCTGATCGACATCGTCGTGAGCCGCACGACCGACCGGCCGGCCGAAGCACTGGCCGACCGGTTGGCCCGCCTGTCGCTGTCCGGCCGTTTGCGCGCGTGCGACCCGGCGACCGCCGCGGAACAGTTCCTCGTGCTGATCACCGCCCCGATGGAGGACCGCTCGCGGCTGGGCACCCGCAAGGTCTCCACCGCCGAGATGCGCGCGGTCGCCACGGCGGCGGTCGATACCTTCCTGCGCGCCTACGAGGCTCCGGAAAACCGGTAGGCCCGCAGCCGGCGAGCACGCATCGATCACGCTGCGATAGTGCGGGTTCGACGGCTGGTCGATCACTCAGGAGTCCGCGAGTCCCGGTCCTCGTCGGGCACCGGCGGTGTCGTCCGGGCGATTCTCGACGCCGACCCCGGCCGCATCGCCGTCTTGCCCGAATTCCGGAAGGCGGCTCCCAACGCACCTGGCTTCGACGGCGCGGTCGGCCGCGCGGTTCGCGATAGCGCTCGGCGGGGTGGGTGCAGCCGGAGTGAGGTGAGGGCGCTGACCACGGTCGAGTGCACCGGCAACCGTCCGATCACCGGGTCGGCGGAAGCGATCTTGGCGATGGTCGGGCTCGGGCTGACCAGGCTCACCGCGGTGGCGTGGCCACGGCAGCGGACGGCCTCGCGGGCCAGTGCCAGCAGCGCGCGACAGGACAGGAACTCGAGCTTGGTCGTGTCGACGACCAAGCCGCAGGAGGAAGCCTCTGCGCATTCGATCGCCCGGCGGATGTCCTCGCACCACACGGCCAGGGTGAACGCGTCGGCCGTGCCCCGCGTCGACATCACCACCGCCGGGCCCTGCCTTCGCAGACTGCTGGACAACCGCGTCCGCGGATCGGCGTTCTTGTTCGATGCGGGCGCCCGCTCGAGGTCGGACGGGCGGGGTTCGGCTGGAGACTCCATGACGCTCCCGATTCGGTCCGAGCACACCCACGCGGCGCGCTCCGAAGCCAGATCGTCCTGCACTTCTCAAGACACATCCGGACCACCGTCCTACCACGCTCAGCCGGGACCGGCGCGCGAAGCGGACGAATTCCACGGCCCGAAATGAAAACGAGATCCATTCGCTCCGGTTCCGTTCTCCGCACCTGGTGGTCCGGGTCGATTCGAGACCGCGCGCCGGGAACCGTCCGCGCCTTGGAAGCCTCACGCCCGGGGGCGCTGCGCAGCCGCTCGGAAGGCAGCATCGAACGCGGCTGGCGATCGTGTGGCGCGACGGAGCCGCGAGCACCGGCGCCACCGCGACCATCGGCGATCACCGCATCTTCGCTGTGGCGATGGTGACCCCCGCCTGCCATATTCCAGCGCTACTCCGACAGCGAGACCGCCGATCCGCCGAGAAGACGAATTCGTCCATCGACTGTCGCCGTTCGCGACCGTCTCGAAGAACACCCAGCCACCGCTACCACGCGCGCCCTTGTCGATTTTCGAGGAGCAGCGCGGATACGACTCCCACCACACAGGCGCCGAAAAAGCTTGCCCGAGTGTCACATCCACCGACACCTCCAAATTCCTTACCGCGCAGGTCACACGGTCCGGCAAATTAACCGCGCCGCAACGTGATCCACCCGGCCGGGTCGTCGCCCGGAGTTGGCCCGGCACCGCGACGAGCCCACCGGCGAGGTAACTCTGGGTGAACGGCTCGTGCGGCCGGACCGTCCCCCGTATCCTGATTCCGTAGGGAGAGCGGGGTGATGACCATACGAGGTGTGCCGCCCCCACCTACCCCAGACATCCCCCATCATCAGCGGCGAATGCGTATCGGCCGCGAAACACTGTTCCCCGCAACGGTTTTCACACCGCCTTTCGACACCCGATCAGTTGGGCGCCACCGGTCGGGCCGAGTGACGACGAATCGGCAGAGAGGCACCGTGCGGGGATTTTGGCATCCCTGGAGCAATCCGAATGTCGATCTGCTGAGGGTTGTCAAATGCGTTGCATATCTTGCAGTTTCGCTATCAATTGCTACACTCAGATCGTGCACCGTTAGCCTAGCTAACCAGCGGCAATATACGTCCTGGCTCACCCAGACCGTGGGGTCGCCCGGAGTTCTCCGCCACTGAAGTGCGTGCACGTTCCGTTGTCGGCAGTTCCAGGGAGTTCGCTATGGACAATCCGCACGTTCTGGTCATCGGGGGCGGCCCGGCCGGGTCCACCACCGCAGCCCTGCTCGCCAAGTCGGGGGTACGGGTGACGCTCCTGGAACGAGATAAGTTCCCGCGCTATCACATCGGCGAGAGCCTGTTGGCGTCGGTGCTGTCGACCCTGCGCCTTTCCGGCGCCTACGACGCGGTGGCCGCGCACGGCTTCCAGGTCAAACGAGGAGGCCACTTCCAGTGGCAGAACGACAACTGGCTGCTGGACTGGTCCAAGCTGGTGGACGCGGAAGCCTGGTCGTGGCAGGTCGAGCGCGACGTCTTCGACGAACTGCTGCTGCGCAACGCCGCGGAGCAGGGCGCGGAGGTGATCGAGCGGGCGACGGTCACCAACGTCCTGTTCGAGGGCGAGCGGCCGACGGCCGTCGAGTGGACCGTCGAGGGTGACGACCGAATCCACACCACCGGGATAGATTTCCTCGTCGACGCGTCCGGCCGGGCCGGCGTGCTGGCCAAGCACCAAGTCGTGGATCGCCAGCAGCACCCGGCCTTCCGCAATGTGGCCGTTTGGTCGTATTGGGAAGGCGCGCAGCTACATCCGGACAGCCCGGAGGGCGCGATCAATGTGGTGTCCACCCCCGAGGGCGGCTGGTTCTGGAACATTCCGCTCTCCGACGGCCGCCACAGCGTCGGCTACGTCGTTTCCGCGCGCACAGCCGCGCCGAAGCTTCGGGAACAAGGCCGAGAGGCGTACTACCTGGAGACCATCGGCGACAGCGCGGCGATGGGCAAGCTGCTCGCGGGCGCGCGGCAGGTCGCGGGGGTCAAGGCGGAGCAGGACTACTCCTACACCTCCGACCGGTTCAGCGGCCCGGGCTGGGTCGTCGTGGGCGACGCGGCTTGCTTCCTCGATCCGCTGCTGTCCAGCGGCGTGCATCTGGCGACGTACTCGGGACTGGTCGCCGCCGCGGCGATCGCGACGGTCGCGCGCGGCGAACTGGGCGAGCCCGAGGCCCTGGCCTTCTACGAGCACGCCTATCGCCGGGCCTACACGCGATTCCTGGTGCTGGTCTCGCGCATGTACGAGCAGTACGTCGGCTCGGAGGAATACTTCGCGCATGCGGGCACGCTCACCACCGGGCACAGCGGCGACACGAAGCAGGCCCAGTTCACCGAGATCATGGCGGGCCTGACCGACATGGACGAGTCCTCGGGAGCGCAACAGCGCACCGCGACCGAAACCATCATCTCCGCGGCCGAACATCTCCACGCGGAGTCGGCGAATCTCGAATACATGGGTCATCTCGACATGTCCGTGGTGTGGGATCACTGGCGCGACCCCTTGGCCGACACCACCACCGGCGAGCTGCGAATCACCACCGAACCGGTGCTCGGCCTGACGGATCGGCCCAGGACGGACGAGGAAATCGAAGCCGTGGCCCGGCCCGTACTCCCCCCGACCACAGCCGGTGCGCCCATTCTCTAGCACCGGTCTCGTACGGATCTCTCGTGATAGTCAGTGCACGGAGCCGGTCGTGACGATCACGCACACCGGCCCCGAACCACCGGGTGATTGCCCGCCCGGTGGTTCGGGCTTCCGAAACCACAGCGAAATAAGGCGATTCGGCCACCCTCTGACCAGAATGCTGCTGGCGAGCGACGGATTCACCACGCCCGCCCTGTCCGCGATATTGGGCACCGACCTGCACGTGCGGGTGTTGCGCCAAGACGCTGTCGCGGCCGGGCTGCTGCCGAGCGCCGTCACCGATGCCCTGCGCGTGTCCGGTGCCGATCGCGTCCTCGTGCGCCACTCCTGCCTGGTCAACGCCGACTTGGTCACCGCGTCCGTCAACTACGTCGTCGCCGGGCGCTCGGGCGCGGCTGCTTCGGGGTTGGACGATGTCGGGACGCCGATCGGGTCCGGCTTGATCTCCCGTGGGGTATCCCAGCGGCGGCACCTCTTGCGCACCGGCGTGACAACGTGGCCCGACGGCCGGGTGTGCGCGGCGCGCGCGTACGTCATGCTGCTCGGAGACCAGCCACTCTGTTATATCCGGGAATCGTTCAATCCCGACGTCATTCCCTCCGATTTCACCGCCACGACCGGCGACGATCAGCCTTGGGCCGACGAACCGGCGCTCGCGGGGCCGGCATCGCCCGCAATTCCGGGACAACTGTTCCCCATGCACGATCTCCGGGACAGGGTGGGGCACGGCGAGGTGTCCGCCACCTCACCGAACGGCGCGCGGCGTTCGCGGCCGATGCCCACCCTGGTTCACCCCGACGAATGCAACTCGCTCACAACCAGTTTGGCGAAGGTCGCTCGAGGCGAGGGTTTCGTGCTGCACCTGGGCGGGCGCGACGGTACATCGCCAGGGAGCGAGACCGCGGTCGCCGACCGCCGGGCGCTGACGCACGCCGCAGCGGCGGTCATGGCGCATGTGCTGGGAGAAACGGCCGTCACCATAGAACGAGCGCCCAGGCGGCAGCCCGGATACTTTCGCGCCGCCGAGGCGCTCGGCGAGTGGCCCGGTGACCGCCTGCCGCTCACGCTGTGCGTGAGCATGCTGCACCGGGCGGCGGATCGGTGCCGCGAGCCGGTGCGACGCGATCTGCTCCGCACGGTCGGCGGACTGTTGCCCGTCGCCGCGGTCGCCCCGCCGGGTGCTCACGAACTGCACACTTCGATTGCGCCGCTGAGTATCTCGCGCGAGCCGACGCTGCCGCACGCCGCCGCATCGACCCGCCAGGGACCGGACGGGCTGTGGTGGGATCGTTCGGCGCACCTGGTGTGGATCGGCAATCCCGCGCGGGAGCGGGTGCGATTCGCCGCCAGTGTCGGCAACCCCGTCGCGGTAGCGCTCGGTTCCACGACCACCCCGCACGACGTCGAGCGCCTGTGCCGGGCGCTGAATCCGCAGCGGCTACCGGGCAGACTCACACTCGTGCCTCGGCTCGGCGTCGCCCGCACCCTCGACACGCTTCCGGCGTTGTTCGCCGCGGCCGCCGCGTGCGAGACCCCGGTCTGCTGGGTGGGCGATCCGATGCCGGCCAGGCGGACGAGCCGCGGCCCCGCGACCCTTCGCATCGACGGTGCCATCGACGCGATCCACGCGTTCTTCCGAGCCTGCCGGGCGACCGGCACCGTTCCCGGCGGCCTGCATCTCGCGTACGGGCCCGAGGCCGTCATCGACGCGCGGAGTGACCGGGAAACCGGCAAGCTTCTCGCGGACCGCCGAAGTCGTCGCGCCCCGGGCTTGGATTCCGCGGAGATCCTGCACTGCGTCATCGCCGCGCTGGAGTTGCGGGCCACCGGATTCCCGTGACGCGGTGACCGGCGCTCCGCCGGGAGCGCCCGATGCCCGAGGATCCGCTGCCCGGCCGACGGCAGGCCGAGTTCCGGGAACCGATCGGACGGCGGATCGTCACCAGTGGCGGGAACTCGAATTCCCTACCGACGCTATATCATCGCCCGGTTGGATCAGCACGGATAAGTGTGTTTTCCGTGTCGAGCTCGGCAGGCCCGCATGACCTGGCAGAGCGGCCGTCATGCGGGCGTTCGCCGAGCCCGCTGACGGAATAACCACAAGAACCGGCGATAAGTTAATAATAGGGAATCGCTCTGATTCGAACGGCTGCGGTCCCGTCATACACGCTTGCTGCGACCCTGACCGGCGATTGCCGGTCCGCGGGCGGTTCTAATCGTCCTACAGCATGCACAGCGAAATTCAGGAGTAATTGCCGTTCACTTGTCGAGTATCACAAAACCATACGATTCGCGATCGAACCGCTACACTTTCGTTATTCTTCGGTCGGGTACAGGTGAGGTGCCGCCCGGGCCGGGCGGGGCCGTGTCAGAGGTAGGCATTTCAAGCCGTGAGCAAGTGGTCTGAGCTACGCGAATCCGCTGTGGGAGTGGTTCGGTCGAGCCAGCGTGATGTCCGTGGTCGAGTGGGTGTCCGGGTACGACTGCTGGCGATCGTCCTCATCTCCAGCGTCACACTTCTCACGATCGGTGTGGGTGCGGCGGGCTACCTGGTGCACTCCGCGCGGGCAGCGAAGGAATGGGCGGAGCTGGCCAGCAGTACGACGACGCCGGCCATTCTCATGGTGCAGTCGTTCCAGGAGGAGCGGCGCTTGTCGCTGTTGTATCTGGCCGGTGACACCGAAATCGTCGGCGGGCTCACCGCCGCGCGTCAACGCTCGGACGCGGCGCTGGCCGCGGTGATCGCCAAAGGCGATGCCGCCCGCAAACTGAATCCCGGCGGGTCCGCCTCCGACATCGAAGGCTACAACAAGCTGTTCGCGCTGGTTCCGACGCTGCGCGCCGGGGTCGACAGCCGGCAGGCCCCGCCGAAGGAGGTGTTCGAAGTCTTCAGCGGGGTCATCGGCACGATCATCGCCGCGTCGACACTCGCCGCGCGGGTGGCGCCGGAAGCCGACATCGCCATGGAGCTGAGCTACGGCGTCGAGCCCCTGCGCGCGGCCGAAGCGTTGTCCATGGCCGACACCCTGGGCGCGGTGGCGGTGACCGTCGGCGAACACACTCCGGAGCAGTTGACCGAATTCAGCCGTTTGCTCGGGGAATTCCGTGGTCAGGTGGCATACGCCGGCCGCGTCCTGAAGGGCAAGCGCCTGGCTCAACTCCAGGAGATCACCGGCGGACCGGCCTATCGGAAAGTGATCGCGATGCAGGACGCCGTGCTGCTGCGGGGGCCGGTGGAGGCGGGTACCGACTTCGACGAGTCCACTCGCGAGGGCACCGGCAGAACCCAGAGCGGCCGCTCGACCTCGCGAAGTGAGCCGTTGCCCATGAATGTCGCGGCGTGGCAGGAGGCTTCCGGCCAGGTCGGGACGAACCTGTTGAAACTGTGGGACGACCAGAGCCGCGACGCGCACGCCATCGCCCGCGAGCGCGGCGACCGGACCGCGCAGCAGTCCATGCTGGGCGGCGCGGCGGTGCTGCTGGTCGCGACGCTCGCCTTCCTGGCGGCGCTGGTGCTGGCCAACCGATTCATCGCACGAATGCGGCGACTGCGGCGCGACACCCTGGAACTGGCCGACCAGCAGTTGCCCGAAGTCATGCAACGGCTCGGTCGCGGCGAGAACCTCGACTCCGAGACCGAACTGGCGCGGCTCGATTTCGGTACCGACGAATTGGGCCAGGTGGCCGACGCCTTCAACCGCGCCCATGTCGCGGCCGTGTCGGCCGCGGTCGCGGAAGCGAAGACCAGGGCGGGCGTCAACGCGGTGTTCCTCAACATCGCCCATCGCAGCCAGGTCGTGGTGCATCGCCAGCTCGCCCTGCTCGATCAGGCCGAGCGCCAGGAGGAGAACGCCGACCAGCTCGAGCTGCTGTTCCAGCTCGATCACCTGGCGACGCGGGCGCGGCGCAACGCGGAGAACCTCATCATCCTCGGTGGCGAGAAGCCGGGCAGGCGGTGGCGCAAGCCGGTGCCGCTGCTGGACCTGGTCCGCGCCGCCGTCGCGGAAAGCCTCGACTACGCCAGCATTCAGACCGGCAGGCTGCCGGAGTCCCAGGTATCGAGCAACGCCGTAGCCGACCTGATCCATTTGATGGCCGAGCTGATGGACAACGCGACGGCCTTCTCACCCCCGCAGGCGCGAGTCGAGGTGTCCGGCGTCATCGTCGGGCGCGGTGTGGCGGTCGAGATCATCGACCAAGGCCTCGGCATGTCGGAGGCCGACTTCGCCGCGCGGAACGAGTTGCTGTCCAACCCGCCCGATTTCAGTGTGGTGTCCCTGTCCAGCGATACCCGGCTGGGATTGTTCGTGGTCGCGAAACTGGCTCACCGCCACGGTGTCTCGGTGCGTCTGGGTGAATCGGTCTACGGCGGCGTGCGAGCGGTGGTGCTGATTCCCAACGCGCTTCTACAGTCGGGGACGCAGTCACCCGAACACAACGACGGTGACAGTATGGAGCCCGTACAGACACCGGCGCCGGAAAGCGCGCCTCCTCGGCCCGCACCGGTCCCGGGACGGTCCGCATGGTTCACCTCGCCCTCCGAGCAGTCCTGGGCGCAGGGCCCGCACACCGACGGCAGTCGCGGATCCGACTCCGGGGCCGCGCCGCACATCGAGCCCGCTCCGGATGGCAGGCCGCCGCTGCCGCGCCGCCGCCGCCAGTCTCCCGACGAGCAGTCGGCGCCGCCCGCCGCGGCACCGACACGGCAACGGACCGCCGATGAAGCACGCAATCTGATGAGTGCCATCGAGAGCGGGACCCGCCAGGGACGCCGGAAGCGTCCCGACCTCGACTAGTCCGCAATTCCATACACATTCAGAAGGCGACGATGACTACTTCCCAGGGAACCGGCCTCGGTTGGCTGCTCGACGAGCTGGTCGCCGGACTCGTCGGAGCCCAGTCCGCGGTCCTGCTGTCCTCGGACGGGCTGCTGATCGGCCATTCGGCTCAGCTGGACAAGGCCGACGCCGAGCGATTCTGCGCGATGGCATCGGCACTGCACAGCTTGTCCCGCAGCGTGGGCCACCATTTCGACGCCGGTGGCGTCTGCCAGACGGTGGTGGAACTCGATCGCGCGGTGCTGTTCGTCACCACGGCGGGGGCCAACGCGTGCCTGGCGCTGATGGCGTCCGAGACCGCCGATATGGGTATGGTGGCCTACGAGATGAATCAGACGGTGCAGCGAGTCGGAACCCACCTGTCGGTCGATACGCGCCCGCACCCGCCCGCTTCGACACGGCCATGAGTTATCAGCACGATCCCTGGTACGAGGAAGACGCCGGTCCGCTGGTCCGGCTCTTCGCCATCACCCGCGGCCGGGGTCGTGCCGTGCGCCGGGAACTGAACTTGGTCACCCTGGTGGTCGACGGCGCGCCCGGCTCCGCGCTACGGCGCACCGAACCGGAATACGCGGCGATCGTGGAGTTGTGCCGCACTCCGCAGTCGGTGGCCGAGGTATCCGCGCGACTGCGCCTGCCGCTGACGATGACGAAGGTGCTCATCGGCGACCTGCTCGACGACGGCAGGCTGATCTGCCGGTCGGCCCCGCCCGCGACGGGACCGGAGTCGGATCTCGGCCTCCTGCGCGCGGTGCTCGACGGCATCCGCGCGCTCTGACCGACCGGCCGATTACTCAGACCAGCTGCGCGGCAAGCCGTTTCGCGTTCATGTAGGCGATCGCCTCGATCGAGACCATGGGATTGACGCCCGACGCCGTGGGGAAGCAGGACGCGTCGGCGACGACGATGTTCGCCGCCTCCCAGGTGGCGCCGTCCGGGTTGGTGGCCGAGGTTTCCGGTGAGCCACCCATCCGTGCCGAGCCCATGATGTGCAGCGCGCCCAGGGAACACTGTCCCGGACCGTACCCGGCGGCCCGGCACGCGGCCGCGAAATCGGCATGCGACCCACGCCGGCCGGGCTCATAGGAGACGCCTGCCTGGTGCCCGGAGAAGATGCGCTGCGCGCCCGCTGCCTCCAGGATGCTCGCCGCCCCCTCGAACCCGGTGTGCAGATGGGCGGCATCGTAATCCGACAAACGGTAGTTGACGATCGGCTCACCGCCGCGGTCGACGGAGACGGTGCCCGAGTCGCGGTCACGAGTGATGATGCCGATCGCGTTCGAACGCGCGAAATCGAGCATGGTGGCCCGATGGTTCTCGGCGCCGCGCCAGCTCATGAACCCGGTGGCGAGACCGGGATGAATCGGGCCGGTTTCGTAGATCACGCCGTAGCCGTCGCCGTCCAGGTCGCTGTGCCGACGGCAGATCCTGGTCTGCAAGCCGCCTTCCCACGGCCGGATCTCTTCCTCGAACACGCCGAACACCGCGGCTGCCGGATGCAGGCGCAAGTGGCGGCCGATGTTGTCGTTGCGCAACCCGGAGCGCCGCAGCAACGCCGGAGTCTGGATCGCTCCGGCCGCCACCACCACCGCCCGAGCGCGCACCTCGATCGCCACACCGTCGGAGGTGACCGCGGAAACGCCCTGCGCCCGGCCGCCGCGCACGGAAATCCGCCGCACATCGGCGTCCACGACGAGCCGCGCGCCGCGATCGGCCGCATCGGCGAGCCAGGTCTTGGTCACCGACTGCTTGGCGCCCAACCGGCAGCCGTATCCGCAGCGACCGCACTCCACACCGGCATCGCAGGCGTCGGTGACGTTGCGCGGCAGGGTATCCACTTCCCAGCCCAGCGCTCGGGCGCCGCGTTCGAGAACACCGTCGCGGGCGGACAACACCGACCGCTGCTCGGTGACGCCGAGCCGGCGGCGCACCACCTCGAGCGCTTCGTCGAACTCCGGCTCGGCGAACTGGGCGGCGCCCAGCGCGGCCCACTCCGCCCGGACGTCCTGCGGCGTCGGCAAGGACGTGCTCCAGTTGACGACCGTTCCACCGCCCAGGCAGGTGCCCGCGACGAGGGTGATCTGGCCTTCGGTGGAACCGGGCGGGCCCGGCGCGTACAGGTGCTTCAGCCCGCCGAGTTCGCCCAGGCCGAAATCCCGGTCGTCGTAATAATTTCCGCGTTCCAGCACGACGACGTCGAGGCCCGCTTCGGCCAGCACCGCGGCCGCGACACCGCCTCCGGCGCCGGAACCGACGACCACGACATCACAGTGCAGTTCGGTGGTTTCGCCGAAGCGCAGCGGAGACAGCGCGGGCGCGGGCGCGGTCTGGAGCGGACCGGCAGGGGCCGGATAACCGATCTCCTTCCACAGCGGATTGACGCCCGCGGGGCCGGGGGTGATGTTGTAGGACAGCAGCGACGCTTGTTTGAGCGCCTGGAAGATCACCCGCACCGCCTCGATGCGGGAATCGGCGAGCCGCAGCAACGCCTGTTCCCGTTGCTCCTGCGTCAGTGTGGAGAAACGCCGGGGACCGCTGCCGGTGAGCAGGCCCGCCAGCCGCGAATCCCACAGGTTCAGCAGCGTGGCCAGTTGTTTCTTCTCGGCCTCGCGGGGATTGCGGCCCAGCAACTCGAAGACGGTATCGACGGCGCCGAGCGCGCTCGCCGACGGCAGCGTCAGCCCGTCGCCCGGGTTGAAGGTGTCGCAGATGAGGTTCATCGCCGCGCGTTGCTTGGCTGTTGGTTGCATGTCGAGCAGTCCCCTTCGTTTCGCCAGTGAGTTCTATCACACGATATGAACAACCACTAACTAAAGCCGCATTCACCCAGGTGACAGCAACCTAGCCGGAAGAATCTATGGCCACATATCGGTATGGGTACTATGCGGTCCATTCTCGCTGCGGCCCGCAGGGTTACCCGGCCGTTCACGCCGGGATGACGACTGCCGCCGCGTGGCCGACCGCCAGGAACGAGTGGACGACCGAGACGAGCGCGCCGCCGAGTTCCGCCGTCGGGTCCCCGCCGGTGCGCGGCCGCGCCAGCGACCACCGGGTGAACGTCCGCTCGGCATGCACCGCGAGGCGCAGCAGCTCGGCGCGATACGACCCGAGCAGCGGCTGCTCGCAAGCCCCCAGCGCAGCGGCGGTGAGCTGGGCGCAGCGACCTATCGTCATCACGACCTCGAGCACCTCGTCCGGCACCGCCGTGATGACATAGCCGTCCGCGAGGGCGGCCGCCTCGTGCGTGCGCTCCAGGACGCGGCCGAGGGCCTCGCCGAGTTCGGAGAATCGCGCGCGGTCGGCGGCCACCGGCCCGGACGCCAGGGCAGCGCTCAGGTTGGCCATGATCACGCCCAGCGCGTGCTCGACTCGGCGCAACCGATGGAGAATGCCGGACACGTCGACCGGGGAGCACCCGAAATCAGCCAGCACCGTCGCCGCCTCGACCAAAGCGGCGGCCGCCGCACGGAAGTAGATCTCGGTCGTCGCGCTCGCCGGTACCGTGCCCACACCCACTCCTCGGGTAGTAACCCTCGATCGGCCACCTCCGCGTGTCGGCGCCGACCGGACAGCTTCGACCGGATAGCCTCGACAGCCCTGCGTCGTGCAGGCAGCAATCACACCAGGCTACCCGGATCACTAATAATATCCCATAACATATCGCGAGTCTGGGCTGGTAGATAGATGAATCTATCCAGAACAGCGATTTACTTATCGACTGGGCGACTCCTCGGTGAATCTGCTGGCTACGACCAGGCACCGAACCCACTGGACACGGCCTCGCAGAGACGATCGCGGCGCGATCGTCGACCGGGCCCGCCGCGCCCGAGCCTTCGGCGATCTTCGAGTGACCGCGGGAGCCGCCCATCCGCCGGTACAAGCGCGATGATGGAGCGGACCCGATGATCATCGAGAGGATTCCCGGATGGACCGTCTGAGGCGCTGCTTGGTCGCGCTGGTCGTCCTGCTGGGCGCCGCCGCCGGGTGCGCGGACACCGAGCGCGAATCGCCGCCTGACCGCGGTGCGATCGTATCGACCACTCCCCTGCTGAGTCTGCCGCCCGAGCAGACCGCGGCGCTGTTGGCCGACGGCGATATCCGCACGCCCGTCCGTAACGGCGTCGACGCCTTTCGTCTCGACTACCGGACGATCACCCCGCAGGGCGAGCCGACCACCGCCAGCGGGCTGGTGGTGTTGCCGCGCAGCGACTCTCGGCGGCTGCGGGTGGTCAGCTACGAACACGGGACCATCACGCTGAAGAGCGACGCGCCGTCGGTCGACACCCGCAATCTCTCCGAGCGGCTGCGCGCGGTGGCGTTCGCCGCCGCCGGGTACGCGGCGACGGCACCGGATTACCTGGGCCTCGGGAACGGTCCCGGAACGCATCCCTACACCCATGCGCCCTCCGAGACGAGCGCCTCGGCCGACCTGCTCCGCGCGGCCGAATCCCTCGCGGCACAACAGCACCGGGAGCTGGACCCGAATGTGCTGGTGACCGGTTTCTCCCAGGGCGGCCACGCCGCGATGGCGCTCGGCAAAGCGCTACACGCCGGAACGATCCCCGGTTTCGGGGTCGCCGCCCTGGCCCCGATCAGCGGCCCCTACGACCTCCAGCACGTCCAGGCGCCCGCCGCGCTCGACGGACGGGTCGTACCGGGTGCGGCGGTGCTGTTCCTCTCGTATTGGTTGACTTCGATGAACCGGATCCACCCGCTCTACGACGATCCGACCGAAGCTTTCCAGCAGCCCTATGCCGACAAAGTGGAAGAACTCTTCGACGGCTTCCACAGCGAGATCACCATCGTGACCTCGCTGGCCGCCACCCCCGCGCAAGTGCTGACCCCGCGTTTCCTCCAGTTGGCCACCGACCCGACCGGCGCAGCCGCCGCGGCTGTCGCCGAGAGCGACGGCACGTGCGACTGGCAACCACGGGTGCCGGTCCGCCTCTACGCTTCCCACGGCGACCGCGCCGTCCCCTATCCCAACGCCGAGCACTGCCTGCGAGCTCTCGCCGGCGGCAGTGCGACGCTGCGCGACCTGGGCGAGGTGGACCACGCCGGATCGGCCCGGACTGCCCTCCCCGAGATCCTCGACTGGTTCCAGCGGGAGTTCCCGCCGAACTGACCGCGGCAGGCCGCCGCCGTCCGGCCGGATGGACGGTCAGTGGGAAGAGGCCGACTGCGTCCGCGCCTCCACGGGCGAATCGATCCCCTCCGTCGCGAGTCGGATATCCAGGCTCGCGATCCGGCCGGAAGCGTCGAACTCCACTTCACCCGCCAGACCGTCGCCGCCGAATTCCAGCCACCGGTAGTCGTCGAGGAATTCGGTGGCCAGACCCCGCCGGTTCAGGTAGCTGTACACGGCGCGCCGGTGATCGGTCAGCGGCAGTGCGCCGAAACCATAGGCCAAGACGCGAGCGAGACCCGAGGGGGTGGGCGCGGGCAGTTCGAACGCCGGATGGTCGATCAGAAACGCGACGCAGGCGCCATCGATGACGCCGCAGTAGGAGTTCCAGCGCCCACAGACGATCTTCGCCGCGTCCGCCATCAGCCCCGCCACCTGATAGGGCTCCGGGGCCGCGCCACCCAGCACCACCGGCAGTTCGGCCGAACACAATTCGGCGACACCGTATCGAACGCCGAACTCGCGCACCGTCTCCGAGGCACGCAGCAGCGAACGCGGGTAACCCCAGGGATTGACCCACCCCCACAGCCACGTCTCGGCGTCGGCCGTACCGAGCAGATGGACGTCGGTGCACACGAACGAGCCCTCGTCGCCCGCGAATTCGAGTCGGCGTTCTTCCAGGTCGACCTCCCACACGTGTGCGCCGAGCACGTCTTCGAGGTGGAGCCGATGCTCGAGTGACAGCAAGCCCGCGTCATCGAGAAGTCTCGTCAGTGGCACGGATTGGGGCACCGCGTCAGCGTAGTCAACGCGGAGTCACCGCTGCGACGCCGCGCCTACGACGGCTTCCTGCCGGGCAACGGGTGCGTGAGGAAACCGTCGGCGAACAGCTGCATGGAGCCGCACCGATCGCACCGGTAGGCATGCTGCTGGACGACCTGCTGGCCCAGCTCGCTGGGGTGGTCGGTCATGAAGCCGGTATGTCCGGTGATGAAACCGAGGATGCCGAGGTAGGTGCGCTGCCGCTCGCACCACGGGCAGGTCAGGTCAACGGATTCCCGCCTGCGGCGTATCTCCGCTTCTTGCTGCTCGATCCGCCGTTGCGCCTGGTCGATGTAATGCCGGGCTTCCGACACCGTTATCCGGCGGGCTTCGCTCCACGGCCCTTCGTAGACCCCGTCGACGGCGGTGCGAAGCTGCGCGAACTCCGCCTCGGAACAGCGTACGAGTCGGGTACCGCGGAAACCACCCTCGGCGCGGTAGGTGATCTCGGCCCGGGAAACGCCCTGTGGCAGACCTCTGTACAGTTTCACCCGCTTCGGATCATCCGCATCCGGCTTGAATTCGATCCCCCGCTCCGACACACCATCACGGTACCGCCGCGTCGGCGGCAAGGAGCCCCACGCGGTCACAGCTATCTGGCTGTTAAGCCCGAAGTCATCCTCCGGACACCCGTGCCCGAACACTGGCTCAGCGCCGTCATCAGCGACTGCGGGCAGGGCACGAATTCCGGCGCAGGTCCGCCGATGCATCGATGCCGCAGCGCGCCGCCCCGCCCCGGCTCGGAGTGCCGCCGAAGATCAACTTCACCGGCCTGGACCTACTTCCACTACGCCTTTACCCGGTTCGACACCGAGTTCGGACAACCACGCCCCGACGCGGTCAACTACACCCGCTACGCCGTCACCAGCAGCGGCCGAATCGTCGCCCGCCACCACCAAACCGTCCACGCCCTCGCACGCGCCATGGCCGACGCATGGCACACCACACCCGACCCGATCGCATTGACTACGGTGAAGCAGCGCGCCTGGGAACGCATCACCGGCTGGACCGGCAGCGCACGCCGCGAAAGCCCCGAAGACCATTTCCGCGCGCACAAACAAACCATCCACGACCACCTACTCGCCATGAAAGTGCAGGTCAGATGAAAATCCTGGTCACCGGGGGTGCAGGATTCGTCGGAGCCACCGTCACACGCCTGCTCCTCGACGCCGGACACGACGTCACCGTCATCGACGACCTCTCCCGCAACGACGACCGCCAAATCCCCCACGACGCCGAATTCATCCGACTGCGCGTCCACGACATTGCCCAAATTCTCACACCCACCGCCGGCTACGACGCCGTCCTGCACTTCGCCGGCCTCATCGCCGCAGGCGAATCCATGCACCACCCCGAATGGCACTGGGACAACAACACCCGCGCCTCCCTCGCCCTCCTCGACGCCATGCACACCGCTAACGTCGGCAAGCTCGTCTTCTCCTCCACCGCCGCCGTCTACGGCGAACCCACCCAACTCCCCTTGCTCGAAACCTCACCCACCAACCCGGTCAACACCTACGGCGACACCAAACTCGCCATCGACAAAGCCATCACCACCTACACCCGCGCCTCCACGCTCGGCGCGATCTCCCTGCGCTACTTCAACGTCGCAGGTGCCCACGACTGCGGCGACGGCACCATGATCGGCGAACGCCACAACCCCGAAACCCACCTCATCCCCCTCGCCCTCGACACCGCCCTCGGCCACCGCGACAAATTCACCCTCTACGGCGACGACTACCCCACCCCCGACGGCACCTGCATCCGCGACTACATCCACATCACCGACCTCGCCCACGCCCACCTCCTCGCCCTCAACAACATCCACCCCGGCGAACACAAGATCTACAACCTCGGCAACGGCATCGGCTACTCCAACCACCAAGTCATCCAAGCCATCCAAGACATCACCGGAATACCGTTCGACATCGAGACAGCACCACGACGACCAGGCGACCCCGCAACCCTCTACGCCTCCTCCGAACTCGCACAACGCGAACTCGGCTGGACACCACAGAAACCAGACATCACCGACATCGTGCGTGATGCGTGGAACTTCCACAGCCAGCATTCGATGCATTAGCTCCAATGCGCCGGCGCAGCGGAACCACCCGCCGTGCCGGCATCGCGCGCCGCGCCACGCACGCCGACTTGGAGGAAGCGGCTCTCAACCCGACAGTTCAGTGAGCACCTCGAGCGCGGGCGTCGTCTCCATCGCCGACACCGGCTCAGCCCTGCCGGGGTGCTGCGCAGGAGCTGACGGGACAGCGCGTCCTTGCCGATGAGCCACGACGAGCTCGAGCGTTCATAGCCGGAGAACTACGGTGTGGCGCCTGTAACAGAGATGGTTCTGTCGCGACAGTAATTGCAGGCCGGGGTTGTCCGGTCGGCTCATGTCGATATCGGAAGAGGGTGTTTCCGGGGTGGCGCGGCGCAGGGGGTTCTTCGCGGAACTGCAGCACCAGCAGAGGCTGGCGCAGCAGCGGCAGGCGCAGCAGCAGCGGGCAGCGATGCGTGCCCACAACATGGCTGTCCGGGAGGCGCAACGCTTCGCGCAGGAGCGGCAACGAGCTGCGGCCGCCGCCATGCGTGCCTCGGCGGCCGAACGCGCGGCCGCTGAGAAGGCTGCGAAACTCGCCCACATCGCCGCCAGAGAGGCAGAGGCCGAAGAGAGGAACGCGCAGCTCGCCGTCACCTACGACGCGATCGACCACCTGCTGGACGCCACGCTGGAAGTCGATGACTGGGTCGACCTCGAGTCACTGCGCGAATCGCCCCCAGACCTGCCGTTCGATCGTTCCGATTTGCTCACTCCATCACCCGCCCCGCGCTACCACGCCCTGCCGGATCGCCCGGTCTTCGTGCCGCCCGCACCGCCGTCGGGTCTCAGCGGCGCCCTCGGCGGCAACCGCAGGCATGCCACCCAACTGGAGGCGGCGCAACGGGAGTACTTCAACGTTGTGCAACAGTGGCAGCTGACACTCGCCCGGACCTGCGCCGCGAACGCAGAATTTCGCGCCGGGTGGCGACAGCAGGAAGCCTCGCGTGTCGCGGAGCTTGGCGATGCTCGGCGACGGCTCGAGCAAGCAAATACGGAACGTCGCCGTCAGGTCGAGGAATCGAACGCGCGCTTGGATCGGCTCATCGCTGGATTACGTGAGCGTCGGCCCGACGCAATGGACGAGTACGTCGGCATCGTGCTGGCCAACTCGATTTATCCCGAAGCGTTCGAAGTGTCCTACGAGCACTCCTTCGATGCGAGCGACCGCGAACTACGCGTCACGGTGTTGGCTCCGCATCCCGACGCCTTCCCGACAACGAAGGCATTCCGCTACAACAAGACTACGGACGAGATCACCGCAACGACTCTGCCAGTGGCCGAGGTCAAGCGCCGCTATGCATCAGCGATCGCGCAGACCGCGCTGCGGACAGCGCACGAAGTGTTCGAAGCCGATCGGGAAGAGATCATCGACAGCATCGCACTCACCGTCGCTGTCGACACGGTCGATGCCGCTACCGGCCACGACACCCGCATCGACCTTGTCCGGCTGGCCACCGACCGCGTGGATTTCCTGCCGATCGACCTCGCACGGGTGGATCCGGCAGCCACGTTGGCTCATCTCGCGGCCGCGGTATCGAAGAACCCCTACGGGCTGGTGCCCATGGCAAACCACGGAGTACGCGGATGAACGATCCCCAAGCCGCGATCGTCGCACTGCGTAAAATGCTGATCGTCAAAGAACGCGAATCCGCCGACCTACAAGATCGAATCCAAGAACTCACCGCACAGCTGCAAGCCCGCCCGACCACAGCCGGTGCGCCGCCTCCGCTGAGCGATCCCCGGCTCATCACCGTGGACGACGCACTCGTGCTTCAAGAGGTGGGCATCTACGAGTACCACCACCCGTTGGAGAATGCCGAAAGCTACAAACAAGCCCTCGCCGAGTTGCGCGCGGACGTGCGAGAAGCAGTGAAGACCAGTGAGGCCATCGTGGTGGCCAAGAAGTTCAGCTTCAACAACTCCCTCGCCGAGGGCCGCCGGTTGACCGCTGACCTCTCCAAGCTCATGCTGCGGGCTTACAACGCCGAAGCGGAAAACAGCGTTCGAACCATACGCGCCGGCAACCTGGACACCGCCAAACGACGACTCGACAAGGCCGCCAAAGACATCGAAAAGCTCGGCGCGGCAATGCAAATGCACGTCTCCCCCGCCTACCACGCGCTGCGGATCAAGGAACTCGAACTCACAGCCGACTACATGATGAGGGTGCAGGAGGAACGAGAAGCCGCCCGCGAAGAACGCGAGCGCTTGCGCGAGGAACGCAAGGTGGAACAAGAACTCGCCGCCGAACGCGAGCGACTCGAGAAGGAGCAAGCACACTACCGAGCAGTGCTGCAACGACTCACCGCCAGCGGACAAGACACCCGCGACATCGAAGACCAACTCACCCGCATCGCCGACGCGATCACGCAGAACGACTACCGTGCAGCAAACATCCGCGCAGGTTACGTCTACGTCATCTCCAACATCGGCGCCTTCGGCCCCGACATCGTCAAGATCGGGCTGACTCGCCGACTCGAACCACTCGACCGAGTCCGCGAACTCGGCGGCGCATCCGTCCCCTTCCCGTTCGACGTCCACGCCATCTACTTCTCCGACGACGCAGTCACACTCGAAAACGAACTCCACAAAGAGTTCGCTGCGGCGCGGCTCAACCACGCGAATACGCGCCGAGAGTTCTTCTTCGCCAGCCCCGAAGAAGTACGTCGAGTGCTCGCGAAGAAGGTAGGAAACCTTCTCGACTACAACGACGCCCCCGAAGCCACACAATACTTCCAATCCAAGCGGTACTGGCCCGACCGGCGATTGTAAAATTCGCGCGGATGTCGCTCCGGTTGCCAGCACCGGGTATGCGCTAACGGCGTGCGTGACGAGCGATCTTACGTGTCACCTGAGGTCGGGCTGTCCAGATTGAACGTAGTCCTGGAGAGCAATGCCCTTGAAGCATTGGGGCAGACTGCTGAACAGGCGTTGCAGGTCGTGCAACACGACCGCATCGACGAAGCCGACACGGCCGAGCGCTTCGCCGAATACCGCACCGATCTCCGGGGCAGCGAGCGACACCGCCGCGACCGCGCTTACCCGCACGGTCGCACGACTGCCGACGTTCGCGTGCAATAAATGCATTCATGGATAAGTTCACCGCCGAACTGCGCCGCGCCCTATACAGGATTCAGCGGCGGCGAGGGCGGAAAGACGACCGGCAGTGCTGCCAGTGCCCGGTGGAACGGTCCCGGGCGCCAGACGAGTTGTTCGGCAGGCACCGCCAGTTCCAGTTCCGGGAGCGCGTCGAGCAGCAGGTCGATCGCGGCCTCGACCACCACGTATGCCGGCGAGCGAGCCGGGCAGGCGTGCGGTCCGATACTCCAGGCGAGGTGGGATCGGTTGCCCGCGAATTCACCGCCCCGGATGGCCGGATCGTTGTTGCACGCGGCCAGGCTGATCAGCACCGGCTGGTCGGCCGGCAGCCACGTATCCTCCACGAGGACCGGCTGACGCGGATAGGTGGTGCAGAAGTTCGCCAGCGGCGGATCATTGAACAGCACCTCGTCCAGTGCGTCTCGGGTGGCGAGGCTGCCGCCGAGCATGCTCCCGCCGAAACGTTCATCGGTCATCATCAGCAGCAGGGTGTTGACGATGAGGTTCTGCTGCGGTTCCACCCCTGCGCCGTAGATGGTGCTCAGGTTGAACAGCGCTTCCTCGTCGTCGAGTCTCGCCGAATGATGAACCAACCTCGAAGCGACATCGTCGCCCGGACAGGCTCGCTTCTCGACGATGAGTTCCAGCAACGCCTCGGCAAGGTGTTTCATCCCCCATTCCGCGTCGATGCCTTCGAAAAGCGCTGCGACCCCGTCCGCCACCCGCTGCCCCAATTCCGGTGTGCATCCGACCATACGATTGAGCACCTCGAAAACCAGCGGGAACGCGTATTGGGTGACGAGATCGGCCTTCCCCGACTCACAGAACAAGTTGATGAGTGGGACAGCGATCCGTTCCACATTCTGGCGCAACTCGTACAGATCTATCCCGTCGAGGGCGTACACGTGCGCCCGCCGATAGCGCTGATGCAGTTCACCACTGCTGCGCAGGACGGTCGGGTTCCACTCCATCATCGGCCGTACCGGCGAATCGGCCGGGATGCTGTTCTGCCAGTAGCGGGGATCCGCGGGAAACCGCTCGGGATCATTGAGAATTCGAAGTGCGGCCGCGTAACCGATCACCAGGGTGGCCGGGACATCGGGCGCCAGTTCGATGGGAACCAG
Source organism: Nocardia sp. NPDC047648 (assembly GCF_040642815.1). Lineage (NCBI taxonomy): Bacteria > Bacillati > Actinomycetota > Actinomycetes > Mycobacteriales > Nocardiaceae > Nocardia > Nocardia sp. NPDC047648. The sequence goes on along the minus strand of NZ_JBEYSX010000009.1, from coordinate 130,509 downwards.
CGAGCCGTGGCGATCCCGCATCGCGGTATAGGCGCGATGCGGATCGTTCGCGAATTCCTCCGAGTAGATGCTGTAGCGCGGCCCTACCGCTCCGGTGGGCTCGCCGTGGATCATCGGGCACCTGCGGACGAACGCTGTCGCGGCGACGCCGAGATGTAGTGCACGGTCAAAGACGAGGCTCCCATCAATGGAACAGATACTCGCCGAGTGTGACCACTCCCTGCAGGCAGGTACGCCGATCCACTCGGCGAACAGTGCTGTTCACGAACAACTTTCGCCGATTCCTACATCTCGGCGATGTCCGCGTCGAGCCATCGGCGATGAGGGCGTAGGTGTCAGCCCTGTGCACGGTACCGCTCCAGGGAGAGATGCACAGGCAATTCCTGGCAATTCTCGCTTACCGTTGAAAACTAAGGCATTGCCTGCGTGTTTCGGCTCGCTCGGGTCACCGACGGCCGCAGGTTCCGGTTCCGGACGAAGTATCGGCCGGTCGCGGGATTACCCCGGCCCAACAGCGGCATAGACCGCGCCGACCAGCGGGCCGGGAAACCCGGGTCCGGACGGATACGGTGCGCCATCCAGGCAAGTCACGCGGAGCCCGCTCAGCCCGATCTGTCATCGGTTCCAGCGATCTGCATGAGGCGGCGACCGCTACGGGGCGGCGGCCGCGTTTTAGGGTTGACCACGAGCAGCTACGAGAAGGCCGGCACGCCGTCTCGACCGTGATGGGCCGATTTCGCGATGCCGGCCTCTTGCACGGTTGTCGCGGGCAGTGGACCTATGTCGCGCGCTGGCGGCCAGGCGGACTGCAGAGTCGCCGATGGCGATGAAGTATGACGAGACGCGCGGGTGTGTGTCCGCGCCGAGAAGGCTACCGACTCAGCCCGTGTCTCGGCTTTCACGTCTCCACCAGTAGCGGCTGCCATGGTGGCGGGGCGCAGTTCCAACGGTCGGCTCGAATGGCGCCTCCAAAGCAACGGCACCACCACATATGGCGACTGGCAACGTCGCGGGGTCGCTCCACCACCTCCGCATCGCTGTAATCGCACGACGATGACATAGCGACTGCCGTTCTTCCCGGACAGCACGCACCGTCGTAGGTGCTGACGATCTCGGCGACTTACGCACTTGCACGAAACCCGCTTCTTACTAGCTACTTCGGGCTTCAGCGGCCGGTGACCGCCTGGCGTGAGCAGATAGCTTTGCCGCAGGCATCCGCATCGACGATCTCGTCGGCCGTATGTCCCCCAGTGCAAAAAGCCCGCGACCGGATGCACTTGGAGCGGGGCGATCGGGTCGGCTGGACGCTCGAGTACGCCGGAAATCGCAGTGCACGGCGCGTTCGCCCCGCAGACCGTAGCACCGGCGGACTCCTCGAGCGTTGCGAACGAAACATATTGCCGCCCTTGAACGGTATTAGATTGGTTGTTCGATCGTCTACACCGCCAGGAGCACTCTCGATGACCTCCGCGCCCCCGCGTGCCGACCTCAATGTCGCCCCCGGCTCGATCGTCGTGATCCGCGACGAGGAATGGCTGGTCACCTCCGCCGAACATGGCTCCGACGGTTGGTTGCTGCGGGTGCGTGGACTGTCCGAACTGGTCGCCGACACGACCGCCACCTTCTACGACAGCCTGGACGAGATCACCGTGCAGGATCCGGCCGATGCCGAGGTCGTCGCGGATGGTTCTTCCGGATACCGGGATTCGCGTCTGTGGCTGGAGGCGCTGCTGCGAAAGACCCCGTTCCCCTATGGCGACCAGACCCTCACAGTCTCCACCCGCATGCTCGCCGACTCGCTCGGCTACCAGCGGACCGCTGTCACCAAGGCGCTCGATCCTCGCCTGATCCGTCCGCGCATCCTGCTCGCCGACGCCGTTGGCCTGGGCAAGACGCTCGAGATCGGCATGATCCTGTCCGAGCTGGTCCGCCGGGGCCGGGGCGAGCGCATCCTCATCGTCACGCCGCGTCACGTCCTCGAACAGATGCAGCACGAACTATGGTGCCGTTTCGCGCTGCCGTTCGTGCGGCTGGATTCGGCGGGCATCCAGAAGGTGCGCCAGAAGCTACCCGCAACCCGCAACCCGTTCACCTACTACAAGCGCGCGATCATCTCCATCGACACCCTCAAAAGCCCGCGCTACAAAGCGCATTTGGAGCGTCAGTACTGGGATGCGGTGGTGATCGACGAGTCCCACAATCTCACCAACACCGGTACCCAGAACAACGAACTGGCACGCGTGCTGGCCCCGAACACCGAGGCGTTGATCCTGGCTTCGGCCACGCCCCACAACGGCCGTGAGGAGTCGTTCGCCGAGCTGCTGCGCCTGCTCGACCCGACCGTGGTGGCCGCCGACGGCTCCTTCGAGAAGGCCGACGTGCAGTCCCTTCTGATCCGCAGGCACCGCCATCACGACGAGGTGGCCGCCGAGGTCGGCAGCGACTGGGCCGAGCGCGCCGAGCCGGTGCATCGCCTGGTGCAACCCTCGGCGGCGGAGGACGCGGTGGCCCGCGAGCTGTCGCGGGTGTGGCTGCATCCGCCCACCGGCTCGTCGCCGTATTCCGGCGAGACCAAGGCGCTGTTCCCGTGGACTCTGGCCAAGGCGTTCCTCTCCTCGCCCGCCGCGTTGCGCGAGTCGATCGATCAGCGCCGCGCCAAACTGACCGCCAAGGGCGGCCCGCACACTCCCGAGGCGCGTACCGAACTGTCCGCTCTGGACGAGCTTTCCGATCTCAACGACAAAGCGTTCACCGAGGCGGCGGGCAAGCAGGCCGCTCTGGTGCAGCGGTTGATCGAGATCGGCGTCGGACCCGAGTCGGACGTGCGGGCGGTCGTCTTCGCCGAACGCATCGCGACCTTGAATTGGCTCACCGAACTGCTGCCACCCGCCCTCGGGTTGCGACCGGAGAACGTCGTGATGCTGCACGGCGGCCTGTCGGATGTGGAGCAGCAGGAGATCGTGGACAGCTTCAAGTTGGAGACCTCCCCGATCCGGGTGCTGGTCACCGGCGATGTCGCTTCCGAGGGCGTGAACCTGCATGCTCAGTGCCACAACCTTATTCACTTCGATATCCCTTGGTCATTGATCCGCATCGAGCAGCGCAACGGCCGCATCGACCGGTACGGACAGCGCCGCCCGCCGGTCATCTCCTCACTGATCCTCGAGCCCTCCGAGCCGGAGTTCTCCGGCGACCTGCGGGTGCTGTCGCGCCTTCTGGAGAAGGAGAATCAGGCTCATTCCGCGCTGGGTGACGTCGCCTCCTTGATGGGCCGGCATAGCGTGAGCGAGGAGGAGTCGGCGATCCGCGATGTGCTGGCCCGCAAGACCAGCCTGGACGAACAGGTCCGCACGGTCGAGGAGGTGGTCGACGGCGACGACATCGACGCCTTCTTCGCCCAGCTCGACATGCTCGACGACGACACACCCGAACTGCCCGAACTACCCCGCCAGAGCCTCTACCCCGACGACGTCACTTTCCTCGACGAGGCGCTGCGCGCCGCCTTCGACGACATCCCGCACGCCGATCCGGCCGCGGGCGGCGTCGGCTGGACCGTGCACGCCAATCATGGCATCGCCGAACTGGTTCCGCCACGCGATCTGCGCCAGCGCCTGAATCAGCTTCCGCAGAATTACCTCGAGCACGGCCGGGTGCTCGAACGCCTGAAGCTCGCCACCACGCCGCAGGTGGGCGACGCCCAATTGCGCGCTGCCAAGCAGGGCAGAGGCGTCGGCAACAGCACCTGGCCGGAAGCGCATTTCCTGGGCCCGCTGCACCCCGTGCTCGATTGGGCCAGCGACCGCGCGCTCAGCGCGCTCGGCCGCAATCAGGTGTTCGCCATCCGCGGCTCCCTGGCCGCGCCGACCGTGCTGTTGATGGGCACGCTGATGAACCGGCGCGGCCAGCTCGTCTCCCGCGTGTTCGCCACGGTCGTCTTCCCGAATCCGGCCAACCCTTCGTTTTCGCTCGTGGAGACCCATCAGGATCTCGGATTCCTGCTCACCGACACCGGTCTGCGCCCCGGCACCCCCAATCCCGGCCCCCTCGACGACACCGACGCCCTGCGACCGCTGATCCCGCGCGCCGTCGAGCAGGCCGCGCAAGCGATGCGGCTGGTGCTGGATCAGCAGGAGAGTTCGGCCACCGAACGGCTGGCCGCCTGGCGCGCCCGCGCCGACCGCTGGTATGCCGCCGCCGATCAGCTCGACCTGTTCGGCAGCCGGAAATCAAGGGTGGACAGTCTTTCTCGCCGAATCGCCGAGGAGCAGCGGCTGGCGGAATCCCTCGCCCCCACCCAGCAGTTGGTGCGCCCGCTGCTGGTGATCGTCCCGGACAAGGATCAGTGACCGTGCCTTCTTTCGACTCCGTCGTCGTCGGCGAGGACTGGATCAGCGAGCACTACTTCACCACCGATTCGGTGAAGGAGTCCTTCCACGGCCGGGTGATGGACCTGCGCAAGACGTGGGACGCCGAAGCGACGGACGGCCGCGCCACCGTCCGCGGCCGCTTCCTCGCCGCAGCCCGCGACCTGCAAACCACGCTGGCCGCTCTCGCCGAGGACCCGGAGGCCGCTCCCAAGGCCCATGCCCAGGTCCGCGATGTCTTCGGCTTCGACGGTGAACTCTCCCCTTTCACCGCCGAACGCGCAGGCTCGGAGCTGGTCATCCCCGACGCCCAGCTCCCCGGCACTTCGGAAATCCTTTTCCTGCAAGCGAGTCCGGTGGGGACGCTGGAGGATCTGCTGTCCCCGGAGACCGGTCTGCTCATCACCCCCGCCACCGAGGACGGCAAGCCGATCGAGTCGGTGTCCAAGGCCGTCTCGGCGGCGTTCCGTTCCGACACCCCACCCGCGTTCGTGGTGGTGCAGGCCGGTCAATGGCATCTGCTGGCTGAGGCCGAACGCTGGGCCGAGGGCCGGTATCTGGCTGTCGACCTGCTCGTCGTCGCCGAACGAAAGCACGAAGCGCGCGGCGGCGAGATCGACCGCGTGTGCGCCATTTTCGGCTCTCAGGCGTTGCTGCCCGACGCCGACGGCAGTATCTGGTGGACCGGCGTGCTGGAGGACTCGGTCAAACACACCGTCGGCGTCTCCAAGGATCTGCGCGAAGGCATCCGCCTGTCCATCGAGATCATCGCCAACGAGGTGGTGCGCCGCCGCGAACGCGGCCCGACCATGGATGGCATCGACGGCAACGACCTCGCCAAGCAGTCGCTGCGCTTCCTGTATCGAATCCTGTTCCTGCTGTATGCCGAGGCATCACCCGAAATGCAGGTGTTGCCCACCGGCGCAGCAGAATACGAGGAGGGTTACGGTCTCGACCGCCTGCGCGAACTCACCCTCACCGAACTCGTCTCCCACCGCGCCCGCACCGGCACCCACCTGTACGAGTCGTTGAAGAAACTGTTCGATCTCGTCGACCAGGGCCACACTCCCGCCGTCCGTGAGGTGGTCGCCGACGACCCCGCTCCCGGTCTCGAATTCAACCGCCTACGCGCGGACCTGTTCTTGCCGAAAGCCACCGCACTCATCGATGGGGTCGGTCTCGGCAACGAGGCCACCCGGCAGGTGCTCGAGCATCTGTTGCTCAGCAAGGAGAGCAAGGCACGCAAGGGCGCGGATCGGGGCTTCATCAGCTACGCCGAACTCGGTATCAACCAGCTCGGTGCGGTGTATGAGGGTTTGATGTCCTACACCGGCTTCTTCGCCGGGGAGGACCTGTACGAGGTCGCCAAGAACGGCGACCCGGAGAAGGGTTCCTGGGTGGTGCCCGTCGACCGCGCCGACCACCTCGCCGAAACCGATTTCGTGCGCAAGGAGGACCCCGACACCCACGAGATGCGCCCCGTCGTCCACCGCAAGGGCACCTTCGTCTTCCGCCTCGCCGGTCGCGAACGCCAGCAGTCCGCCTCCTACTACACCCCCGAGGTGCTGACCAAGTTCGTCGTCTCCCAGGCGCTGGAGGAACTGCTCGACCAGAACGGCCACCGCACCACTCCCGAGGAAATCCTCGGACTCACCATCTGCGAGCCAGCTCTCGGCTCCGGCGCGTTCGCCATCGAAGCTGTCCGCCAGCTCGCGGCCGAATATCTGAAGCGTAAACAGGAAGATCTCGGCGAACTGATCGAAGCCGATCAGTATCCGGTCGAGTTGCAGAAGGTGAAGGCGCATATCGCCCTGCACCAGGTGTACGGGGTGGACTTGAACGCCACCGCCGTCGAACTCGCGGAAATCTCGCTGTGGCTCGACACGATGGTCGCCGGGTTGCAGGCTCCGTGGTTCGGGTTGCACCTACGGCGGGGCAACTCGCTCATCGGGGCACGGCGTGCGGTGTATGAGCCGGGGCAGCTGGCGCGAAAAGCGTGGCTCAAGACCGTGCCGAAGGACGTGCCGCTCGGAGAGGAGACCGGGACTGGTATCCACCACTTCCTGCTGCCCGCTGAAGGGTGGGGTGCGGTGGTCGACACCGCCGAGGCGAAGACGTATGCGCCGGAGAAGCGGGAAGAACTGCGGCTGTGGCGCAACGAGATTCGCAAGTCGCCTTCGAAGGAGACGGTGAAGCGGCTTGCCGGGTTGGCGCAACGGGTGGAGACGCTGTGGGAGTTGACCTTGCGGCGGCTCACCATCGCGGAGTCGGCTATTCGGCGCGATCTGCATCTGTGGGGTGGAGAGGCCGTCGAACCTGCACCCGCTGTGAGCCGAGAGCAGATCGCGGCCGTGCTGTATGACGAAAACGGTGCTTATCGGCGGCTGCGGCGGGCGATGGACGCATGGTGTGCGCTGTGGTCTTGGCCGGTGACCACGGATGTGACTGCGCCCGATTGGGATCAGTGGGCCGGTGGGCTGGAAGCGGTGCTCGGGGTGCAGCCGAAGGCGGGGAAGTTCGAGAAGCACGGGCAGATCAGTATTGCCGGTGACCTGAGCTGGTATGACTTGGATGTCGCGGAACACACCGACCGGACTTTCGCTCAGACGTTGCCGATCGACCAGGCGCTGACCAGATTCCCCTGGCTCGGAGTGGCCGCTGCCATCGCGGAGGACCAGGGATTCCATCACTGGGAACTCGACTTCGCCCCCGTGTTCGCACGGGGTGGCTTCGAGCTCCAGGTTGGAAATCCGCCGTGGGTACGGCCGGATTGGGATGAGGCGGCGGTTCTCGCAGACTTCGATCCGTGGTGGCAGTTGGCGCACAAGCCGTCGGAAGCCGCGAAGCGGGAGAAGCTCACTGCTGCACTGAGTTCGCCGATCGCCCACACCGTGTATTTGAACGAGCGGGCGAAGCAAGCCGGGCAGAGCGAACACCTCGGGTCGGGAATCGATCGGCCCGTCCTCGCCGGACTACAGCCGGATTCGTACCGGTGCTTCATGGAGCGCGCCTGGCGCTCTATGGCCTCGAGCGGCATTGTCTCGATGCTCCATCCCGAAAGCCATTTCACCGAAGCGAGGGCGCGCGGCCTACGCAGCGAGTGCTACCACCGCCTTCGGCGGCACTGGCAGTTCCGCAATGAACTCAAAATGTTCGGCGAGATCAACCACACCCGACTATTCGGCGTGCACGTATACGGTAAGTCGGCAGACATCCGATTCCTCCAAGCAGCCGCCCTATACCAGCCTGAGGTGGTGACGCGCTCCCTGCGGCACGATGGCGATGGCCCTGCTCCGGGTGTGAAAGATCCTGAAGATCGTTGGGACGTCCGACCGCATGCCGAACGCATCATCAAAGTCACCGAAGCCGAACTTGCCAACTGGGCTGCCCTGATCGACGAACCTGGCACCCCAGCCGCCGAAGCACGCATTCTTTACCCGGTCAACCGCGCCAGCGCCGAAGTTCTCGAGAAGATCGCCACCGCACCCCGACTATCCGCTATCGGCTTCAACTGGACGGCGGGCTGGCACGAGTCAGCAGATCGCAAACTCGGCTACTTCGAATCCCGCTCCGCCGTCCCCGACCGCTGGGACGACGTGATCCTGCAAGGCCCGCACCTCACCGTCGCCACCCCGATCTACCAACAGGGCAACCCGACGATGCGCAGCAACGTGGACTACTCCCCGATCGACCTGGAAACCCTGCCCGAGGACTTCATCCCCCGTACCAACTACCAGGTGGCGCGACCGTCGGCCGAGTACCTGGCGGCGTACCCCCACTGGCACGGCGAGCCCAGCTCGACTTATTTCCGACTGGCCTGGCGGGAAATGTGCGATTCGGCGACAGTCCGTACGTTGCACGCCGCCCTGCTGCCTCCAGGACCAACTCATGTCGGTGGCATTCTGTCACTCACCGTCAGCGATCCGACTGATCTCGCAGTCATGTCCGGGATCACAAGCTCCCTGGTTGCCGACTTCCTGATCAAAGTCATGGGCGTCGGTCACGTAAAGGTATCCGCGCTGGGCAAAATTCCGCACATCCGAAACCATGTCTTGGAGCCGAACCTCACGCTTCGCGCCCTGAGATTGAATTGCGTTGTAGCCGAATATTCTTCGCTCTGGTCAAAGTTGTACGACAGCCGCTGGCGGGACGACTCCTGGGTTCCTGACGAAACGGCCACACGACGTCACGAGTCCGCGCTGGGTTCAGTGTCGCGCACTTGGACGCGGCGAACCCCCTTCCGCACTGCCATTGACCGCCGCCAAGCTCTGGCTGAAATCGACGCAATCGTAGCCGTCATGCTCAACATCTCGGCCGACGAGCTCCTCACCATCTACCGCACCCAGTTCCCCGTCCTGCAACGCTACGAACGCGAAGCCCGCTACGACGCCAACGGTCGCCAACTCCCGACAAAAGTCGCTTCCGAACTCCGCAAGGACCCCGCCCTTGGCCGCACCGATATCACCGCAAACGGCATCACCTACGCTGCCCCCTTCACCGGCGTCGACCGCGAGCGCGACATGTTGCTGGCCCATGCACATTTCTCGAGCCTCGCTGGTCTCACGAGTTCCGAGGGCTTCGGCGGGTCTCGAATCGAGCGGGCGACTGAGGAGACATCGCGATGATCATTGCGACCGGACACACCGGATTATCGGGCGTCGATGGCCTGCTGGGCGGCCCACCTGATCGTACGCTGACCGATCATGTCCGAGGGACCACGGCCTTCCCGCGCAAGGTGACGTCATAGATGTCGACCCAATCCATCCGGGACGAGGCATGCCGGTCAGCGCCATGGGGTTGGCCGGATACACGGTAACGGTGTCCCGACAAGTCGTCCCAGATGTGTTGCGATATGCCGAGACCACAGAACCGCGTACGGCACACACAGTCAGGGCTATGCACGGGCTCTCGTCACTCAAAGAACTCGATGGTTTCCGCGCTGCCTCAACGAGGGCTCCAAATCGCCGAACACCTGGCGGCTGGCAGTCCAGGGAGAGGCCGACCCATTCCACGGGTAAGGCTTACAAAATCTCGATTCGAGCGGGATCGGGCAGCGCGCGTGGGCGTTTGTCGGTATACCAGGCGTATTCGATCGCGCTGAGCCAGCCGTTCTCCACCCATAGAATGACTTCGCCGATCGGTGATCCGTTGCGGTCGGTGACCGCTCCGCTGGCGAAGATTCCGTTCGGCGAACCGGATGCTCGCACCGCGCCGGGCCGCACCGCGAGATCGACACTGGGTGAACCGATACCCCAGGTAGCGACCACCTGCGAATACGGCACCTGCGCCAGGTACTCGGAGGCTCCGGGCACCCCTGAGGACAGCAGCTTGGTGACGACGCTGGTTTCGAGATCGGTCAGCGTCCGCGGCTGTGTACTACTCATCGTGCTTCTCGGTTCTCGCGCTGCGTCTGGAATGATGCGGTGCCGATCCTGAAAACACCGTCGAATTCTCGGAGAGGCGTCAGACCGAGAGGTTGGCAAGATCGTCCCATCCGCAGAACACGCGCCACGAGTCTGCGCCGCAATCGAGGTCGGTAGGCGTAATCGCGCTACCGATCTCGCGACGAGATCGGTACCACAGACGAGACTGGCGCTCAGCTCAAAACCGGTCGAAGTCTCCACTCCGCGCGCCCGCCAGGAACACATCCCACTCCGAGGGCGTGAACACCAGCACTCCACCGCCGACGTTCTTCGAGTCACGAACCCCTACATGGCCGCCATCCAGATGCGCTATCTCGACGCAGTCGTTCCCGGCGGCACTACGAGTGCTTTTGAACCAGCGCGCTCCAGATAGGTCAACGGACACGGTCGAACTCCTTCGCTGCCTGCCGCAGTAGGCGTTTGCTATTCGGCACGTCCAAAGCTACTCGCTGGATGACCTCGAATCCAGCTCTGTACCGCCGCACGGTGCTGGTGCGCTCCAGGTAAATGTTGCCTGTGTAGCTCTCGACATAGACCACTGGCGGCTCCAAAGGTCGCGCCTCTCCGTCACCGGCGAAATCCAGGATCGTGAATGGACCGGTCGAGACCCCCAGCGGGAAGCCAACCCCGAAGGGCAACACCTGCACCCGTACGTTCGGTGGCAGATCAGCCAGGTGACGCAGCTGCGCCGACATCACGCCGGGACCTCCGACGACTCGCCTGGTGACAGCCTCATCCACGACGAGTACAGCTGTCAGTGGCGAGAAGTCACGAGTGATCAACGCTTGCCTGTTGCGCCGCACCCGGACGCGACGCTCGATCTCCTCTGCGGTGTCCATCGGAAAGTAGACACGGTCCAACGCCCGCGCGTAGTCGGGAACCTGAAACAATCCAGGCACCATATCGGGGCGATACACGGTGATACGAGAGGCCGACGCCTCCATCTGCACGTAGGCATTGAACGTCGGATTCACCTGATCGGGAAACTCGTCCAACCATGACGGCGTCCTCCCCTGCGCCGCCAACGATTTCAACACCGGCAGCATGTCCACCCGCTGATACAACCTGCACAACCGCCGCAGGTCTTCCTCCCTGACGACCACGTTCGGCGCGCCGGTCTCCAACCGGTGCAGCGTCCCCGCCCCGCGCCCGATCGCCCGCGACGCCACTTCGATGGACAGTCCCGCTTCCTGCCTCATCCCGCGCAGGCAGCGGCCGAGGCTGCGGTGTGGAACGCCCCCGGTCCCGCGAATGTCGGCCCTGAGCTGCCGATCATCGGCGTCCGCATCCCTCTCCCCCATCCTGTTTGCTCCCTTCTGTGGAATATCCACACACGCTGGCTGGAATTTCTCTGAAAGTAATTGTGGAAGGCCGCAATTCGACCGACTGAAAGACATTGTGCAGGGTCGCTGGAAGGTGTCCAGGGCATTTGCCACTTTGTGTCGCGAATCCGCGTGGAAATGTCCACACACCCCGTATCCGGTGCTCAACTGACCGCGTGATCGGAGCGGCGTAAGCCCTTTTCGCCGCCACTCGACCTGCGGAGGACACATGACCAAAGCACTGCCGCAACGCGTTCCGTTCCCACGAGCCCGTGCTCCCTACAAGGCTGTGCCGCTGCCCGTGCTCGAGCGCTACGCCGTCGCGCTTCGCCAGTGGGCCGACGCCCCCGAACGTCCCGGAGGCGGGGTGTCGACCCCTCCCCCGCCTCCGGTGACCCTCACCGAAGCCCTGTCATGGACCGAGTGATCCGATGCAGGGCCGTCCGCGCGCGGAGGTCGTGACCGTGCGCCATTACCGCGTCACAGTGCACTGCTGCGCCCCGCGCTGGCTCATCCACGTGCCTGCCGTGGACCGCTGGACGGTGACGGGGAACAAGTCGGCGATCCGGTCCACCGCCCGGCAGATGATCGCGGCCATGACCGGACACGGCGATGACTCGTTCGAACTGGACCTCGTCGCGGGCAGAGCGTTGCGCGACGCGGAGGAGTTCGCGATGGGATGCCGCGGGCTGACGCGCTGGCAGCGGCCGAGGAAACAGCCGGAGCGCACACTTTCCGAGTGACTTGGGGGCCGAGGACGGAGGTCGCCCAGATGAGCAGACCTTGGCGACCTTCTCCGCGAAGACGTCGATGTCATGGGTCGATGCTGCACCCGCAGCTGGAACGGCAGGACATGCTCCGTCACCCGAAGACGATGGTCACGTTCGCGGAGTCGTCGAGTTCATCGGTCGCCCTGTCCGCTGCCAGCGCGAGGCCGTTTCGCCGGCACGGGCTATGACCAGTCGGCGGATGCGGGCGCGAGTGGCGAGGTGGCATACGGTGACGGCGACCCCCCCGCCGCCATGCAACGTGACGCGCCGCAAGCTGGGCAGTACTCGCAGGGAACGGGGCACTCACCCTCCTCAGCGGCGTCGCCTGACGCGGACCTCGAGTTCTCGTACTGTGTAGGGGTCGGGTTGCCGCTGATGTGCCATGACATGGCAATTGGCGCACAGAGGAACAAGGTCCGTTATCGGATCCACTTCATAGTCCTCGCCCATTTGAGAGATCGGCACCGTGTGATGCGCCTGGATGTAGCCGGCGCCGATCGAGCCATACACCTGTCGGTAGTCGAAGCCGCAGACCATGCACACCGTGCCGTGGTGGACGATACATGCTTCGCGAGCTGCGCGACTACTTTCGTATCTATTGACCTGGACGGTGCGCGTCGCGCCCTCCGGGTAGGTGCCAGGCACTTCCTCGTCGCCCAAGTCATAAGCCGTAGGCTGGGCGTGCTCTATCCACAACGTGCGGAGGGCGGGGAGATCTGCGGGATCAACACGCGTCCCGGAACTATAGATTTGGCGCCACTTTGTCGCTGTAGCAGTGCCTTCCAGTGTGGGTATATCGATGAGGTCCGCCTCGGGCAGCAGCCAATCGAAATCGATGTCGATGAATTGGGTCGTTTTGCTCGAATCCGAGTGATCAGTGCCGGGCCGAGGTTTGGACTCACGATGGCATGCCCCAGGATCCCGCGGCAGCTGGCGTCGAGACCGCCTTGCTTCAAGAGCCATGCCTCGGTTCCGGGTACGATCCCGTTACGGTGGTTGCCTATGGACCAGCTGTCCGGGCATGGGCCGTTGTCTCGCACCTCGCGGGCATACGAATCATAGTCGGGATGCCAGCGGTTCCAGATCTTCGGGTTCCAGGTCAACAAGATGGCACTCACGTAGTCGAGCGTGTCATATGCCGGTCGGCCGTGAACATCGAATCGCAAACACCTTTCGCCTCCGGTGCGCGTACGACTGACCTATCTCGACGCGCCGAAGACTGACTCATACCAATAACTCTCGGGATTTCTGAACCACTCACCGATCCGCTCCGTGTCGAACACCCGCAACTGCGACATGTCTACGTGGTAGCGATGGAACAGGGATACGAGTTCGTATACGGATTCGTCGTCGGCCATCGCGTCGACTTCGATTTTGAGTGTTCGCAGCTCCCCTGCGTATGACCGCACAGCTGGGATCTTGTCGAGCCACTCGAAGAGGGCTGCTTCATCGTACGGTGACCCGTAGTTGACGCCAGCTGCCTTCAGCATGATTTCAGTGCCGCTCATCGGGTTGGCCCCCTGGGTAACGGTTCTCCAATTCTTGCGGTCCTTGCCCCTGCACCCAGGTGGGTGCGCCCTGTGCGACACCGCCTTACCGGTCGGCGCGCACCATTTCCGTCGGCATCTACCCTAGCGAAGCGATGGCGCTCGGGTCAGATTCGGCACTTAGCGGTTGACACCTGCACGCGGCGCGAATCCCTTTGGTTCACCACACCGGCCCGGCGCTGTGGACCCGTTGGGATCGTAGGCACCGCCCGGGGACGTGTGATTATTTGGCGGATGTACCGAAAACAGATTCGTGCCAGAATTTTTGGGGATCGCGGAACCAAGGGCCGATTCGGCTGTTGTCAAGCTGGCGAAGTTGAGCCAAGTCGATGTGGTACCGATGGAAGAGCGCCAGGAGCTCTCGCAGGGAGTCGTCGTCCACCGGGGTCTCGACGACGATCTCCAACGTGCTGAGTCGCCCACCGTACGAGCGGACCGAAGGGATCCTGTCGAGCCACTCGAAGAACGCCGCCTCGTCCCCACGCGAGTAATACCAGACGTCGGTCGCCTCCAGTACCACCGTCGATCCGTCGCTCATCAGCTTCCTCCTCCTGGTCTGACGTTCCTGTAGCCGCCCTTCGGGAACTCCACATCCCAATGCGGGCCACCATGTGCCGCACCGCCCTGACCGGTCGGCACCCATACATTTCCATCGGCATCCTCCCAGCCGAAGCCGCGACCGTTGGGGTTGGGCACCCATCGGTCCCCGCCTTTGGGTGGCACGAACCCTTCCGCCTCACCTGGACGGCCTGGAGCTTTGGGCCCGTTGGGATCGTAGGCATTGGCCGGAGGCTTGTAGTTCGAGTTGAATGTCGAGTCGCCGGCGATGGACAGGATGGTCAGGCCGGTGATGGTGGCGAGTGCTCCTACGGCCAGTGCCGCGGTGCTGAACTTGATCCCGGCCAGTGCGGTGAAGAATGACCCGACGGCGCCGGCGATGGCGTTCGCGGCGGTCTCCAGCGCGGGGCCCTCCACTGTGGCCGCGCGCGGGTTGCGAATTGCCACGGCCGTTACGGCGATGGCGACCGACGCGACGACGAGCGTTGCCGCCACCTGGGTGTTGATGTCCGCGCGAACTGCGACGACAGCGGCGTGGTGGCTGGATGTCGATTTCGCCAGATCGTCGGCGACCAGCTTGATGTCGTCCGCGTTCTTCGCCAGTGTTTCGAAGTGGCCGGTCAGATTCGGGATGTCGGGTGCATCGAACTTGGCGAGTCCGGCGGCGACGACTCGCAGGCGAGGTCCGGCGGCGAAGATCGCGTTGTTGTCGGCGAAGGCTTTCCACGCCTGCGCCGCGCGATCGAGCTTGTCCGTGTCGCCATCGGGGACCTTGTCACCCGCGAGCTGGGTGACGACCTTGTCGTACAGCTCGGGAAACTCGGTTTCCAGCCCGGGGCCATTGTTCCGAGACGACGCCACGCCGACGACAACGTTCGCGCTGTATGGCAATTCAGAAGGGATGGTGCGCGGGCACGCTGGACCGGTCCCCTTGTTCGGGTCACGATTCGCCGCGTAGTTGGAGCATTCCCAGTTGTAGCCAGACGCGATCAGGATGTCGCCGAAATGTTGCAACGCCCTGGCGAAGTTGGTCGCCGCGGTGGTGAAGGCGCCCGCGCGCTCATCGTAAGCCGCGGACCACGCCTTCGCGGCCTGGCAACTCCCGGCCATACCGCTGGTTTCGAGCAGCGCCGTCTGCAGCGGATTGTACGCGGACTGGAACTCCCTCGACAGCTTGTAGCACTCCTCCGCAGCCGTGTAATACGTCTGCGGCGCAACAACAGCCATGTCATCCCCCTGTCATGCGCAGGTTCACGGCCGCCGCGTCCGAGTAGGAGGCGTGTGCCGTCCGGGCGGCCTGCTCCATCTCAGCCAGTCCGTCGAGCAGTTCGCGTGCTGCGGCGACCCAGACCTGATGCTCCTCGGCGTATGCCGCCGCGGCCACGCCCGTCCACTGCCCACTCTGCATGAGCCCCTGAACAGTGCGGTCCAATTGATCGAGATGGTCGGCGAAGAACTCCTTGAAGCCGCGGGCGCGGGCGGTCACCTGGTCGATGTGATCGAGATCGAACGCGAATTCAGCGGTCATGCCGTCAGTCCAACTGGAGCGAGCTGATCGGCGCCGCGTTGGAGTTGTCCTGATCCTGCAGCGTCGACACACTGACGCCGAGCTTCGATGCCAGGTCGGTGAGCGCGTCCCATGCCTTCATCGCGCCGTCCTGCATGTCATCCCACCCCTCGCGATAAGCATCGGCGGCGCTTCCCTTCCAAGTGTCGAACAACGCCTGGACCTCGCGGTCCAACGCTATCGATCCCGATCTCAGCTGCTGAGCGACGTCATAGGCCTGCCTGCCGACCGCCGTCACCGCATCGGGAATCATGTTCAGTGGTTGATCGCTTGTCGCCATGGTTCTCTCCTCCCCGGCCCCCGTACCATCGCCCTGACCCTACCCGCCCTCGGCGGCGCTCATAAGGTTCGGGCCCGAGGATTTGGGGCCACCGGCGCGGCACCAAGCCCATCTGTCGACATACCGGGCACGGCGGCACCTGCACAAAACACAGCAAACCGACTCGTCTTCGGAGTCGTCGCGGGAACAGGGTACGGATCGCACTCCGGTCACCCCGCACGCTGATCCGAGCGAACGAGTCCACCAAATTCCGCGAGGCGCGATTTCGACTGGGAGAAAGCAGGTTTCGGCGAACGCGGCGGCGAAGCACCTGCCCTGTGCGATAGCGTCCAGTGACGTCGACTGCCGACACGACCGGGTGATCAGACCACCGTCAAGGAGCAATACTCATGGGGGCACTCCTGCCGACCTTGCAGGCGAACCACCTGCGCGAGGGTCTCACCGACTACCTCGCCACCACCTTCGCGCTCACCGACCCCGACACCCAGGCAGCGCTCATCGACTTCGTCGGCGACCCCCGCGCGGGCATGTTCAAGGGTCCCTACCTCCGCCTGCGTCTCCCATTCGCCCCCGCGCGCGGTAATTGGGGCATGCACCTCGACTGGCTGCCAACCGATTTCGTCCCTTACGGACATCAGGCCGAGGCATTCGAACGCCTGTCGACCAAGTTCCAGCAGCGGCCACGGCCGACGTTGGTCACGACCGGGACGGGGTCCGGTAAGACCGAGTCGTTCCTGATCCCGATCCTCGATCATGTGCTGCGCGCGAAGAAGCGCGGCGGGGCGGGGATGAAGGCGCTGATCATCTATCCGATGAACGCCCTCGCCAACGACCAGGAGCAGCGGCTCGCGCGGCTCATCGCCACCAACCCGGAACTCTCCGGCGTCACCGCCGGCCTCTACACCGGCGAGCAGTCCTCGGGCGGGCGGACGATGGTGTCGACGGACGGGCTGATCACCGATCGGCGGCTGATGCACGATTCACCGCCCGACATCCTGCTCACCAACTACAAGATGCTCGATCATCTGTTGCTGCGGCCGGATCGGGCGGCGATGTGGCGGCAGTCGACGGAATCGTTGCAGTACCTCGTGCTCGACGAGTTCCACACCTACGACGGTGCGCAGGGCACGGATGTCGCGATGCTGCTGCGGCGGCTCGGGCTGGCGGTGAAGTCGTATCGGACCGAAGCGGCGGACTTCAGCGCGCAGGACCGGGCGCGGCCGTTGGGGCGGATCACGCCGGTGGCGACGTCGGCGACGCTGGGCGGCGGGGGTGAGCCCACGGCGATGCTGGATTTCGCGCACGGGGTGTTCGGAGAAGTCTTTCCCGAAGACTCGCTGATCGGGGAGACTCGGCTGGGGCTCGATGAATGGCTGGCCGATCGCAAGGCGGATCTGGATCGGCTGTATGAGCCGGTCGTCCCGGCGATCGAGGAAGCCGTCGCATTCCTCGTCGCGCTGCAGGAGACCTCACCCAACAACGGCCATCTCACGGCCGCGGTGCTGGCGACGCTGTTCGAGCGCGCCGGCGATCACCATCCCGAGCTCGAGGAGCTGGCCTCGGAGTTGCGTCGCCTCCAAGAGACCGAGCAGCTGGACCTGTTGAAGAAACACCACCTGTTCGTACAACTGGTGAACCGCTGCGCGAAGGGTGTGTCGCTGGCCGAGCTGGCCTCGGCGGTGCTGCCCGCGCCGTCGGCCGAGCGGGACAATGCGCGGGCGCAGGCCACCCGGCAGCGCTATCTGGATTTCGTGTTCGCTGCGCTGTCGCATCTGCGCGCCGAGATCGGGCGGTCGGCGTTGAACGTCGATGTGCACCTGTGGGTTCGGGAACTGTCACGGATCGACCGCGAGCTGGCGGCCGCGACGCGGTTCCGCTGGGCCGACGACGGCGCGCCCGAAGGCGTCGAGGTCGAATACCAACCCGCCCTCTACTGCCGCCACTGCGGCCGTTCGGGCTGGGGTGTGCGGATGGCGCCCACCGGCGAAGTCCTCGACCCGGACCAGGACTCCGTACGCTCCCTGCATCTCAGCGGCGACGCGCGAATTCGCGCACTGATCTCCGCGCCGGTGGAAGCTCAGCTCGAGACCGCCGTGGACGGCCTGCGCTGGCTGCTGCTGGACAAGCGGGAACTCAGCGAACAGGCCCCCGATCCGGAGAGCTCCGAAGTGCTGGAGGGACACGCACTTCCGGTGCTCATGCTGCACGGGCCGGCCGCCGAAGAGGACTCGCGCAAGGACGTGTGCCCGGCCTGCAACACCGCCGACGGGATCCGCTTCCTCGGCAGCGCGGTCGCGACGCAACTGTCGGTGGCACTGTCGAACATGTTCGGCGACGCCGACCTCGATGCCGATGAGAAGAAGGCGCTCATGTTCACCGACAGCGTGCAGGACGCCGCCCACCGGGCCGGGTTCGTCCAGGCGCGCTCGCACACGCTCAGTCTGCGTTCCACGCTGCGTAACGCCCTCGGCGCCAAGGTGGCCGGTTCGAAGGCCGCGGCGATGCTGACGCTCACCGAACTGTGCGAGGCGGTGATCGAACGCGCGGGCGAAGACCCGACCCGCCGCTACCATCTGCTCGCACCCGACATCGTCGAACGCGACGAGTTCGTCGCCTTCTGGCAGCGGGACAAGCGCGCCGACGAACGCCGCAGGGCGCTGCGCAAGGTCAAGCGCCGGGTGCAGTTCGACATCGACCTCGAATTCGGTCTGCAATCCCGGCTCGGCCGCACCCTGGAACTCACCGGCAGCGTCGTCGCCGAGGTCGACCTCGGCTCCGGTGCGCGGGTCGCGAGTTTCGGCAGACAGGCGCTCGACGGCGCGGAATACCAAACCGCCCTGCCGGAACCGGACCCCGCCGCGGTCACGCGCTGGGTGCGCGGCACGGTCGAACGCATGCGCACCCAGGGCGCGATCCGGCACGTGTGGTTGGACAAATTCGTACAGCGCGACGCCAACCGGCGCTGGGTCTGGGGCGGACGCCCGCGCGGTGAAGGCATGCCCGCCTTCCCGAAAGGCCGCCCAGCTCCGGCATTTCCGGCGCTCGGGGCGCGCACCATCCCGGAAGGCTTCGACCCGATCACCGCGCCCTCCTCGTGGTATGCGCGGTGGGCGTCGCGGTGCCTGAACGTGTCCGCGTTCGAGGGCGGCTTCCTCGCCCGGTCGTTGTTCACCGTCTTGGCCGAGAACCGTGTCCTCACCACCGTAATCACCGAAAAGGCGCTGACCACCTATTCGTTGAGCGAGGACGGCGTCCTCGTCGGTGCACCGGATCTGGCCGACCTGCAGGCGGGCAGGCATCTGCTGGTGTGCGAGGTGTGCCGGACCCAGAATCCCGGCAGCGTAGTCGTCGTCGACCAGCTCGAGGGCGCGCCGTGTCTGCTCGTCCGCTGCCCCGGCACCCTGCAGCGAGCACACAAGAGCGACAACTTCTACCGCAGGCTCTACGACCGCTCCGAGATGAAACGGGTGGTGGCGCGCGAACATACCTCGCTGCTGCCGACCAAGACCCGGCTCGAGTACGAGACGAAGTTCAAGGGGTCCGGCGACGACCCCACCGCGCCGAACGTGCTCGTCGCCACGCCCACCCTCGAGATGGGCATCGACATCGGCGATCTCTCGACCGTCATGCTCGGATCGATGCCCCGCACGGTCGCCTCCTATCTACAGCGCGTAGGCCGCGCGGGACGCCGCACCGGCAACTCGTTGGTGCTGGCCTTCGTGCGCGGGCGCGGCGAGCACCTGCCCAAGCTGTACGATCCGCTCTCGGTCATCGACGGGAAAGTGCGCCCACCGGCGACCTTCCTCACCGCCGAGGAGATCTTGCAACGCCAGTATGTCGCTCACGTCATCGATCGGCTCGCGCGACAGCCCGGCGCACAGGACCCGCTCGACGCCCGCGCGGTACTGGGCAGCTTCGACGAGAACACGTGGATGGCGCGGCTCATCCACACCGCCGAAGCCGAGTCCGTCGCCCTGCTCGACGATTTCCTCGACCAGTTCGGCGAATTGCTCGACGGGACCACCCGCGACGGCTTGCGCGCCTGGGCCTCCCCCGGCGGGGACGGCCAACCCAGCCGGCTCACCCGGCACCTACGGGAGGCGGTGCACCGCTGGAATCGGGACGTCACCGAACTCACCGAGCGCCGCACCGCCGTCGACGCCGCGCTACCCGAATTCGAGCAGCGCGCCAACTCCCCCGCCGCCACCGACGACGACCGCCGCACCCTGCGCTCGGCACGTGGCACGCTGCGGTTGCTCGGCAAGCACATCAGCGACCTCACCAACGAGCACTGGGTGGGCGTACTGGAACGCTACGGCGTGCTGCCCAACTACACGCTGCTCGACGACGCGGTGACCTTGGACGTCGGCATCACATGGATAGACCCGGAAACCAACGAATACCACGGCGACACCGAGAGCTATCAGCGCGGAGCCCGCATAGCGCTCACCGAGCTGGCCCCCGGCTCCACCTTCTACGCCCAGGGCCTGGCCGTGCGGATCGACGCGGTGGACCTCGGCGGGGGCGCGGCGGCCATCCACACCTGGCGGATGTGCCCGCGCTGCGGGTGGGCCGACATCAGCGCGAGCGGTGAGCAGCCCCGCCACCGGGGCAATTGCCCGCGCTGCGGCGACGGCACCATCGCCGACGTCAGCCAGCAGCTGCAGGTGGTGGAGATGTCGAAAGTGTCGGCGGAGGTGCGCCGCGACGAAGCCGCCATCACCGACTCCCGCGACGAACGCCACCGCGAGGTGTATTCGGTGGTCACCGCCGCCGACATCGACTCCGGCAATATCGCGCGCCGCTGGTTCGCCACCGATCACGCCTTCGGCGCGGAATATCTGCGCCGCATCGATATCCGCTGGCTCAATGTAGGCAGGCGCACCTCCCAAGGCGTCCGGCGCACCCTCGCGGGCACCGACGTCACCACCGGCCTGTTCCGGGTTTGCTCAGGTTGCGGACAGCTCGACCGGGTAGCCGGGCGCAACGAGGCCTACGAGCACCGCAGCTGGTGCCGATACCGCAAAGCCACCGACGAACGGCACGTTCGCGACATCGCGCTGGCGCGCACGCTGCGCACCCAGGCGGTGCTGCTGCATGTGCCGCCGGAACTTCGCTACGACACCTTCGCGTATCCGAGCCTGAGCGCGGCCATCCTGCTCGGCCTGCGGGAGGTGATCGGCGGCGCGCCCGAACACCTGGACATCGTCGCAGTCCCCGACGCCCTGTACGCACCGGATCAGCGGGCGCTGCTCATCCACGACACGGTGCCCGGCGGCACCGGCTACCTCGCCGAATTCGCCGACCCGATCAAGGTGTGGTCGGTCCTGAAGGCAGCCCGCGAGGTGCTGCACGGCTGCTCGTGCGCAGCCGAGTCGCGGTTGGCCTGTCACAACTGCCTGCTGCCGTTCACAGCGCCGCACGAGCTGGACAAAGTCTCCCGGAAGACCGCGGCGAAGATTCTCGACACGATCCTCGACGTCCAGGACAGCGAACCGTCGTGGGATCAGTGGTCGCAGTCCATCGTGGACGAAACGCCGGACAACCGCGTCGGCAGCCAGGAGTCGCCGCTCGAGCGCCGCTTCTACCAGGCTCTGCTCGATCGGCTGCGTACCCTCGGCGCCACCATCAAGGAAACCCCGGGCACCTACGCCAACAAGGCCACGATCACCGTGCCCGGCCCGACCATCCGAACCTGGACGCTCACTCCGCAGACACCGATGGGCAACAGCGTGCCGGACTACGAACTCAAGACATCGGATCCCGACATCCCGGTCATCGCGATCTTCGCCGACGGACGCGAATACCACGCGGTGCCCGATAACAACCGGGTCGCCGACGACGCGCGCAAACGCGCGATCCTCCGCTCGGGCGGCGTCATGGTGTGGTCGTTCTGTCACGAAGACCTGGAGCGTTTCGAAGCCAGGCGATCCGTCACCCCGCGCTGGTATTCGGAGCAGCTGGGCCGGCTCATGCTGAAGCGCGGCAACCTGCGCCGATCCGTGACCGACCTGCTGCTCGCCGACCCGATCACCCAGTTGTTCGGATTCCTGACCGAACCCGATATCGAGGAGTGGGCCAAGGTCGGGCATTGGCTGCCGCTGATGTTCATGCGTGAACACCGCGGCAAAGGCGACAGCGCCGGGCTCGCCGGATGGGCGCTGGCCCTGCTCGACGGCCGCGAAGCCGAGCTCCCGGCAGGCAACCACGCGTGTGCCTCGTATACCTATGGACCGCTGACCGTCACCGCATCGATGCGGCCGGACACCGGAACGGTCTCCGCCGTGCTCGTTCTCGATGACCGCGACGAGGCCCTCGGCGCCGGCGACGGCTGGCGGGAATGGCTGCGCCTGTCGAACTGGTTCGGCCTGTGCGACACCCACTTGGTGACCACGCGCAGCCTGGTGGCCGGCGACGCAACCGCGCCGGAGCCGCGCGCCGACACCGCCGCGGGCGACCTGAGGCCGGAATGGCAGACGCTCTACGACACCAGCATCTCCGACGCCGAACGTGCCCTCGTCCTGGACTTGGCGAGAGCCGGGACGCCGCTACCCGCTCAAGGCTTCGAGACCGCTGACGGCGAAGTGGTGGACATCGCCTGGCCCGGCGCTCGCGTCGGCGTGCTGTTCGATGGCGGCGAGGCCGCGACCAATACGCTGACCGATCAGGGCTGGACGGTCTGCCCGCCGGAGACGGCGCGGATCATCGCGGCCCTGACCGCGAACGGAGTGATCTGATGGCCAACATCGTGATGATGAACCAGAGCAAGGCGCTCGCCAGACTCGACGGGTCGCTGGTGCAGCGTGTCTTCAGCTTCCTGGACAAACTACAGAACGACGACACCGCATCCGGGCTGCACATCGAGCCGATCAAGAGCGCCGTGGACCGGCGCGTTCGCACGGGAAGGGTTGATCTGAACCATCGCGCCGTGCTGTTCCGGGTCGACCCGAAAGAAGGCGGTACCACCTACGTCTACATGGGGACCTGGAAGCACGACGTCGCGAACTCCCTCGCCGAGCGCGCGGTCCTTCGGGTCAATCCTGTCAACGGCATTCTCGAGGGCGTCGTCACGGAATCGGACGAGGACGCGCCTCCCCAGACCACAACGCGACCGACCGACGCGCCGAAGGAGCCGAGGCGAGGTTTTCTGGCGCGCGCGGGATTCACGCTGTCGGACCTCACCGACCGGCTCGGCATGGACACCTCGCTGGCCGGGCGCGCGCTGGCGGCCGGCGACGACTTCGAACTCAACGACATCGCCGCGGGCGTGTCCGGATGGCAGGCCGAGGCGCTGCTCGAACTCGGTTGCGGCACCAGCATCGATGACATCCGGGACAAGTACCGGTTCACCGAGGCCCCCGTCGACGCGACCGTGGACGAGGACGACCACATCATCCGAGCGCTCGACCGTCCCGCCTCGAAGATGCAATTCACCTACATCGAAGGCAGCGACGAGTTGCGGCGTGTCATCGAAGGCGGCGACTTCGCGGCCTGGCGGGTATTCCTGCACCCGGAACAGCGCCGATACGCGGAAAGGGACTACAGCGGACCGTTCCGGCTCTCCGGCGGCGCGGGCACCGGCAAGACCGTCGTGGCGATCCACCGCGCCCGCAATCTGCTGCGCCGCAACCCGGCCGCGCGAATCGTTCTCACCACCTTCAACAAGACCCTCGCGAAGAACCTCGAAACCGACCTCGAGGCCCTCGAACCCGGCATCAGACTCGCGAAAAGACTCGGCGAGCCCGGCATCTACGTCGAAGGAATCGACAAGCTCGCCAACGATGTGGTGCGCCGAGCCGACGACATCGGGCCCGCGACCGAGGCCGTTCTCGGTGCACGCACCGAGGTACCGGTTGCCCGCACCAAGAAGGACCAAATGTGGCGGGAAATCGTCGATACAATCGCCACCGGTCTCGAACCCCGACTCGCGACGACCTGGTTCCTCGACACCGAATACACCTCGGTCGTCCTCGCCAACAACGTGACCACCCTCGAACAATACGCGCGAGTCGCGCGGGCCGGTCGAGGCGTTCGGCTGTCCCGGCCGCAACGCATCGCGGTGTGGAAGCTGGTCGAGGCCTACCGACGCCGCAGCCGCATGGACGAAACCCTCAGCTTTCCGGAGGTTTTGGCTGTCGCGGCGGAACACCTGCGGCAGCGGGCGAACGACACCGCGGACCGCCTGGCCGACCACGTCGTCGTCGACGAGGCACAAGACCTGCACGCGACGCACTGGCTGATGCTGCGGGCCTTGGTCGCCGAAGGACCCAATGACCTGTTCATCGCCGAGGACTCCCACCAACGGATCTATGGACAGCCCATCGTTCTGGGCCGCCTCGGCATCAAGATCGTCGGACGCTCGCGGCGGCTGACACTCAACTATCGGACCACCGCGCAGAACCTCGCGTTCGCCGTCGGCGTACTCAGCGGCGCCGAGTATCGCGACCTGGAGGAAGGCCAGGAATCCGCGCTCGATTACCGCTCGGCGCGCACCGGCCCCAAACCGATTCTGCGACAATGCGCTTCCGCCGCTGAGGAGTTGCAGGCCGTCGCCGATCAGATCAATGAGTGGTTGTCCGATCCGTCGATCGAGCCCTCCACCATCGCCGTGCTCACCCGTGGCGTCGGCGACCGCAGCCAGTTGGTCCGCGCCCTTGCCGAGCGCGGCATCAGCGCCCGCGCACTGGACGAGAACCAGGCGATACCCGGACACGTCCAGGTCCTGACGATGCACCGCTCCAAGGGAATGGAGTTCTCCCGAGTGATCCTCACCGGCATCGACGAAGCCCACGTACCAGCGAAAGCGGGCCTGCATGGGGTGCCCGAGGAAGAATTGAACGAGGCGCGACTGCGAGAACGGTCACTGCTCTACGTCGCGGCCAGCCGCGCGCGGGATCAGGTGGTCGTCACGTGGAGCGGGCGCCGCTCGGAGCTTCTCGGTGGGACGGGCGACACCGCCGACTGATCGAGCCGACATGCGGACTACCTCGCTCCGGACCGATTCAGCCCGGTGGTTCGCAGCGATTCCGGGAGGGGCAGGCGCCTGCTACGCCCCCTCCTCGTCCTCCTGAGGTTGGCGCGAGGCGAGGCGGTGGCGGCCGCACGGTCACCGGCTCGATCCGACGATGGTCGCGGTCGACAAGGTTGCCGCGTTCGAACGGCCACCGCCGGGCATACCGCTCGGCAGTTGGAGATACAGTCCTCCACGGGCCGAGAGGGGATGGTGTCCTCTGTCTAGAAAGACGCTGCGGAACGCTTATCAGCCCGCCATTCTCGACCTTGATACGCTCCTCTTGCGCTGCGCCTCGGAGGTGCTCCTCTCTCGTCCGATCGCGCACACGGTTTCGTCCCCTACGACCACCGACCAAGGATCTCGAGCGCCTGACGACCGAGTTCCAGCAGCTGCGGCCGCCGCCGACGCTGCGCACCGACGGGGACGGTTGGGCCGAGTCGCTACAACGACACCGTCGTGCTCACGCGAAACTTCAGCGCCATCCGGCTGCCGAACGCCCCCGTCGGGACCGGCGGAAGTTCTGGTCCGGTGCGCATTGGGCTACGGCGGCCATAGTGCGCCCTGTCGTCCCAGGCCGAATGCGCTACGGTGCTGGTCGCGGCGATGACCGACAGTCATCCGTGGGGCGGCGGCAGTCATCGATTACGTCATCCGACGGACGCGGCGGGATATGGGCGCTGCCTAGCGTCGGTGGCGACCGGATGCGGTCAGGAGCCGAGCCTTCCGAGGGAGTTGCGATGACCATCAACAGACGACGATTGTTCGGCGGAGCGCTGGCCGTGGGCGCCGCGGGGGTGGCCGCCGGCTCGCTCGCCGCATGCTCGGCCGCGGAGTCGACGACCGCCACCGCACCGGCGGGCGCGGCCCTGCGCGCTGGGGCGGGCGCACACACGACCCTCGGGCCGGTCAAGCAGATCGACGCGGGGCTGCTGAACGTCGGTTACGTCGAGTACGGCTCCGCCACGGGCACACCGGTGCTGCTGCTGCACGGCTGGCCGTACGACCCCTTCAGCTACGCCGACGTCGGGCCGCTGCTCGCGACGGCCGGTTACCGAGTGATCGTGCCCTACCTGCGCGGTTACGGATCCACGACGTTCCGGTCGGAGCGGACCGTCCGCAACGGCCAGCAGTCGGCGATCGCGCGCGACGTGGTCGATCTCATGGACGCGCTGGGTATCGACGCGGCCATCCTCGGCGGATTCGACTGGGGCTCGCGCACCGCCGACATCGTTGCCGCGCTATGGCCCCAACGCTGCCGGGCCCTGGTCTCGGTGAGCGGATACCTGGTCACCTCGTTGACCGGCAACCAGCAGCCGCTGCCCCCGCAGGCCGAACTCGGCTGGTGGTACCAGTACTATTTCGCCACCGAGCGCGGCCGCCTCGGCTACGCCCGCAACCGGCACGACTTCAACAAGCTGATCTGGCGCAACGCCTCGCCGCAGTGGAACTTCGACGACGCCACCTACGACCGCAGCGCGGCGGCGTTCGACAATCCCGACCACGTCGACATCGTCGTCCACAACTACCGCTGGCGGCTGGGGCTGGCGCCGGGCGAACCGCAGTACGACGGCTACGAGCAGCAACTCGCGGCCGCTCCGCCCATCGCCGTGCCCACCATCACCCTGGCCAGCGACTTCGACGGCGCGGCCAAGGACGGCGCGGCCTACCGCGGCAGGTTCACCGGCCGATACCAGCACCGGGTGCTCGACGGCATCGGGCACAACGTGCCACAGGAGGCTCCGAAACCTTTCGCCCAAGCGATCATCGACGTCGACCACCTGTGAGGCCGGTGCGTCGAACACCCGTGGTACTGCTGCACGGCGCGTGGTTGCACGCGTCGTCGTGGCAAGGGTGGACACGGCGTCTCACGAGCCGGGGGTACGCGGTGAGCGCTCCCCGATGGCCGGGTGAGCCGGACACCGTGGCCGCGACCCGCGCCGATCCTTCCGGGTGGCGCGATCTCGGGCTGGCGGCACTGACCGCGCACTACGCGCGCGTCGCGCGCTCGTTCGACACTCCCCCGGTGCTCATCGGCCACTGTGTCGGCGGCCTGATCGCCCAATATCTGCTCGGCGCGAACCTGGCCCGGGCGGCCGTAGCACTGGCGCCGCTGCCGCCCGGCGATTCCACCGGGCCGGTCGTCGCATGGCCGGCCGTACCGGAATCCCCCGGCGAACCGGCCCGCCTGTCGCTGCGCGGATTCCGGGAGTTCGTCGCCAATGCGGTCGAGGAGGGCGAGGCCACCGCACTCTTCGGCCGACACGTCGTCCCCATGCCCCAGCGGCTGCTCGGCGACATCGCCGCACGAAGCGAACCCGGTCGGCCGGGCCTGCCGGTGGACACCGGTAACCGGGACCGCGGACCGTTGCTGTTGGTCTCCGGACAGGAGGATCGCCTCACGCCCGATTCGATGACGCGGGCGATGTACAAGCGCTATGGCGACTCCGTAGCGGTCAGCGAGCTCGCGCAGTTCGCCGACCGCGGGCATTCCCTGGTGATCGACAGCGGGTGGCCCGCGATCGCCGATCATGTCCTCGGCTGGCTGACCGACCACGGCATCCGGGCCGGATCGGGCGGCGCTCAGTTCTGAGGGCTACCCGCCGCCTGTCCCTCCGGCAGAGGGGTGTCGCGGGTGAGCGCGTCGCGGAGGGCGGCGCGGGTCGTGATGCCCAATTTCGGGAAGATCCGGTACAGGTGCGAGCCGACGGTCCGCGGCGACAGGTGCAACTGGACGCCGATCTCCTTGTTGGACAGTCCCGCTGCCGCCAGATCGGCGATCCGGCGCTCCTGCCAAGTCAGCGCGGCGGGCTCCGCGGCTGCCCCGGCCCCGCTGACGCCGAGCGGACGCAGTTCGGCCCGCGCGCGTTCGGCCCACGCCGCGGCGCCGAGCCGATCGAACGACGCCGCGGCCGCCGACAGGTAGTGCCTGGCCGCCGTCCTGCTGTTGGCCTGCCGGAGCCGAAGCCCGTGCGCCGACCGGATCCGTGCCAGCTCGAAGGGGAAACGTGCTGCCGCGGGATGACTCTCGGCCCGAGCCACCATGTCGGCGGCGCGCGCGTCGTCGTCGGCGGTCATCGCCGTGGCGCCGAAGGTGAGGATCGCCAGGCGCGGGGAGATCGCGGGGAGGCCGGCGTCCCACGCGGCGGCGGCATGGGCGCGCGCCTCCTCGGCGCGCCCGGTGTGCACGGCGGCTTCGACCAGGTCCAGCAGGCTGCGCGAGGCCTGGTAGGCGTACGGCGCGAACTCGCCAGGGGGTGTGATGCCGATGGCGTGCAGATAGGCGGCCTCGAAATCGCCCGCGGTGAGCGCGGCGGTGGTGCCCGCGGCGTCGGCGGCCTGGGTGAGGAATCCGAGGCCGCGCGGCCTTGCCCAGGAATCGATCACCGCCTGGAGTTCGCGGGCCTCGTCGAGTCGCCCGCGCAGCGCCGCCAGCTGCGCCAGATAGCCGCGGCTCTGCTGGGCGAACAGGTCGTAACCCAGGTCGACGGCCCGCCGCAGCGACCGCAGACCGGTCCGCTCGGCCTCGTCCCATTCGCCGGTCGACGTTTGATCGAGCATGATCAGGTGCAGCATGACGATGCCGCTGGCCACCGCGCCGGTCTCCAGTTCCCGGTCCACGATCCGCTGTAGGTGCGGGCGGTAATCCGCCGCGATGTCCAGATGATAGGACGAGACCGCCAGCCGGGTGACGTCCCACGGTTCCAGCTCCGCCAGCCGCGCCGCGGCCGACTCCACCCGCGGCGCCACGCCGGCGCCGTGGCGCACCACATCGCTCCACGAGTCGCGGTAGATCCGTGAACGCTCCGGCAGCAACTCGCCCATTCCGGCGAGCAGGTCACGGGTGCTGGTCCACGTCCCGGCGTCACCGGCGTACTGACTGATCGCCAGCAGCAGGTTCACCAGCCGGACCAGCATTTCCGGCTGCTCGCGCGCGCCCCTGGCGGACAACTCCTCGATCGCGGCCGACACGCGGCGATGCGAGGTGCGTACGTCACCGTCCTCGTACAGCGCCGAATACGCCGAGGCCAGCACCGCGGCCGGTGACTCGTTCCCGCCGGGGGCCGGATCCGACTGCACGATGCGCTGTGCCTGCCCGAGCCGGGCCGCGTGCCCGGCGACGAAGGCAGCGTCGCCGAGGCGGCGCGAACGGTCCTCGTGGTTCTCGCTGAGCTGGGCCGCGCGGGTCAGCCATGCCACCGCCGCCATCGCCCCACCGCGTCGGGTCGCGGATTCGGCCGCCGCCTCCAGCGCCGCCGCCACCTGTTCGTCGGGATCGATGGTGGCCGCCGCCAGATGCCTGGCCCGGCGCTCGAGGTCGGCGTGGTGCACTCGCGCCAGCGCGGCGTGCGCGGCCCGCCGCTGGTTGGGCGTGGCCAGCTGCACCACCGCCGAACGCACCAGCGGATGACGAAACATGAACTCGCCTGTGCGCAAGTCGATTTCGAGTAACCCGACACGCACCGCCTCCTCGGCGTCGCGCATCCGGTAGCGGCCGGCCGGTCCCACGGTCGCGGCGGCGCGCGCGCCCACCCCGTCGAGCGCGCCCTTCAGCAGCTCCGCGCGCACGGTCTCGGGGAGCGCCGTGATCCGCCCGCTGTACAAGCGCTGCAACCGTTTCGGCAGCGGGACCGCGAGCTCGTCGATGACGTCGTCGGAGGTGTCCGCCGCGCCGACGATGTAGGCGGGCAGCTCCAGCAGCGCCAGTGCGTTGCCGCGCGCGTGCTCGAGGGTGAGGCGGCGAATGCGCGCGTTCAATCCCGGGTGGCGCTGATCGAGCAGGCGGGCCGCTGCCTGCTCGGACAACGGCGGGATCGTGGTCTCGGGCAGAGCGGCGGTATCCAGCCGAGAGGGAATGTCGGCACGCAGTGCGATCAGCATCTTCACCGCGCTGCCGGTGAGCCTGCGTCCGACGAAACCGCACACCTCGGCGCTGGCGGCGTCCAGCCACTGGCCGTCGTCGAGGACCAGCAGCAGCGGCCGCTCCCGCGCGGCCGCGCCGAGCAGGTTGAGCACGGCGATACCCAGCGTCATGACCGAGGGCGGATCCCCGGCCCGCTGCCCGAAGACGGCGTCGAACGCGGCGCGCGACCCCTCGTCGAGGTCGCGCGCGTGCGCCAGCAGCGGGTACAGGAACTGGTGCAGCCCCGCGTAAGGCAATTCGGATTCGGCTTCGACGCCGGTCACGTGCAGGACCTCGTGCTCGGCGCGCTCGGCCATATCGGCGGCGTGCGCGAGCAGCGCGCTCTTGCCCACACCGGTTTCGCCGCGCAGGATCAGCGACCTGCCGCCCCGGGCTGTCACGAACGAGAAAAGCCGCGCCTGCTCGTCGTCGCGGCCCACCATCGCCGCGGCATATGACTCCATGTCGGTCGCTCCTCTCGCGCTGCGGCAAGACTAACCGGTCGGTTCCGGAGCGATGACGCTTTGCCGCGGCGGCGATACCGAGGTCATTCGACCGTTCGCGCGCCCGGCACGAGCCGCCGAAGTGCCGGGGAAGATACGTCACCGCTACGTCATCCGACGGATTCGGCGCTGTGCCCTCGGCAGCGATGCTCGACAGGCAGCCGGAACCGTCACCGCGGGCCGGCGGCGCGGCCCGCCCGTCGGGCCACCGGACACCGGCCTCCCGCCCGTCCGGATTTCGTACCGATACCCAGGAGCAGCCTCATGACCACGGTCCGTTTCCATTTGCAGTCCACCCTCTCTCCTGCCGAGGTCGTGCGGGTTCTCACCGACTTCGGCCCCGGCCGTGCCGAAGCGTGGCCGACCATCGACGCCGAGCACTTCGTCGTGCACGAACGCGGCGAGACCTGGGCCGAGGTCACCGAGGGCACCGCGGCCGCCTGGGAGCGGGCGCGCTACGAGTGGGAGCCGGGGGGCGACACCGTCCGGATCAGCACGCTGGACTCCAAGCTCTTCGGCGCGGGCGGCGGCTGGGTTTTCCGGGCGGTGCCACAGCACGAAGGCTCCCGCGTCGAGATCGAATTGCTGCGCACGCCAAGCACTCTCAAGGGCCGGGCCTTGGCCGCGCTGCTGCCCCTGGTCGGTCCTTCCTCGCTGCGCAAATCCTTCGCCGGCCCACTGCGTGCCGCCTGACCTCCTCCCTGCCTCATCCACCGAAGCGAGACCATCATGAAAGACACCCGACGCCGCGGCGTCCGTATTCCCCGGCTCGCTCGCGCGGCGACCGCGCTGGCGGCCGTCGTGGCCGGGGGCGCGCTGGCCGTGGCGTGCACCGCGAGCACCACCACCCACGCCGACCCCACGCCGGACGCGCCGCGACCGACCATCGTCCTCGAACACGGGGCCTTCGCCGACGGTTCGAGCTGGAACGAGGTCATCGAGCGCCTCACCCACGACCGGTATCGCGTCGTCGCCGCGGCGAATCCGCTGCGCGGACCCGCCGCCGATGCCGCCGCGCTGAAAGCTTTGCTCGGCACCATCGACGGACCCGTCGTCCTGGTCGGGCACTCCTACGGCGGCTCGGTGATCAGCGCGGCGGCAGCGGGCAATGCCCAGGTGGAAGCACTCGTCTACGTGGCGGCATTCCTGCCCGCCCCCGGGGAGACGGCGCTCGACCTCACCGGCCGCTACCCCGGTTCGACACTGCCCGCCGCCCTGGGCCACATTCCGTCCACCGGGGCCGACGGCACGACGGGTGAGGACCTCTTCATCCGGCAGGACGCGTTCCACGACCAGTTCGCCGCCGACGTCTCCCCCGCTCGCGCGGCCCTCATGGCAGCCACCCAGCGCCCCATCGCGCAGTCCGCCCTCACCGAGCCCGCCACGGCGGCGGCCTGGACCGACAAGCCCACCTGGGACGTGATCACCACCGAGGACCGCAACATCCCCGT
Source organism: Nocardia sp. NPDC047648 (assembly GCF_040642815.1). Taxonomy (NCBI): domain Bacteria; kingdom Bacillati; phylum Actinomycetota; class Actinomycetes; order Mycobacteriales; family Nocardiaceae; genus Nocardia; species Nocardia sp. NPDC047648. The sequence goes on along the minus strand of NZ_JBEYSX010000009.1, from coordinate 98,811 downwards.
CGCGGCCCAGCGGTTCATGGCCGAACGCGCCCACGCCCACGTCACCGAAGTGGCCGCCTCGCATTCGGTGGCGGTCTCCCATCCGGGCGTCGTCGCCGACGTCATCGAACAGGCCGCCCAGGGCGCCCACCGATAGAACAAGAACAGGACAAACCGATCGTGGACATGAAATTGGAAGTCGTCGTGCTGCCCGTCGCCGACGTCGATCGCGCGAAGGACTTCTACACCGGACTCGGGTTCCGCCTCGACGCCGACTTCACCGTGGACGAGGGATACCGGGTCGTCCAAGTGACGCCGCCGGGTTCGGAGGCCTCGATCATCTTCGGCACCGGCGTGACGACCGCCGACCCCGGCACGCTGCACGGGCTGCACCTGGTCGTCACCGATATCGAGCGGTCGATCGCGCAGCTGCGCGAACGCGGCGTCGATGTCGAAGGGCCGTTCCGCGACGCCACCGGGGTGTTCCACCACGCGGGCACCGCGCAGCGCGTCGCCGGGGCGCACCCGCGGCGCGCCAGCTACGGCTCCTTCGCAGCCTTCCACGACCCCGACGGCAACAGCTGGTTCCTGCAAGAGGTCACCCAGCGGGCACCCGGCCGCTGACGACCGAGACGAAAGCACTGTCATGACAGACGAGAACTCTCGGACCTACGACGTCGTGGTCCTCGGGGCGGGCCCGGTCGGCGAGAATGTGGCCGACCGAACCAGCGCCGCCGGACTGCGCACCGTCATCGTGGAAGCCGAGCTGGTCGGCGGCGAATGCTCCTACTGGGCTTGCGAACCCAGCAAAGCGCTGCTGCGGCCCGCCCTGCTGCACGCCGAGGCCCGCCGGGTTCCGGGCGTCGCCGCGGCGCTCACCCGGCCCCTCGACGCCGCGGCCGTCCTGGAACACCGCGATCGCATGGCCGCCCACTGGGACGACCGCGACCAGGTCGACTGGCTCGGCTCCGCGGGCATCGCCCTCGAGCGCGGGCACGGGCGGATCACCGGCGAGCGACAGGTGACGGTCGAGACCCCGGACGGCGCGACACTGAACCTCACCGCCCGGCACGCGGTGGCCGTGTGCACCGGCACCCGCGCGGCGCTGCCGCCGCTGCCAGGGCTGGAGACGGTGCGCGCGTGGACGAGCCGGGAGGCCGCCAGCGCACGCGCGGTGCCCGGCCGACTCGTCGTCCTGGGTGCGGGCGTGGTCGCCGCCGAGATGGCCACGGCCTGGCAGGCGCTCGGCACGCAGGTCACCCTCGTCGCCCGCGAGTCCAGGCTGCTGCCCCGCGTCGAGCCCTTCGCCGCGGAACTGGTCGCCGAGCGGCTGCTGGCGGCAGGCGCCGATCTCCGCTTCGCCACCACGATCATTCAGGCCGAACGGGCGGGCGGACCGGACGACGGCGTGCACGTCATGCTCGCCGACGGCAGCCGGATCATCGCCGACGAACTGCTGCTGGCGACGGGACGCGCACCCCGCACCGACGACATCGGACTCGAGACCATCGGACTGACCCCTGGGCAGTGGCTCGACACCGACGACACCTTCGCCGTGACCGCGGTCGGCGGGGACTGGCTGTACGCGGTAGGCGATGTCAATCACCGCGCGCTGCTGACCCACCAGGGCAAGTACCAAGCACGGATCGCGGGCGCCGTCATCGCCGACCGGGCCCGCGGTCTCGCCCTCGACACCGGCGTGTGGGGGCGGCACGCGGGCACCGCCGACCGGGTGGCGGTGCCACAGGTCGTGTTCACCGACCCGGAGATCGCCGCCGTGGGCCTCACCACCGAAGACGCCGAGGGTTCCGGGCAGAAGGTCGACGTCGTCGACTACGACCTCGGCCGGATCGCCGGTGCGCTGCAACACATCCCCGGCTATCGGGGCCACGCGCGGATCCTCGTGGACCCGGACCGGCACGTGGTGGTCGGCGCCACCTTCGCCGGCGCGGGCGTCGCCGAACTGCTGCATTCGGCCACCGTCGCGATCACCGGCGAGATCCCGATCGACCGCCTCTGGCACGCCGTCCCGCCCTTCCCCACCATCAGCGAGGTGTGGCTGCGCCTGCTGGAGACCTATCGCGACCAGCGACGCTGACCGTTCTCCGCCCGCGCCGGCCGCGGTAGGTCCGTGGCCGGTGCTCGCCTCCGCCATTCAGATCGAGCGACCGCCCTGATCGCCGACCAGCCGGTCGCAGCGGATAGATGTGCCCTGTGTCACAGTCCGAAAAAGCTCTGACGTATTGACCGCCGCCGGTCCGTCCAGCATGGTGTCGAGAGGTTAACAAGCGCTCAGTAACTTCCCCGGAAGGTTCGCCACCATGCCCGAAGCCGTCATCGTCTCTGCCGCCCGGTCGCCGATCGGTCGCGTCGGCAAGGGCGCGTCGCGGAATCCGCGGCCCGACGGCTCGGGGGCGCGGATCGTGCGGGCCGCGCCGCCGAAGCAGTTGCCCGACAAGCAGATCGGTTCGGAGACGATGTGCGTCGGCGGCGGTCGGGGCACGGCGATGGCGCTCGAGGGCTAGTCGTAACCGCCGATCCGCAAAGGACTCATGGATGAACAGATTCGAAGGCAAGACAGCGATCGTCACCGGTGCGAGCCGGGGCATCGGGCTCGGCATCGCGCAGCGCTTGGTGGACGAGGGGGCGAGGGTCGTGATCACCGCCCGCAAACAGGACGCCCTCGACGAAGCGGTGGAAGCACTGGGCGGCCCCGAGCGCGCGCTGGCCGTCGCGGGCCGTGCCGATGATGTCGAGCACCAAGCGGAGACCGTCGCGCGCGCGATCGACACGTTCGGAAGCGCCGATCTCCTCGTGAACAACACCGGCATCAACCCGGCGTACGGGCCGATGGTCGATCTGCCGTTGGAGGTGGCCCGCAAGATCGTCGAGGTCAACTGTCTGGCCGCGCTGTCGTGGGTGCAGCAGACGTACCGGGCCTGGATGAAGGACTTCGGGGGCGCGATCGTGAACGTGTCGTCGGTCGCCGGTGTCAAGCCCGCGCCCGGCATCGGCTTCTACGGTTCGAGCAAGGCGATGCTCACGCACATCACCCAGGAACTGGCGGTCGAACTCGGCCCGAATCTGCGCGTCAACGCCGTCGCCCCGGCGGTGGTGAAGACGAAGTTCGCCACCGCTCTCTACGACGGCCGCGAGGACGAAGTCGCTGCGGCCTACCCGCTCAAGCGGCTCGGGGTGCCCGAGGATATCGGCAGCGTGGTGGCGTTTCTGCTGTCCGACGACGCGAGCTGGCTGACGGGGCAGTTGCTGGTCGTGGACGGCGGCGTCACGCTGACGGGTGGGGTCTGAGATGGCGCGGATGAAGGCGTGGCGCGTCCACGAGCTGGGCGAACCGCGCGCGGTGCTGCGGCTCGACGACGTGGAAGTTCCGCAGCCCGGGCCGAGCCAGGTTGTTGTGCGGGTCCGCGGCGCCGCGGCGAACTTTCCCGATGTGCTGATGTGCCGCGGCCGCTATCAGGTCCGGCCGCCGATGCCGTTCACGCCCGGCGTCGAATTGTGTGGCGAAGTGGTGGCCCTCGGCGCCGAGGTGGCCGGGATCGCTGTGGGCGAGCGGGTGCTCGGGGGCGCGGCGCTGCCCCACGGTGGATTCGCGGAATTCGCCGTGCTGGAGGCCGCCCAGACGTTCCCCGCCCCGCCGTCGCTGGATGACGCGGAGGCGGCCGCGCTGTTCATCGGCTACCAGACCGGCTGGTTCGGGTTGCATCGGCGCGCCGGATTGTCGGAGGGCGAGACCCTCCTGGTGCATGCCGCGGCAGGCGGCGTGGGCAGCGCCGCGATCCAGCTCGGCAAGGCCGCGGGCGCCCGGGTGATCGGAGTCGTCGGCGGTGCCGAAAAGGCCGCCTATGCCAAAGATTTGGGTGCCGACGTGGTCATCGATCGTCACCAGCGGGACTTCGTCGACGTCGTCAAGGAGGTCACCGGCGGTCGTGGTGCCGACGTGATCTACGACCCGGTCGGCGGCGAGGTGTACCAGCGGTCCACGAAATGCGTCGCCTTCGAGGGCCGCATCGTGATCGTCGGGTTCGCCGGCGGCGAGATACAAACCGCCGCGTTGAATCACGCACTGATCAAGAACTATTCGATTCTCGGTTTGCACTGGGGTTTGTACAACACCCAGGATCCGGCCGCCGTCGCCGAATGCCACCGCGCGCTGACCGCACTCGCCGCCGATGGTGCGATCCGCCCGCTGGTCAGTGCCCGGCTGAAACTGGAGGACGTCGCCGACGCCGTGCAGCGACTCGCGGACGGCGAGACCGTCGGCCGCGTGGTCTACACGCCCTGAGCCCAAGGGTTTCCACCGCAATCACATCTTCGAGGAGTATTCATGACCCATCCGACACAGCGGATCGCGGTCGTCACCGGCGCGGCTCGCGGCATCGGCGCCGCCGTCGCCCGGCGGCTGGCCGCTGACGGTATGGCGGTAGCCGTGCTCGATCTGGACGAGGCCGCCTGCACGACGGTCGTCGACGAGATCGAGTCGGCCGATGGCCGCGCGCTCGCGGTCGGTGTCGACGTTTCCGACGAGGCCGCGGTCACCCGGGCGGTCGATCGCGTGGCCGCCGAACTCGGCGCACCGGCGGTGCTGGTCAACAACGCCGGGATCCTGCGCGACAATCTGCTGTTCAAGATGAGTGCCGACGACTGGGATGCCGTCCTGAATGTGCACCTGCGCGGGTCGTTCCTGCTGGCCAGGGCGGTGCAGGCGCACATGATCGAGCAGCGGTGGGGTCGCATCGTGAACCTGTCGAGCACGTCGGCACTCGGCAACCGTGGCCAGGCCAACTACGCGGCCGCCAAGGCCGGCCTGCAGGGATTCACCAAGACGCTCGCACTCGAACTCGGCAAGTTCGGCGTCACCGCGAACGCGGTCGCCCCGGGTTTCATCGAGACGGAGATGACCGCCGCCACCGCCGCCCGGATGAACATTCCCTTCGAGGAGTTCAAGACGGCGATGGCCGCCCAGATTCCGGTCGCCCGTACCGGCACTCCCGCCGACGTCGCGCACACCGTGTCGTTCCTGGTGAGCGAGGGCGCCGGATTCGTGTCCGGCCAGGTGATCTACGTGGCCGGCGGCCCGCGGAACTGAACGGAGGGAGACCTGTGCGGGTATTTCAGGGTTTGTCCGAGCTGGCGTCCGCAGTCGGAACCCACCTCGGCTACAGCGATTGGCACGCGGTGACCCAGGAACAGATCGATCGCTTCGCCGAAGCGACCGGGGATCATCAATGGATCCATGTGGATCCCGCGAAGGCCGCCGCCGGACCGTTCGGCACCACCGTCGCACACGGGTTTCTCACCCTGTCGATGGTGCCGATGCTGGCCGGACAGGTGTACACGGTGCGGGGCCTATCGATGGGCGTCAACTACGGCACCAACAAGGTGCGATTCCCGACTCCGGTCCCGGCCGGATCCCGGGTGCGAGCCGGTGTCGAGCTGGTCTCGCTCGAGCCGGGCACGATCGGATCGCAGGCGGTGATCCGAGTAACCGTGGAGCTCGAGGGCTCGGACAAGCCCGCGTGTGTAGCGGAGACGGTCGCGGTGCTGGTGCCGTGATGACCGATCAGGAGGAGGAGAACACGTGACGACAACCCAGCAGGTGCGGCTCGCGAAACGGCCGTCGGGCCTGCCCGACGCGGACACCTGGAACCTGACGACCGAGGACCTGCCCGCGCTCTCCCCGGGCCGGATCCTGGTCCAGGTGAATTTCATCTCCCTCGACCCGGCCATGCGCGGCTGGCTCAACGACGTGCGGTCGTATGTGCCTCCGGTCGGGGTCGGGGAGGTCATGCGGTCGCTGGATATCGCGACCGTTGTGGAGTCGACGCATCCGGACTTCGCCGTCGGCGACACCGTCAGCGGAACTTTCGGCGTGACCGAATACGCGATCCACGACGGCCGCGGGGTGCAAAAGGTCGATTTGACCGCGGCGGGCGGTCCGACCTGGTTGGGCACGCTGGGAATGCCGGGAATGACAGCCTATTTCGGCCTGCTCGAGGTCGGCGCCCTGCGAGCCGGAGACACGGTGGTGGTTTCCGCGGCGGCGGGTGCCGTCGGCAGCATCGCCGGTCAGATCGCGAAGATCAAAGGCGCGACGGTGATCGGTATCGCGGGCGGCGCCGAGAAGTGCCGGATGCTGACCGAGGAACTCGGCTTCGATGCGGCCATCGACTATCGCAGTGAGAACGTCCTGCCGCGGCTGCGGGAGGTAGCTCCGGAGGGTATCGACGTCTATTTCGACAATGTCGGCGGTGACATCCTCGATGCGGCGCTCGCCAATCTCCGGCGTGGCGCCCGCATCGTCATCTGTGGTGCGATCTCGGCGTACAACGCGGAGAAGCTCCCCCCGGGACCTTCGCGGTATATGTCACTGCTCGTCAACCGGGCGTCCATGACGGGCTTCGTCGTTTTCGACTACGCGGATCGTTACGGCGAGGCAGTCGCGGAGATCTCCGGGTGGCTGGCCGAGGGCAGGATCAAGAGCAGGGAGCACGTCGTGGACGGCGGGGTAGCTCGCTTCGGTGAAACCTTGAACATGCTGTTCACGGGTGCCAACACCGGCAAACTCGTGCTCGCCGTGTAGAGCCATACTGTCCAGGTGACCGATACAGAGGACCGCTCGCGCGCGGACCAGACCCGAGCGCGGCTGCTCGACGCGGCGGTGGTCGCCTTCGCCGAACGCGGCTTCCACGGCTCGACGACCCGCGACATCACATCGATCGCCGGAGTGAGCACGGGTGCGATCTACGTCTACCACCGTTCCAAGGAAGAGTTGCTCTACCAGATCTCGCGCGCCGGTCACCTGGACACCCTGGAGCGCGTCCGCGCTGCCATCGCTTCGGCACAAGACCCCGCCGAGCAACTGATCGCCGTGATGAGGGAGTTCACGATCCATCACGCACGCGCCCATACCGTCGCCCGCATCATCAACTATGAACTCGCCGCTCTCAGCCCAGAACATCAACAGGAGATCAAGCAGACCCGGCGTGCCATCGAAGGAGAGGTCCGGAGCCTGATCGAGCGAGGGGCGGCCGCCGGGGTGTTCGAGAACTCGAATATCCATATGGCCGCGACCGCTCTGCTCTCGCTGGGAATAGATATCGCGCGCTGGTATCACGAGGGTGGCTCCTGGTCGCCGGAGGACATCGGCGACTATTACGCGGACCTCGCGCTACGAATCGTGGGCGGTCGGCGGCCGAGTCACCCCGATTCCGCTCGATCCTGAAGATCCGGTGCATTCGGGGAGCTACGCCGGTCGGATCGGGGTCAAGAACTCGCTTGCCGGGCTTGCTCCACGAACCAGGCCGCGATCTGAGTGCGTGAGGTGAAGCCGAGTTTGGTCAGGATGTGTTCGACGTGGCCCTGGACGGTACGTTGCGAAACCACCAACTTGTTGGCGATCTGCTTGTTGCTGAGCCCTTGGGCGACGAGGTCGGCGACCTGCCGCTCCCGCTTGGTCAGTCGCGCAGCCGGGCCCGACGCGAGTGCCGCGTCGGTGGGCTGCTCCCCGAGCGCGTACGCGACAGCGGCGTCCACTCCCATCGCCTGGCCTTGCCGAAAGGCGGCGTCGAATCTGCGAGCACCGAGCGCGCCTCGCGTCGTTCGCTCGCATTCCTTGTGAAAGCGCGACATGCTCAGCAAGACCGCGCGCACGCTGCCGCCCGCCAGCCAGTTTCCCTGGGCGGCTCCCAGCAGCACAGCGGCGCGTTCGACGTCGCCCCGGTCGGCGACCGTCCAGGCCAGCGCCTCGATGCCGAACGCGGTGAGCACCGGACTGTTGGACCGCCGATTGATTCGCAACGCCTCCTCGAGCAACCGTTGGGCACGGTCTCGCTCGCCCTGCTGGCGTGCGGCGACGCCCAAGCCGCGCAACGCGGTCGAACGATAGAGCAGTTCGCCTTGGGCTTCGGTGATGGAAAGCACTCGGCGGTAGTGCTCGGACGCCCGGATCATGTCGCCGCGCAGCTCGTATGACCATGCGAGGATGGCCAGCGCACTGACGTACAGTTCTCCCGTTCGGTCAGCGCTGAGCAGCTCCACCGCCCGTTCGAGGGACGAGGACGCGTCGGCCGCTTCGCCCCTGGCGAGTGCGACGATGCCGGTGGCGTAGGCGAGCTGTCCCTCGATGGCGGGGGTGGGATCCTGGGCGGCGAGTGCTCGTCCCTCCGCCAGGAAAGCGGCGGTAGCCTGGAAATCCCCCTGCGGCGCGGCAACTTCGCAGGCCGCGCGGAGGGCACTGATGCGGTCGGGTATCGATTGCGCGCCGGGGTGGGCCAGGACGCGATCGATCCAGAATCGGCCTTCCCCGTACAGGCCGCGAAAGCTCCAGAACTCGTGCAACGCCGAGGCGATGCGCAAACCCGCTTCAGCCGCCGCCCGGCTGTCGTCGGTCAGGCAGGATTCGAGCGCTTCGCGCAGGTTGGGTTGTTCCCGTTCGAGCCGGGCGATCCAATCGGGCTGCCGGGGGCTGATCCACTCGGCCTCGGCGCTCAGCGCCATGCGTTGGTACCAGTCGCGGTGCCTACGGCGCAGCTCGGTGTCCTCGCCGGACTCCCGCAGTTTCTCCCGGCCGTAGTCTCGCAAAGTCTCGAGCATCCGGATGCGCACCACCGAATGCGATTGCTCCCGGATCAGGATCGACTTGTCCACGAGGGCCGACAGCACATCCAGCGGACTTTGCGCAGCGGCGTCGAGTGCCAACACGTCGGTACCGCAGATTTCTTCGGCGGCGTCGAGCTCGAAACCGCCGGCGAACACCGACAACCGTGCCCACAGCCGCTGTTCGGCGCGGGTGCACAACTCGTAGCTCCAGGCGATACACCACCGCAGCGTTTGCTGCCGCGCGGGGGCGGTGCGGCTGCCGCGGGTGAGCAGCGCGTACCGGTCGGTGAGCCGGGCGAGGATCTGCTCCGGCGACATGGTGCGCATCCGGGCCGCCGCGAGCTCGATCGCCAGCGGCAACCCGTCCACCTGGGCGCAGATTCCGGCGACGGCGGCCTTGTTGTCCTCGTCTAGTTCGAAGTCCGGCACCGCGGCCGCGGCGCGGTCGGCGAACAACGTCACCGCGTCGAAGCGCGGCAACCCTGCCAGGGTTGGCTCCCGGTCCGGGTCCGGCACCAGCAACGGCGCCACCCGCAGCACCGTCTCTCCGGCGATATTCAGCGGTTCCCGGCTGGTGGCCAGGATCCGCAGATCCGGACAAGTCCGCAGCAACGTCTCCGTCAGCCCGGCTACGGCCTCCACCACGTGCTCGCAGTTGTCCACCACCACCAGCGTTTCGCGCGAGGCCAGGAAGTCGGTCAGGACGTCGAGCAGCGGCGCGGCCGACTGGTTGCGCACGCCGAGGGCGGCTGCCGTCACGTCGACCAGCAGGGCTGGATCCGACACCTCCGCCAGCTCGACCAGCCACACCCCGTCGGCGAAATCGCGGCGCACCTGCGTCGCCGCGCGCAGCGCCAGCCGTGTCTTACCGACGCCTCCGATGCCGGTCAACGTCACCAGCCGCGAGGCCGACAGCAATTTCTTCAGTTGCGACACTTCGGCGCGCCTGCCGACGAAACTGGTCAGTTCGAGCGGCAGCTCGCCGCTATGGTCCCGCGTAGCAGCCATCGGCGTACGCCACCCCCGCGACGGTGGCTTCTCGCCCCGACGCTCGAGCAACCCGTCGGGATGCTCGAGATCCGATTCGCCCAGCAGCGCCATCTCACCTATCGAGAACCCGCGGGCCTGCTGCACCTGCCGGATGGCCTCACCCAGCGCCGCGGCCGAGGGCCGCTCGTGACGGTCTCGGCTCATCGCGGCTTCCACGAGCGCCGACACGTCCTCGGGGATCCCTTTCTCCCGTAGGTCCGGCACCGGCTGGGTGGACATCCGGACGAACTGTGCCACCACGTTCTCCCCGCTGTGCCGCTCGAACGCGGCATGGCCGGTCAGCGCGCAGAACAGCGTGGCGCCGAGCCCGTAGACGTCCGCGGCCGGGGTGGGATCGACGCCTTCCAGCACTTCCGGTGCGGTGAACGCGGGCGACCCGGTCACAATGCCCGCGGCGGTCTGGAATCCGCCGGCGATATGCGCGATACCGAAATCGGTCAACGCGGGCTCCCCGTACTCGGTGAGCAGGATGTTTCCCGGTTTCACGTCCCGATGCACGATACCGAGGCGATGCGCGCTGGCCAGCGCACCGGCGATCTTCACCCCGATCGACAGCACCCTCTCCAGAGGAAGCGGACCGTGCTGTCGTATCCACGCGTCCAGCGAATTCAGCGGGTGATACGGCATCACCAGAAAGGGTTGCCCGCTACCGATCGCACCGGTCTCCAGCACGGTGACGATGTTCGGATGCGCCGTCAACCTGCCCATCGCGCGCTGCTCCCGCGCGAAGCGGGCCTGGTTGTCGGCGTCCAGTTCCGCGGACAGCACCTTTACCGCCACCGTCCGGTCCAGCGCGACCTGTCGGCAGCGATACACCACACCGAAACCCCCGCGACCGATCTCCACCGCGTTCTCGAAACCAGCCGCGGCCAGCTCCGCCGTGAGAGGCGTTGTCACCTCACGGCGTGTCCGTAGCGGATCGTCATCGGTCATCGCTCGGGCGTGACCCCACCAGCATGTCTCCGACAGCAGGCAACATGCGCGCACCTTTCACCACTGCCCAGCGTATCGCCGAAACCTCAGCGACGGCCCACACCGTCCAAACGGTTACCTGCCGTCCATCGCCGACACATCCCGCACGCCGCGCTCGAGGGCACGATCTCCTACACCCCGTCCCGCAACCGCCCGGAGATCGGGTCCGGTGCGCGACGTGGTCAGGGTGACCACCATGGCGGTAGCGATGGCCGCGGCGGCGAGTGCGGCGGTGGCGGGCCAGCCGAACCAGCCGACGGCGGCGGCGCCGAACGCGGCGCCGCAGCTGCCGCCGACGAAGTAGACGATCATGTAGGCGCTGTTGAAGCGAGCCGGGGCAGCCGGGTCGATGGCGAGGACCGTGCTCTGGTTGGCCACCTGGGCCGCGAACAGTCCGGCGTCGAAGAGACCGAGGCAGACGAGGGTCACGACCGTATTCGACAGGAAGGCGCCCAGAGCCGCCGAGGCGGCGATGGCGAGGACGAGCCCGATCGCGATCACTCGTCGCGCGCCGATGCGGTCGGTCCACGCCCCCGAGATGCGAGTGGCGGCGACACCGAGGAGTCCGGCGAAGGCGTACATGCCGATCCGTTCGGGCGAGTACGAGAACGGCGGCTGGGACAGCGCGACCGGGAGTCCGGCCCAGATCGTGCAGAAGGCGAAGAACCAAAGGGCACCGCGACCGGCCGCCAGGCGCAGGGCCGGATATCGGCCGTGTAGTCCGGGAAGTCCGCGCACCGTCGCCAGGTAACCCGCCGTGGCATTCCCCGCTACGGCGGGAAGCGCGAACCGGGCGGTGACCGCGATAGCAGCGCACGCCACCGCGAACGCGAGAAGCGTTCCGCGCCAACCGATCGCATCCGTCAGCCAACCTCCGACGATCCGCCCCGCGAGGATCCCCGCCGAAATACCCGCCGTGACGACGCCCAGGACGGTGGCCCGCCGTCGTGGCTGCGCGAGACGTCCGGCCACCGAACTCAATTGCGCACCGACCGATGATCCCGCCCCGATCAGGCCGACGACCGAGCCGAGCAGCCAGGCCGAACCGACCACCGCGCTCGCCGCCAGAGCGAGGGCCAGGGAACCGAACTGGGCCGACAGCACCGCCCGCGGCGAGAACCGGTCGACCAGCGGCACCAGGAGCGCCAGCCCCACCAGATAGCCGAGCGACCCGCACGCCAGAGCGGTGCCCACCGCCGCGAGTGAGGCGTGCAGCGAACCGGCGACTTCCGCGATGGCCGGTTGCAGCGGATAGATGGTCGCGGTGCCGAGCGCGGCCGCCAGCGACATGAACCAAACGACGGGTGTCCGCAGCGCGGTGCCGCGGGTGTCCGGAGTCGAATCCGTTTTCATCGCACCGACGCTAGGAGCACCGAGCCCAGGACTCCGGCGGGAAAAGGACGCGATAGTCGCGCTGTTCGGCCGCTTTCGAACTGGTGAGGTTCGGTGCGTGCGGGAGTTGCCGCCGATTCCTACGCCGGGTGGCGCTGGTCGCGGCGGCGCACCGTGCGCAAGCCGCAGGCTTGGCCTACGCTCGCGCCTTCGAGCAGGTATTGCAGCCCGATCACCACGAATCCGAACAACCATCGTGCGACCGTCTGCCATATACGCGGACGTCGGCCGTCCTTCCATCGCACTACCCGCATGCCGAACACCAGTTTCGCGAGACTGCCGCGCAACAGGAGTGTGCCGAGTACGTGGTTGGCGAATGACACCGCGAGCACGCACGGAACGAACGCGCCGAGGAATTCCACGACACCGTCGGAGGCAGGAAAGACACGCTGGGACAATGCCAATCCGACGATCAGCGCTATCAGGGCGTCGGTCATCGCGGCCAGGGCGAGGCGGTTCTCCCCCGCCTCGTCCGGAACAGCCGCCCGCGGCGCAGGCGCCTGGCCGCGTGGTCGGCTTCGGTTGGGACCGGGGCGTGTTGCGTTCACGCGACGTATTGTGGCCCAGCTCGACGACTGTCCCCACCGGTGCGATGCCCGCCTCCCGCGAGATGGCGGTGCCGCGGGCTCCGTCCCTCCGGGTGATAATTTCACGGTATGCTGAAATGCAGGTTTCAACACCTGCCGGACCGACACCGGCGGGAGATCGCGGAACGGGCGAAAGGGGGACGGCGCGACATGGCGACACGAGCCGGAAGGGGGCCGCGTGGGGAACGCGGTGCGCAGGCGGATCGCATTCTGACGGCGGCCCGCAAGTCCTTCGCCGAGCGGGGCTACAACGGGACCTCGTTGCGATCGGTGGCTCAGGCCGCCGATGTGGATCCGACCCTGGTGAATTACTACTTCACCAACAAGACCGGACTGCTGAAGGCGGCGCTGGAGCCGCCGGAAGCCTTCGGCGCGGGCATCGCCGAGGCAGCCCGGGTGCCGCTCGAGCAGCGCGGGCGAGCCTTCGTAGCGGCGGCGCTGCGCATGTGGGACGACCCGGACACCGCGGAGGTCCTGCGCTCGATCATCCTCGCGGCGAGCCACGAGCCCTTCGCCATGGAGCGGCTCCGCTCCGTTTTCTCCGCGCTCGTCTCACAGGTCGTGTCGGCGAGCCTCCCCGATGACGAGGCCGCGGTGCGCGCGGATCTGGTCTCCACACAGATCGTCGGCTTGGCGATGACCCGGTATGTCTGGGCGATCGACCGCATCGCCGACATCCCCTCGGAGCAGGTCGTCCGCCTGATCGCGCCGACTGTGCAGCACTACCTCACGGGCGCCTTGGGCGGGGACATCCCGGCGAACGCCGGGTAGGCGGCGACCACCCCGCCCGGCACATCACTACCGAGCCGACGCCGAAGCTGCACACACGTTCGCGAAAGCAGCGTACGAAAGGGGGCTGGCAGCAATTCGAATGGACCACGATATGCGGAAAGCATTGCAGCCCATGCTTTGTCAGCGACTCTGGCGATGAACCTCCGGCTCCGAGATCCACACCCCCCGCGCGGCAGCGCACCCCGCTGCTGACAACGGCCGATGTCCGCGAGCACGTTCGCGCCTGTCGCGGCGGACGCCGCCTGCCGGTGATCTATCCCGGGATGACGTACTGCACCTGGACCGAATCGGGAGAGTGGAAGAATTCCTTGGTGGTGACGGACAATTCGATGTGGCCGGGACCTGACGGGATGGTGGCCGAGTTGTACCAGGAGCCGACCAGTTTGATCGTGGTGTTGCCGCGGGCGCCGGTGTCGATGTTGTGCCAGGAGACGTAGGCGGTGGTCGCGCAGGTACCGATGCCTTCGAAGGCGCTGGTGAGATGCAGTCCCGAAGAGGAGTCCTGATCCACGTTCCCGCGGATCGTCCCGTAGCACAAGCCCGCTTCGGTCGCCGTGGTGTAGAGGACCGGGAGATCGACGGCCGCCGCCGAGGCGGTGCCCGCGAAGACGAATGCCGGGGCGCAGGCCACGACGGCGGCTGCGGCGGTTGTGACGAACCTGGTGACCGAGCGCATGAGTTCCCCTCTGCTGTTCACTGATCGGCATGCCCAGTTGTACTGCGGCTGCATGTCTTATCCGTCGCCGCACCAGAGCCGTTACGCCGCACCGCGATGGTCAGGACAAGCCCAGGTCCCGGGCCACGATCATCTTCATGACCTCGCTGGTGCCCGCGTAGATTCGCGCCACCCTCGCGTCGGTGTACAACCGGGCGATCGGATACTCCATCATGTACCCGTACCCGCCGAACAATTGCAGGCAGCGGTCCACGACGCGGGCCTGTACCTCCGTGCAGAAGAGCTTGACGCGGGCGGCGTCCGCTCCGGACAAGGCGCCCTCGACCAGGTCGAGCACCGCACGGTCGACCATCGTCTGCGCCGCTTCCACTTCCGCGGACATCGCGGCGAGTTCGAACTTCGTGTTCTGGAACGAGGCGACCGGGGTGCCGAAGGCCTTGCGCTGCTTGGTGTAGTCGACGGTCGCGGTGATCGCGGCGCGCGCCTGCGCGACCGAGCCGACCGCGACGGTGAGCCGTTCCTGTGGCAGATTGTGCCCGAGATACCCGAACGCCGCGCCTTCGGCGCCGAGCCGGTTGGCGACCGGTACCCGGACGTCGTGGAACGACAACTCCATGGTGTCCTGCACCTTGCAGCCCATCTTCTCCAGCATGCGGCCGCGGGTGAAGCCGGGCATTCCGTCCTCCACCACCAGCAGGGTGAGCCCCGCGCGGCGGTTGTCCGGGTCGGTGGACGTGCGGGCCACCACGATCACCAGGTCCGCGAGCAGACCGCCGGTGATGAAGGTCTTGGCGCCGTTGAGCACATAGTCGTCGCCGTCGCGCACCGCGCTGGTTCGCATCCCCGCCAGATCCGAGCCCGTGCCCGGCTCGGTCATGGCGATCGCGGTGAGCAGCTGCCCCGACGCCAGCCCGGGAAACCATCGCCGCCGTTGGGCGGCGTCGGCGTACTCCAGGAAGTACGGCAGGATGACGTCGAGCTGGGTGCGCACGGTACCGAGGGTGACCAGGGCCCGCGCCGCCTCTTCTTGCAGGATCACGTTGTAGCGGTAGTCGCGAATGCCCGCTCCCCCGTGTTCCTCGGGTACCGCGAAGCCGAGCAGCCCGAGTTCGCCCATCTCGCTGAAGATCTCGCGTGGCATCCTGCCGTCCTTCTCCCACGCGGAGTAGTCCGGCACGATCCGCTTCTCCACGAAATCCCGGACCAGCCGCCGGAACGCCTCGTGGTCGGCAGTGAACAGCTCTCGTCGCACGGCGGGCCTCCTGTTCAGGACATCAGTTCGACGACGGTGGCGTTGGCGGTGCCGCCGCCCTCGCACATGGTCTGCAAGCCGTAGCGAATGCCGTTGTCGCGCATGTGGTGCAGCATCCGGGTCAGCAGGACGGCGCCGGATCCGCCGAGCGGGTGACCGAGCGCGATCGCTCCGCCCAGTGGATTCATCAGCGATTCGTCGGCGCCGGTCTCGGCCAGCCAGGCGAGCGGGACGGGCGCGAACGCCTCGTTCACCTCGAAGACACCGATATCGGCCAGCGCGAGACCCGCTTTGCGCAACACCTTCTCCGTCGCGGGGATCGGGCCGGTGAGCATCAGCACCGGATCGGAGCCGGCTACAGCTCCCGCGCGGTAGCGGGCCAGTGGCGTCAGGCCCAGCTCGCGCGCCTTGCGCGGGGTGGTCACCAGCAGGGCGGCCGCACCGTCGGAGATCTGTGAGGCGTTGCCCGCGTGGATCACGCCGTCGTCCTGGAACGCGGGTTTCAGCCCGGCGAGCTTCGCCGCGGTGGTGCCGCGCCGGATCCCCTCGTCGGCGTCCACCACGCCCGCTTCGGTGCGCACGGGCACGATCTGGTCGGTGAAGGCGCCGGCGTCCTGGGCGGCGGCGGCACGCTCGTGCGACCGCGCGGAGTACTCGTCGAGCCGGGTGCGGCCGAATCCCCACTTCTTCGCGATCAATTCGGCCGAGATGCCCTGATTGAACGCGAAGCCGTCGTAGCGCGCCAACGCTTTCGGCCCATAGGGAGCACCGGAAGCCTTCGCCGCGTTCAGCGGCACCCGGCTCATCACTTCGACTCCTCCGGCGATCACGATGTCCTGCTGTCCGGAGAGCACGGCTTGCGCCGCGAAATCGAGCGCTTGCTGGCTGGACCCGCAGGCCCGGCTCACCGTGGTGCCCGGAACGCTTTCCGGCCAGCCCGCCGCCAGCACGGCGTAGCGGCCGATGTTGCTGGACTGCTCGCCGACCTGGGAGACGCAGCCCCAGATCACGTCGTCGATCAGCGCCGGATCGAGGGCGCAGCGCTCGGCCAGCGCGGTGAGCACCAGCGCGGACAGGTCGGCCGGGTGCACCCCGGACAGTCCTCCGTTGCGTTTGCCGACGGCGGTGCGGACCGCCCCGGCGATGACTACCTCACGCATATCATCTCCCGTTCTCGGAATTCCCGGCGGCGCGGATCGGCGGCCGCCGGACGGTCCAGTGGCCGGTGAACCGTGGTTCGCGCCGTTCGGCGAAGGCCGCGAACGCCTCCGGGGCGTCGGCGGTGGCGAAGTTCAGTCCCTGCGCCCTGGCCTCGGCCGCGAGCGCTTCCCGCAGCGTCGAGTCCGCGCCTTCGTGCAGCAGCGCCTTGGTCTGGGCCAGCGCCACCGGCGGTCCGGCCGCCAGGCGCGCGGCGAGCTCGGTGACGAACCCGTCGATCTCCTCCGGTGCCACCACCCAGGTGACCAGTCCCAGATCGCGAGCCTGTTCGGCGTCGATGGTCTCGGCAAGCAGCGCCAGCCGCTTGGCCTGTTGCAGGCCGATCAGCCGGGGCAGCAGCCAGGAGCCGCCCAGATCCAGCGACAGTCCGCGGCGGGTGAAGATCTGCGCGAACGTCGATCGCGGGGTGGCCACCACGAGATCGCAGCCCAGGGCCAGATTCCAGCCCGCGCCGACCGCGACGCCGGTGACTTTCGCGACGGTGGGCAGGGGCAGTTCGTGCAGCAGGACCGCGACGTCGGTGAGGGCGCGCATCCGGTAGACCGGGTGCGCGTTGTCGGGCGTCGAGATGTCCGCGCCGGAACAGAACGCGCCGCCCGCGCCGGTGAGCACCAGGGCGCGCACGGCGCGGTCGGCCGCGGCGGCGCGCAGCGCCTCGGCCAGCGCCGCCCAGAGTTCGGCGTCGATCGCGTTCTTGCGGTGCGGCCGGTTCAGCGTCAGTGTGCGCACGCCGTCGCGATCCTCCGAGAGCAGCGCGGACTCGCCGGTCATCGGCGTGATCCGATCACTCCGGCGTCCCGCAGCGCTTCGATTTCCGTTGCGGTGCAACCCAGTTCGGTGAGCACGGCGTCGGTGTGCGCGCCGAGACCAGGCACCGGGCCCATCGGCGGCTCGAACCCGGCGAGGATCGCGGGCGGCAGCAGCGAGGGGATCGGACCCGCGGGGGTCTCGATGCTGCGCCAGCGGTCGCGCTCGGTGAGCTGCGGGTGGTCGAGCACCTCGGTGGGGCGGTGGTAGCGGGAGTTGCCGATCCCGGCGTCGTCCGCGATCTTCTGGATCCGGGCCAGGTCGTGGCGCAGGCACCACGCGGCGATCGCGTCGTCGATCTCGCCGCGGTGGCGCACCCGCCCGGGGTTGGTGCGCAATCGCTCGTCCGCGGCGAGATCCGGCCGCTCCAGGATGTCGGTCGCCAGCCGCCGCCACTCCCGGTCGTTGGTGGTGCCCAGCACCACGGTTCGCCCGTCGGCGGTGGGATACGCGCCGTAGGGCGCCACCGCGGGCGAACTCATCCCGAGCGGCCGCTGATCGATGCCGGTGTGCCGCGCGTAGGTCAGGTGATAGCCCATCATCTCGGCCATGGTGTCGAAGAGGCTCACCGAGATGGTGTTGCCGTGAGCCGCGCCCCGACCCCGGCCGCACAGTGCGGCGAGGATCGACAGCGCCGCGTACAGGCCCGTGGTGACATCGGCGACCGGCGGGCCGGGCTTGGCCGGGGCGTCCGCGGTGCCCGTCACCGCGCAGACGCCGGATTCGGCTTGGACGAGCAGGTCGTAGGCGCGTTTGTGGGACAGCGGCCCGCCCGCGCCGAACCCGTCGATCTCCACCGCGATCAGGTCCGGATGCCGCGCGGCCAGGTCCGCGGGCGCGAGGCCGAGGCGGGCGGCGGCGCCTGGCGCGAGGTTGGACACCAGCACGTCGGCTCGGCTCAGCAAGCGGTGCAGCAGGTCCACCCCGGCGGGCGATTTCAGGTCGAGGGTGACCGACTCCTTGCCGCGGTTGACCCAGACGAAGTGGGCGGCCTGCCCGAGCACCACGTCGTCGTAGTACCGGGCGAAGTCGCCGCCGTCCGGGTGCTCCACCTTGATCACCCGGGCGCCGAAATCGGCCAGACTGCGGGTGCACATCGGCGCGGATACGGCCTGTTCCAAAGCGATCACCGTGACACCGGCCAGTGGTCCCAGTCCGGAGGAGCCTCCGTCCGGCGCGAGACGCTGCGAGGGGGAGGTCATCAGATCACCGTGCCGCCGTCCACCGGCAGCACCTGGCCGGTGATGAAGGAGGCGGCGTCGGAGGCGAGGAAGACGAACGCGCCCGCGACTTCCTCCGGTTCGGCCCAGCGGCGCAACAGGATTCGGTTGAGCATCTGCTCGGAGAACCGATCGTCGGTGCGGATGGTGTGCGTCATCGGCGTCGCCGCCAGCGGGGCGAGCGCGTTGACCAGGATGTTCTTGCGCGCCAGTTCCTTCGCCAGCGATTTGGTGATGCCGATGATCGCGGCCTTGGCGGCGGAGTAGTTCACCTGGCCGAGCGTGCCGACGATGCCCGCGGCGGAGGTGACGTTGATGATCCGCCCGGTGCCGTCGGTGGGCAGGAACGGCAACGCCGCCTGCGCGCAGTTGATCGTTCCCAGCGCGTGGATGTCGAACAGCCGCCGCACCGATTCCGCGGTGGTGTCGGCGAACATCGCCGGTGCGGTGACCCCGGCGTTGTTCACGACGATGTGCAGTATGCCGTCGCCGAGTCCGGCGGCCTGCTCGGCGGCCGCAGCGGCGGAGTTCCGGTCGGAGACGTCCAGCGCCCGCCCTGCCGCGGTGCCACCGTTCGCGACGATCTTCTCCGCGACGGCGCGGGCCGCCGCCCCGTCGACGTCGGTGACCAGCACGGAAGCGCCCGCGGTGGCCAGCGCCTGCGCCACCGCGGAGCCGATGCCGCCCGCGGCGCCCGTGACCAGCGCCGAACGCCCGGTGAGATCGAACAGTGTCTGCTGCGCCATCAGTAGCTCCTCGGCAATCCCAGGGCGTGCGAACCCAGGTAGTTCAAGATCATTTCTTGGCTGACGGGGGCGATGCGCATCACACGCGCCTCCCGGAAGTAGCGGGACACGTGGTATTCCTCGGCGTATCCCATGCCGCCGTGTGTCTGCAGCGCCCGGTCGGCGGCGGTGAATCCCGCGTCGGCGCACAGGTATTTGGCCGTGTTCGCCTCGCGCCCACAGGATTTCCCGTTGTCGTAGCGCCAGGTGGCCTTCCGCAGCATCAGCTCGGCCGCGTCCAGCCGGGCCAGCGAATCGGCCAGGGGGAACTGGATGCCCTGGTTCATGCCGATCGGCCGGTCGAAGACCACGCGTTCCTTCGCGTACCGCACCGCCCGGTCCAACGCGACCCGGCCGAGGCCGAGCGCCTCGGCGGCGATCAGCATGCGTTCGGGATTCAATCCGTCGAGCAGATAGCGGAACCCGGCGCCCTCCTCGCCGACCCGATCCTCCACCGGCACGCGCAGGTCGTCGATGAACAGCTCGTTGGAGGTGACGGCGTTGCGGCCCATCTTGGCGATCGGCCGGATGTCGACGTGCGCGCGGTCGAGGTCGGTGAGGAACAGCGTCATGCCGTCGGTCTTCTTGCCGACCTCGTCATAGGGGGTGGTGCGGGTCAGCAACAGGATCTTCTCCGATTCCTGCGCTTTCGAGATCCACACCTTGCGCCCGTTCACCACGTAGTGGTCGCCGTCGCGGCGGGCGAAGGTCGTGATGCGCGGGGTGTCCAGGCCCGCACCGGGTTCGGTCACACCGAAGCACACGTGCAGCTCGCCGGTCGCGATGCGCGGCAGGGTCCGTCGCTTCAACTCCTCGGAACCGTGCACCACCACCGGATGCATGCCGAAGATCGACATGTGGATCGAACTGGCGGCGTTCATCCCGCCGCCGGAGCGCGACACCTCTTCGGCGAGCAGGGTGGCCTCGGTGATGCCGAGTCCGTGGCCGCCGTACTGCTCGGGGATGGTGATGCCCAGCCAGCCGCCGCCCGCGACGGCGTCGTAGAACTCGGTGGGGAACTCGTGTGCCTGGTCCTTCGCCATCCAGTACTGGTCGTCGAACTTGCGGCACAGCTCGGCCACCGATCTCCGGATCAGGTCCTGGTCCTCGGAGAGCTCGAAATTCATGCCCTCGGCGTTCGTGTCACCGGACACTTCCGCACCTCCACTTCCTCGTATCGCGGTCGCTCGCGGCACACGCCGGTGCGGAAGGTCGATCCAGCCCTCCCGCACCGGCGGCACCCGACGGCGACCGCTCGGTACCGCGCGTTCGGCCCTCCGTCTCCCCAGTCGAGGCGGACGACGCGCGAGCCGATCCCCGTCCCCCGGCGCGGCAGTGCACCGAGGCGATTCCCGCGCCCGGCGAGGTTTCACCGGGCACGGCGTGCACCGCCTGCCCTCGCCCCCGGTTGGAGCAGGCGTGTCCGTGATGGCCTGCGGGAGTTCGTTCGATCCCGCGGCCGGTGGCTCAGCGCGGCGCCGAGGCCACCCCGTCGTAGCGAATCTCCGCGCCGAGCACCCGATTACCGAGTTCGTCGAGGTCGTAGGACTGGCGCGCCAGCCAGAAGCGCAGGAAATTGGTCAGCGAATAGCGCAGGAACAGCGCCGAACCCACCACGCTCGCCGCCACCCCGCCCAGGGCGAGGGTGATGGCGTCGCGCTGCGCCAGTGCGTCGGTCGTGCCGTGCGACATGAAATACGCCAGCACCGCCACCGCCACACCGACCACCATGAGGGTGACGCCGGTGCGCAGCCACAGCCCGGAGCGGCCTGCCGCCGGATCGGGGATCTTCAAGTCCTGCAGTTCGCGGACGAAACGCTCCGCGCGAGATTCGGTCATGTGGAACTTCCTAGGTAGAGGGCTGCCAATTCGTTGCGGATTCCGCTGTCGGGGTGTCCCTGCCGCACCACCCGCCCGCGCACCAAGACGGCCGCGTGATCGGCGATATCCAGCACGGCGGCGGCGAACTGCTCGACCACCAGCACCGCGACACCTTGGCGGGCGATCTCGGCGACCTCGTCGTAGAGCCTGCCGACCACCAGTGGGGCCAGGCCCATGGACAGTTCGTCGAGCAGCAGCACGGCGGGATCGGTCGCCAGCCCACGCGCCAGCGCCAGCATCTGCTGTTCGCCGCCGGACATGGTTCCCGCGATCTGGCCGGCGCGTTTGCCGAGGATCGGGAACCGGCTGAAGGCGATCTCCTCGATCTCCTCCCTCGACCGCCCGGTGAAGGTCATCATCAGCAGGTTGTCGCGCACGGTGAGATTCGGGAACACCCCGCGTCCCTCGGGGATCAGGCAGACGCCCGCGCGGGCCAGGTCGCGCGGGTCCGCTCCGGTGACGTCGCGCCCGCCGAGCGTCAGCCGTCCGGAGGCGACCGGGTGGATGCCCGCGATCACCTTCAGCGCGGTGGTCTTGCCCGCGCCGTTGGGCCCCAGCAGTGCCACCACCTGCCCGGCCGCGACCTCCAGGTGCACGCCGTGCAGCACGGTGATGGCGTCGTAGGCGGCGCGCACCTCGCGCAGGCCGAGGAGTTCGGCGGGGC
Organism: Nocardia sp. NPDC047648; assembly: GCF_040642815.1. Lineage (NCBI taxonomy): Bacteria > Bacillati > Actinomycetota > Actinomycetes > Mycobacteriales > Nocardiaceae > Nocardia > Nocardia sp. NPDC047648. The sequence goes on along the minus strand of NZ_JBEYSX010000009.1, from coordinate 76,917 downwards.
CGGAAGACATTGTGGCCGTCGCTGGTTCGGTTGCACTCTGCACGCTCATACGTCTCCCAGATAGGCCGCGAGCACGGTGTGGTCGGCGCGGATCACCGCGGGTGGCCCGGAGGCGATCACCTTGCCGAGATCGAGCACGAACACCTCGTCGCAGACGTTCATCACCAAGCCCATGTCGTGTTCGACGAGCAGCACCGCGGTGCCGTCGTCGGCCAGCGACCGCAGCAGTTCGCCGAATCGCTCGGTCTCGGTGTGGTCCTGGCCCGCGGCAGGCTCGTCGAGCAGGATCAGGCTGGGCCGCGCCGCGATGGCCCGGCCCACTTCCACCAGGCGGCCGGTGCCGGTCGGCAGCTCGTCGGCGCAGGCGTCGGCGAGTTCGTGCAGGCCGAGCCGGTCGATGATCTCGGTGACGATCCGGGCGGCGTGCCTGCGCTGCGGGCCGAGTTCGGCCGCGACCAGCAGGTTGTCGCGCACACTCAGCCTGCCGAACAACTCGAGCCGCTGGAAGGTGCGAGCCAGGCCGTGCCGGGCGCGGCGGGACGGGCCGAGCCGGGTGACGTCGGCGCCGTCGATCGCCACCCGTCCCCGGGTCGGTTTGCGCAGCCCGCAGATCACATCGAACAACGTGCTCTTGCCCGCGCCGTTGGGGCCGATCAGTCCGGTCACCGCGCCGCGTTCGGCGCGCAGTCCGGCGCCGTCGAGCGCGCGGTTGCCGCCGAAGACGACGGTGACATCGTCAACTTCCAGTAGCGACGGCACGATCGAGCACCTCCTCGTCGTCGGATGTCCACGGGCGCCGCACGCCCCACCACTCCACCGGGACCTGCGCCGGGTCCGGCGCGGGCCGCGCCCGCACTCCGCGCCAGACGCGCGCCGCCACCACGGCGACCACCACACCGAAGGTGAAGCCCCACCCGTCGACGACGTCGATCAGACGCAGTCCCCACAGTCCCAGCACCAGCAGCGCGAGCAGTGGGGCGACGATCCGGTCGCGCAGCATCGGCAACCATTCCTCGCGCATCGAGGCGATCGCCCCGTCCTTCAGCACGCCGCCACCGAAGGCGATGCCGCCGAGTGCGGGCAGCACCTGCGCCAGATTCTGTAGCCCCGGCCACAGCACAGGGAGCACGTTCAGCGGGCCTGCGAAGACCGCGCCGGTGAACAGGCCCGCACCGACCGCACCGAGACCGGCGATGGTGACGATGAGGAAGATCGGCAGTCCGGCCACCAGATTGAACTGTTCGGGCGCGACGGCCCGAACCTGCATGCCGTACAGCGCGCCGCCCAGTCCGGCGATGGCCGCCGACAGCGCGAAGACCAGCACGCGCGCCGCCAGCAGGCTGCCACCGAGGGTCGCGTAGGCGGCCTCGCTGTCGCGCAAGGCGATCAGGCGACGCCCGAATCGGCTGCGCCGCAACAGCGCCACCGCCAGGCCCGCCACCGCCAGGCACACCGCGGCGAAGACGGTCACCTCGGCGGTGGTGTCCAGTTCCAAGCCGAACAGATCCGGCCCGACCAGCGACACGGAGCCCTGGTCGAACAGCGCGATCCGCACGCCGAGGATCTCGAAGGAGGGCAGCGTGAAGATCCAGCGATCCAGAATGACGGCGAAAGCCGCCGTCGCCAGGGCCAGGTACACCCCGGACAGCCGCAGCGCGGGCACCGCGACCACGGCCCCGACCACGCCGGCGATACCCATCGCGGCGGGCAGCGCCCACCACTGGCCCTCCGGTCCCAGATGCGCGTAGGCCACCGCGCCCACACCGGCCAGGCTGAGCTGGCACAGCGAGATCTGGCCAGCGAAACCCAGCAGCGGCACGTACGACAGCGCGATCACGCCCCATGCGAACATCGCACCGTAGGTGATCAGGTCGGATTCGGTGAGCATGGTCGCCAGCATCAATCCGGCCACGACCACCACCGCGGCGAACGCCAGCGAACCGTTGATCGATGGCGATGGCACCGGGCTGAGCTTGCGGTCGCGACCGCGCAACCTGCCGTGCGGGAACATCAGCAGCGCCACGAACAACAGCAGCGCGGGGGCGGCCAGCCGCAGGCCGGGCAGGTATTCGTTCTGCGGCAGGTACCCGGTGAGGTAGCTCTCCAGCAGGCCGACCACCACCGCGCCCGCGAACGTCATCGGCAGATTGCGCAGCCGCCCGAAGATGGCCGCGGTGTAGGCGCTGACGATCAGCAGCGACAGCTGTGCGGCATCCAGCGCCACGGTCGGCGCGATGAGGATGCCGCCGATCGCGGCCAGCTCGATGCCCAGCATCCAGGCGATCCGGTTGGCCCGCCGGGGATCAGCGCCGGTCAGGCCCACCAGCGCGCGATCGTCCACGGTGGCCCGCATCTCCGCGCCGATCCTGGTGCGGTACAGCAGGATGCGCAGCGCGGCGGCGACCGCGACGGCGACGGCCATGGTCAGCGCCTGATGCCAGGTGATGATGACCGGGCCGAGGTCGATCGACGGCTTGTCGGCGAAGAACCTGGTCAGCGACCGCGACTCGTTGGGGTTCCAGATCCAGCGCGCCAGCACGATGAGCCCGCTGAGCAAGGCGATCGTCATCACGAGTTTCTCGGCGTCACCGAGCCCCTGCGTCGGCGCCAGCGCCTTGCCGAACAGCAAGCCGAACAGCGGCGCGAAGACCAGCAGCACCGCGACGATCGCCATCGGCGCGGGCCAGCCCCAGCCGACGGTGAGCTGCCAGTAGACGAACGCCGAGATCATCCCCGCTGCGCCGTGCGCGAAGTTGAACACGCCGGTCGTGGTGTAGGTGAGCACCAGACCGCTGCCGATCACGGCGTAGATCGCCGCGGTGCTGAGGCCGACGATCCCGAAGGCGATGAACTGCTCCATCAGCGCGAACGCTCCGTCACTTCAGGTCGCTTCGGCTCTTGCCGACATCGGCGAGGGTCAGCGGCTTGCCGAAATCCCGGGTGTACTTGTACGGGGTGAAGCCGCAGCGGAATACGCCGGTGTTCGGCTTGAAATCCGCGGTCTTCCAGCCGTCGGGCGTGGCCTGCTGAACGTTGAAGCACCGGGTCTGCTCGGCCAGCGGCCGGGACAGATCGACCGGCGCCTGCAAGCCGCCGCCGGTCCAGGCGGTCTCCTTGCTCGCGGTGTCGTACACGCACGCGCGGGTGAGGTTGTCGCCGCAGGCCGTCGCCGCTTTGGCGAACAGCAACCACGATTGGAAGGCGCGCAGCACCTGGAAGGTGATCGCGCTGTTAGGCGCGTACTGCTCGAACAGGTCTTTCAGCTGCTGTACCGCGGGCACCTGCGCGGCCGCGTCCAGCGGTGCGGTCCCGCTCAGATCGGCGTAGTTGTTCTGGGTGGCCAGGGAGCTCTTCGTGACGTCGAGGAACGACTGGTTGTAGGAGTTGGCGTTGGCGTCGATCCAGTCCAGCTTGTAGTTCATGCTGGTGAGCACGTCCTGCAATTTGGCCAGGTAGCGGAACTCCCCGAAGAAGATCAGGCCCTTGACGTTGTTGGCCTTGATCGCCTGCGCGTATGGGGTCCAGTCCGAAACGCCCGCGAGCGGGTAGAGGTCGTTGTAGACGATCTTCGCGCCGTTCGCGGTCAGTGATTCGGTGAGCTTCTCGCCCATGACCTTGGTGATCGGCGAGTCGCCGTTGATCATCCCGACCGCACCGGCCGAATTCGGGTAGGCCTCCTTGATCAGCCAGTCCTGGAAACCGGTGTACGGGTTGACCGCTTCGGAGGCCGAGGAGCCGCCGCCCAGTTGCAAGTCGGACCCGGTGTTCGCGGTCTGGGTCACCTGGGCGGGGAACTCCGGCAGCAGGCACGACAGCCGGTCCTTGACGCCGAGCCCGTCCAGCGCGGCGCTTCCGCCGACGAGGACGAAGTCCTCCCGGCAAGCCTCCAGCATGCGCTGGCGCACCTCCATGAGCTTGGTGTCGCGCAGGTTGGTCACCAGCTTGCGCCCGTTGATGCCACCGGCGGCGTTGCACCAGGAGGTGAACACCTTCGCCGCGTCGACCAGGTCGGGATTCTTCGTGAAACCGATGTCGGAGAAGACTCCGACCTCGATCTCGCTCGCCGTTACGCCCTGCGCCGACGCGCTTTTCGCGTTTCCGGGCTGACAGACGCTGGTCAGGTCGCCGAAGTTGCCGGAGGCGGCCCGGCCCGGACCCTCATCGGTTCCGCGTCCACCGCTCTCGCGGCCGCAGCCGGCCACCAAGAGCGCGACCGCCATCGCGGCAACGACCATTCGCTGCGGTTTCACCGTAGTTCCTCCTCCGTGGGCTGCTCGGCATCCGATCGGTCCGGGCCGTCGCCGCCGGCATCTCGCCCCTTGCTCGTCGATGAGCAGCACGTGCCCCGGGGGCACACTCGCTGTCAGGGAAACTATCTTCTCAGATTCGGATAATCAATATCTGCTCTTTGGAGAGCGTGGTCGTCAACCACGCGATCGGACGCCCAGGCACCGGCCGACCCCACTTCGGAAGAGCTGACGCGATCAGCGTTGACAGTGGCGCGACCGCATGGAAATCTAATAGTTGATTTTGAGAATGCTATTCTCATTTCGGACGAACGGAGGCGCATGCCATCCGGAACGGCTGACGAAAGGCCGGTGCCGACCCGTCATGCGGGGCGCGCCCGGTGACAGCCGAGGAACCCCGTCGCCGCTCGGCCGGCACGGCCCACCGGGCACGGCATTCGACACCTCCGGCGCATCGCCGGACCACGAAAGGTAATCCCTTGGCACACTTCACCAAACCCGCTGCCGGGAGCTGGACGCAGAACTATCCCGAGCTGGGTACCGAGCCGGTGGACTACACCGACTCCATCGACCCCGCCTTCTACGAGGACGAGCGTCAGGCGATCTTCCGCAAGAACTGGCTCAACGTGGGCCGGATCAACCGGCTGCCCCGGATCGGCAGCTACTTCACCAAGGAACTGGCCTGCGTCGGCACCTCTCTGATCATCGTCAAGGACAACGACGGCGCGGTGCGGGCGTTCCACAACATCTGCCGCCATCGCGGGAACAAGCTCGTCTGGGACGACTACCCCGGCGAGGAAACCGCGGGCACTTGCCGCCAGTTCACCTGCAAGTACCACGCGTGGCGCTACAGCCTCAAAGGCGAGCTGACCTTCGTCCAGCAGGAGAAGGAGTTCTTCGACCTGGACAAGGACAAGTTCGGCCTGAAGCCGGTGCGCTGCGAGGTGTGGGAGGGCTTCATCTTCGTCAACCTCGACGACAACGCCAAGCCGCTCACCGAATACCTGGGCCCGCTGGCCAAGGGTCTCGAGGGGTACCCGTTCGACCGGATGACCGAGGTCTTCAGCTACCGGGCCGAGATCGGCAGCAACTGGAAGCTGTTCATCGACGCGTTCGCCGAGTTCTATCACGCACCCGTGCTGCACCAGAAGCAAGCGGTCAAGGACGAAGCCGACAAGCTCTACGGCGTCGGTTACGAAGCGTTGCACTACGAGATAGCGGCTCCGCACTCGATGATCTCGTCCTGGGGCGGGATGGCACCGCCGAAGGACCCGACGATGGTCAAGCCGATCGAGCGCGAATTGCGCAGCGGCCTGTTCGGCCCGTGGGACCGCCCCGACATCGAGGGCCTGGAGCCGCTGCCGCAGGGCATCAACCCGGCCAAGCATCGCGCCTGGGGCGTCGACGAATTCGAGTTCTTCCCGAATTTCTCCCTGCTGTTCTGGGCGCCGGGCTGGTACCTGACCTACCACTACTGGCCGACCGCGGTGGACCGGCACATCTTCGAGGCGAGCCTGTATTTCGTGCCCGCCACGAATGCCAGGGAGCGGCTGGCCCAGGAACTGGCCGCGGTCACCTTCAAGGAATACGCGCTACAGGACGCGAACACCCTGGAGGCCACCCAGACCATGATCGCCACCCGTGAGGTCACCGAGTTCCCGCTCAACGACCAGGAGATCCTGCTCCGCCACCTGCACAAGACCGCTCAGAAGATCGTCGAGGAGTACCGCGATGGCCGCGCCCACTGACCAGCCCACCGACCGGGCGCACACCGCGCCGCTGCCCGCCGAGTTCGCCGACCTGGCACCGTTCTCGGACTGGATCCTGGCCACCGAGCCGGAACGCTACGCCAAACGGCTGGCATCCTCCATGGACGAGATGCAGCGGTTGTACGACACCGTCTTCCCGCGCCTGCAGCCCGCCATGGATTACATCGACAAGTACGACTGGAACGACCTGCCCGACGAGGTTCGCAACCTGTTCCACCTGTTGCAGTCGCTGGTGATGGTGTCGTTCCCGATCGAAGTGTGGAAGCAGCCGCGAGTGCCGGATTCCGGTGCCGCGTACCTGGATATCGTCCGCGAGCCGGTGGTCTGAGCCGTGGCGGCGCTGACCTTGAAGGCCGCCGGTCTGCTCGACCTCGACACCGGGGCGATCGTCCGGCCCGGCATCCTGCGGATCGAGGACGACCGGATCGCCGGTGTCGGCGGCGCCGTCACGGGCGAGGTCGTCGATCTCGGTGACCTCGTCCTGCTGCCGGGTCTGATGGACATGGAGGTCAACCTCCTCATGGGCGGGCGCGGGGAGACCGGTCTGGCCTCCAGCGTCAAGGACGATCCGGCACTGCGCGTGCTGCGCGCGGTGGGCAATGCGCGCCGGACGCTGCGCGCCGGTTTCACGACCGTCCGCAATCTCGGGCTGTTCGTGAAGACCGGCGGCTACCTGCTGGACGTGGCGCTGGGCAAGGCGATCGACGCGGGCTGGATCGAAGGCCCGCGCATCGTGCCCGCCGGGCACGCGATCACGCCCACAGGGGGCCATCTCGACCCGACCATGTTCTCCGCCTTCGCTCCCGACGTACTGAAACTCACCCTCGAGGAGGGCATCGCCAACGGCGTGGACGAGGTGCGCAAGGCGGTGCGATACCAGATCAAGCACGGCGCGCAGCTGATCAAGATCTGTGTCTCCGGCGGGGTCATGTCGCTCACCGGAGCGCCTGGGGCGCAACATTATTCGGACGAGGAGCTGCGCGCGATCGTCGACGAGGCGCACCGGCGCGGTCTCAAGGTGGCCGCGCACACGCACGGCGCGGACGCGGTGAAGCACGCGGTGCACGCGGGCATCGACTGCATCGAGCACGGCTTCCTCATCGATGACGAGGCGATCGACCTGATGGTGGCGCACGGCACCTGGCTGGTGCCGACCACCCGGCTGGCCGACGCCATGGACGTCTCGAAAGCCGACCCCGCGCTCCAGGCGAAGGCGGCCGAGATGTTTCCCAAGGCCCGCACCTCCGTGCTGGCCGCTTACAAGGCGGGCGTGAAGATCGCGGTGGGCACCGACGCGCCCGCGATTCCGCACGGCCGCAATGCCGACGAGCTCGTGGCGCTGGTGGAGCGCGGATTACCGCCGCTGGACGTGCTGCGGGCCGCCACGGTGGCCTCGGCCGAGCTGGTCGGCGTGCAGGACCGCGGCCGGCTGGCGGAGGGGTTGCTGGCCGACGTGATCGGCGTTCCCGGCGACCCGGTGCGCGACATCACCGTCACCCGGGACGTTCGCTTCGTGATGAAAGGCGGAAGAATCCATGTCCAGAAGTGACGACTTGCTGGAGATCCAGCAGGTGCTGGCCCGGTACGCGGTGACCATCACCAAGGGGGACATCGAGGGCCTGCTCGCGGTCTTCACGCCGGACGGCAGCTACAGCGCCTTCGGCGACACCTACACCCTGGATCTGTTCCCGGAACTGGTCGCCGCCGCGCCGAAAGGCCTGTTCCTCACCGGCATACCGGCTCTCGACATCGACGGCGACACCGCCACCGGCACCCAGCCGCTGTGCTTCGTCGAGCACAGCACGCACGACATGCGCATCGGGTACTACACCGACACCCTCGTGCGCACCACGGACGGATGGCGGCTGCGGACGCGCGCGATGACGTTCATCCGCCGCAGCGGCGAGCACGACTCGGGGATCCCGCACGCCTTCGAGCGTTCCAAAGCATGAGAGATGTCGCCACGTTCCGGTCGGACCTGCGCGCCTGGCTGGATGACAACGACCTCACCCCCGCCAACGCCCACTCGCTCGACGGCCAGGTCGAACAGCTGCTGCGGGTGCGACGCGCCTTGTACGACGCGGATTGGATGCGCTACGGCTGGCCCGCCGCCGTGCACGGTCTCGGGGGGCCCGCCGCGCTGCGCGCGGTGCTCGGTGAGGAGGTCGCCTCGCGCGACTTGGCCGAGCCCGGCATCTATTCGATGATCGAAGTGCTCGCTCCGACGGTGATCTCCTACGCGCGAGCCGAATTGGCCGCCGCGATGGTGCCGCTGCTGCTGTCCGGCCGCGAGCAGTGGTGCCAGGGATTCTCCGAGCCCGGATCGGGCAGCGACCTGGCCTCGCTGACCACGAAGGCGACGCCGCGGGGTGCGGACTGGGTGGTCAGCGGCCAGAAGGTGTGGACCAGTCTGGCCCAGTACGCCGCTCGCTGCGTACTGCTCACCCGCACCGGGCCCGGCCACGACGGCATCACCGCCTTCTTCGTGGACATGGACTCCCCCGGCATCACCGTCCGCCCGTTGCGCACCATGCACGGCGTGGACGAGTTCGCCGAGGTCTTCTTCGACGACGTGACGGTGCCGGGCGACCGGATGCTGGGCAAGCCCGGCGACGGCTGGCGAGTGGCGATGGATCTGCTGCCCTACGAGCGCTCGACCTGTTTCTGGCACCGGATCGCCTATCTGTTCACCCGGCTGGACCGGGTGCTCGAACAGTCCACGATCGCCGACGACGCCGAACTCGGCGCCGCGTACCTGGCGCTGCACACGGTGCGATGCCGCTCGCACGCGACGCAGCGGCGCCTGGCGGCCGGCGCCCGGCTGGGCGCGGAGACGTCGGTCGACAAGGTGCTGCTGGCCACCGCCGAGCAGCGGCTGTTCGACACCGCGCGCGATCTGCTGCCCGGTGCGGTGGAACTCACCGACTCGCCGTGGCGCACCGAGTTCCTCTACTCCCGTGCGGCGACGATCTACGGCGGCACCGCCGAGATCCAGCGCAACATCATCGCCCGCCGCCTGCTGGACCTGGGAAAGGAGTGACGGTGGCCGAATCCGGCTTCGACCGGGCCGAACTCGCCCTGCTCACCGAAACGCTGCGCAAGACCATGGCGGCCGCCACCGGGCCGGAACTCGACGCGGCGCTGATCGCACTGGGCTGGCCCGACCTGCTCGCCGAGCGGCCCGAACTCGCTGTCCCCCTGGTCTTTCGCCTGCTCGGCGAGACCGGCGCGCACGCCGCGGTCCTCGACGACGTCGTCCGGCACGCCGCCGGACACGCGGATACCGGTCCGGTTCCCCTGCCGTTCGCGGGCGAGGCCTGGGTGGTGTGGGACCGCGACGGCGAGCCCGGCGCAGTCGTCGACGAGGAGCTGCCGCTGCGCACCGTGGCGACCGGAACCGAGCTACCCTCGCAGGCCGTCGCGGCCGGTCGGCGCGCACTCGGGTGGTGGCTGCTGGGCACCGGCCGAGCGATGTTGACGCTGGCCCGCGGGCATGCGCTGGAACGCACCCAGTTCGGACGCCCGCTCGCCTCGTTCCAGGCGGTCCGGCACCGGCTCGCGGAAACCCTCGTCGCGCTCGAGGGCGCCGAGGCCGCACTGGACACCGCCGAGGGCGAACTCGGGGCACTGCTGGGCAAGGCCGCAGCGGGCCAGGCCGCGCTCACCGCCGCCCGGCACTGTCAGCAGGTGCTCGGCGGCATCGGATTCACCGACGAGCACGACTTGCACCGGCACGTCCGCCGCACCTTGGTCTTGGACGGACTGCTCGGCAGCACACGGGAACTCATCCGCGAGGCGGGCGCGCAGATTCGCATCGCGGGTCGTGCTCCTCGGATGGCGCAGTTGTAGCAGGCACGCGGGGAAAGGCCCGGCACCGGAATCGACTCCGGTGCCGGGCTTTTCGGTGCGCAGCGGCGATCAGCAAGCCGGCGACGTACCGCCCTGGAGGGTCATCAACGCGCAGAACGTGGCCGTGGCGACCTTCCACTGGCCGCCGTCCTTGACCGCCTGCCCGGTCTGGTTCGGCAGCACCGGATTGCCGCCCATCAACAGCGTGTAGGTGACATCGGCGTTGTTCGCGTCCACGAGCTTCACCGCCGAGACCGTCACCGACGTGCCCTGGGACTGCGGGTTGGCCGCCTGCGTCTGGAGGATCGGCAGGAAGACATCGCCCTTCTGTACCAGCGCGGCCTTCTGGTCCGGCGGGGTCGAAGGGCTGAAGAAGCCGGTGTACACGTCGGTGATCGCCTTGGTGGTCGCCGCGTCGGCCTGGGCGGGCGCCGCACTGGTCACCGCGGCGGCCGACGTGCTGGACGCGGTGCCGGTCGATTCGTCGTCGTCGCCGCAGCCGGTCAACGCCGCGGCAGCGACGACGGCCAGGCCACAACATGCCACGGCCTTGCGAAGGATGGAATCGCGCATGGAAATCCTCGTTTTCGGAAAAGGGAACAGCGAGGGCGCCGGGCGCGTAAGCGCCCGATCGCCGGTGGATCGCACGGACACGGTGTCCCTTTCGAGGCGGCAAGGGCCGTGCGAATACTGCCGGAACGCACCGGCAGACGATGGAGCCGGAGCACCGGCTTACTGCATGTTGGCCTTCATGTCGTCCAGCCGGACCAGGATCGGGAATCCGTTGACGCTCAGCGCGTTACCGTGACCGGTCTGGTGCACGTCGAACACGGATTGGATCGCGGCGTAGAAGCCCTGCACGTCCAGTGTCTGGTTGACCGCGCGCTTGGCCTGACGCAGCCCGAACGGGGGCATCGTCGCGATCTGGGCGGCCAGTTCCCTGGTCTGCTGGTCGAGCTCGGCGCGCGGCACCACCTTGTTCACCATGCCGACCTGCCGCGCCTCCTCGGCGGTCACGGGTCGGCCGGTGAACAGGATCTCCTTCGCCTTACGCGCGCCGAGTTCCCAGGTGTGGCCGTGGTATTCGACGCCGCCGATACCCATGAGCACCACCGGGTCGGAGAACAGCGCGTCGTCGGCGGCCACGATGAGATCGCACGGCCAGCACAGCAGCAGGCCACCCGCGATGCACCGGCCCTGCACCGCCGCGATGGACGGTTTCGGAACGTTGCGCCAGCGCAGCGAGTACTCCAGGTAGCGGCGCGACTCCAGCCCGTAGATGCGGTCGAGGGTGATCTTGCTCGGGTCCGGCCACGATTTGTCCTTCAGATCGTGGCCCGCCGAGAAGTGCTTGCCCTCCCCGCGCAGCACGATGACCGCGACGTCGTCGTCCTCCGCGGCGCGTACCCAGGCGGCGTCGAGCTGGTCGAGCAGTTCGCCGTTCTGCGCGTTGGCCGCCTCGGGCCGGTCCAGGGTGATGGTGGCGATCCGGTCGGCGACCTCATAGCGAATGTACAAAACGAGCTCCTCGAGTCCGGGAAGGCCGGGCGCGTGCCCGGTCACGACGGCGCGCCGGAATGCGGCCGGGCCGGCCGGAGCGGCGTCCGACGATCATCACGGCCTGCCTCCTTCCCGCGCCGATGCCTGAATGGCTGCGAGAATAGCATTCTCTATACCGGAAAGGATAGTCTCGCCAGGAGGTCGGACACGGTGACCCAGGAACCCGATGACACACCGTTCTCCGGTACAGTGCATTCATGTTCTCTTCATATGACCGAGGACCGAGGCGCCCGTGACCAGCCCGAGCGAGAAACCGGCCTGGAAGCAGCGCGCCGTCGAGCGCTCCCTCCGCACCGCCAAGCTGCGCGCCGAGGAGCGCGTGCAACGGTTCCTGGACGCCGCCCAGGCGATCATCACCGAGAAGGGCAGCACGGACTTCACGGTGCAGGAGGTCGTCGACCGCTCCCGGCAATCGCTGCGCAGCTTCTACCTGCAGTTCGACGGCAAACACGAGCTGCTGCTCGCGCTGTTCGAGGATGCCCTGAGCCGCACCTCCGAGCAGCTGCGCGCCGCCGCGGACGGCCAGACCGACCCGCTGGACAAGCTCCAGGTGGCCGTCGAGCTGTTGTTCGAGCTGTGCAGGCCGGACCCCTCCGCGCAGCGGCCGCTGTTCACCGATTTCGCGCCGCAGCTCCTGATTTCGCATCCCGACCACGTGAAGGTCGCGCACGCGCCGATGCTGGCCCTGTTCACCGAACTGATGGATCTGGCCAAGGACGCCGGGCAGCTGCGACCGGAGGTCAACTCCCGCCGGACCGCGGCGATGGTGATGCAGACCGTCATGTTCACCGCGCAGTCCGCAGGAGCCTCCGACGACGAGACGCAGCATCCGATCACCGCGTCCGAAGTATGGAACTTCTGCGCGCACGGTTTCGCTCGCGGTTGAGAACACTATTCTCCTGAGGGAGAATTTGACTTACACTCGGGCTCATGCCCGATCTGTGGAGTGATCTCGTCTCCTGCCTCGACTTGTCCGCGACACCCTCCGGCGATGATGTGTTCGAGGGCCGCAATTTGCGGTTGCCCTACAGCCGGGTGTTCGGCGGCCAATTGCTCGGCCAGTTCGTCCGGGCGGCCACCGCGGGCATCCCGGACAAGTCGATCAAGTCTCTGCACACGGTGTTCGCGCGCGAGGGCCGCACCGACGAGCCGATCCGCTACCGGGTGCACCGCCACCACGCGGGCCGCTCCTTCGCCACGCTGTCGTTGGTCGCCGAGCAGTCCGCCGGCGTCGTGGCGACCGCCTCGGTCTCCCTGCACGCGGAGGAACAGGGCCCGCACCGGCAGTCCGTCGCGGCGCCGCCGGAGCTGCTGTCCGCCGAGCACAAGGTGGAGTGGGACCTGCTGCCCTGGGAGACTCGCGCGAGCGTGGACCTCGACGATCTCGGCGCCGCCCCACCGGAATTCGAGTTCTGGATGCGCACCCCGCAAGTCGATCCGGCGCTGGCGCACGCGCTGACCGCCTACGCGACCGACCTCACGCTCATCGGCACCGCGCTGCTGCCGATGGACGGATACGCCCAGGGCGGCAACGGCGCCGCGTTCGTCTCCGCCGTCACCTCGCACACCCTCTGGTTCCATCGGCCTTTCCGCACCGACGAATGGCTGCTGCTGCGCCAGCACAGCCCGCTGCTCGCGCAGGCTCGCGCCTACGGCCGCGGCGACATCCTCACCGAAGACGGCACGCTGGTGGCCTCCTACGCCCAAGAAGCCATGGTGCGCATCCCCCAGACCTGACGACGGCGTCACCGCGGCGCGGGCAGCAACAGTTCGGCCGCACGGTAGGCGTCGCATTCGCCCGCCGCGACGGCGGCGGCCAGCCGGTCCAGCTCGGCATGTGCGCGCAACCGCGTCTGCGCCAGTGAGAGGATCTGCGCGCGGGCCCGCGCCGTGCGCCGCGCCGGGCTGTCGGCGCGATGGTGCGCCTCGATCGCCGCGGCCAATTCGGCGACCCGCTCGCCGCGCGCGGCGACCAAGGTGAGGATCGGCACGTCGGATTCGGCCCGCAGATCACGCACGGTCTGTTCGGCGCCCTCGCGGTCCGCCTTGTTCACCACCAGCAGGTCGGCCACCTCCAGCAGGCCCGCCTTCGCGGCTTGGACAGCGTCGCCCGCACCGGGATTCAGGATCACCAGCGTGGGATCCGCGACCGCGGCGATCTCGATCTCCGACTGCCCCACCCCCACCGTCTCCAGCAGCACGACGTCGTAACGCAGCGCGGCGAGCAGCCGGATGGCGGCCGGAACCGCGGCGGCCAGCCCGCCCAGGTGTCCGCGCGTGGCCAGCGACCGGATCACCACACCGGGGTCGTCGATGTGCTGCGCCATGCGGATCCGGTCCCCCAGCAGCGCTCCCCCGCTGTACGGCGAGGACGGGTCGACCGCAAGGACCGCGACCCGCAGCCCCCGCGCGCGGTAGACGCCGGCCAGCGCGGCGATCGTCGTCGACTTGCCCGCTCCTGGCGGGCCGGTCACGCCGATCACCCGGACCGCGCGCGGCTGAAGCGCGGCTTGCACCTCCTCGCGGCGGTCCCCTTCGACCAGGCTCAGCAACCGGCCCGTCGCCCGCGCCGACCCGGCGCGCGCCAGGGCAAGCAACTCGGCGACGGTCGCCGATGCCAGGCTCACGCCCATCCCGCCGCGCCGCTGTGCGATGCGGTCACGGAGCGGGCACCTCGATGACCGTGGCCGCGCCCATGCCACCGCCCGCGCACATCGCCGCGATGCCCAAACCGCCCCCGCGACGGCGCAATTCGTGGACCAGCGTGACGATCATGCGCGCTCCCGACGCGGCCACCGGGTGCCCGAGCGAGCAGCCGCTCCCACTGACATTCACCTTGTCCGGATCCAGGTCGAGTGCGCGGATCGCCGCGATCGGGACCGAGGCGAAGGCCTCGTTGATCTCGATCAGCGCGACCGCCGACAGCGAGATCCCCGCCCGGTACACCGCTTTGGTGATCGCCTCGATCGGAGCGAGGCCGGTATCGGCGGGATCGACGCCCACCGACGACCAGGCGCGGATGTAGCCCAGTGCGGGCAGGCCCAGCCGGTCGCTGGCGATGCCCAGCGCGGCGGCGCCGTCGTTCGCGCCGGACGCGTTGCCCGCGGTGATCGAGAAGCCCTCGATCTCCGGATGCAGCACTTTGAGCGAGGCCAGTTTCTCCGGGCTGGTGTCGCGCCGGGGATGCTCGTCGGTGTCGAACAGGCCGTGCGGGGTCTCGATGGGCACGATCTCCTCTTTGAACCGGCCCTCGTCGATGGCGGCGATCGCGTTGCGGTGCGAGCGCAGGGCCCAGGCGTCCATCTCGGCACGGGAGATGCCCGCCTTCACCGCCGCGTTCCAGCCCACGGTGATGGACATGTCCAGCGCGGGGGCGTCCGGGCGGTCCGGGTGACTCGGCGATACCCACGGATCGATCCACTCGTCCGCGCCGACCCTGAACCGCGCTTTGGGAGCGGTGGACTCGGAATTCACCCCGCCCGCGATCACGAGCTCGTCCATGCCGGAGCGAATCCCGGCCGCCGCGGTCTGCACCGCGGACATTCCCGCCGCGCAATGCCGGTTCTGGGCCAGGCCCGGAACCCTGGTCAGCCCCGTGGTCACGGCCGCGTGCCGGGCCAGCACGCCGCCGCCGTAACGGCCCTCACCCAGGACGACGTCATCGATCCGGGCCGGGTCGAGCCCCTCGGCGATCGCGCCGACCACGTGGTGAGCCAGATCGAACGCGTTGGTGTCGCGCAGCGTTCCCTTCCGTGCGGTACCGATGGGCGTCCGCAGCGCGGACACGATGACGGCTTCGGGCATTGGGTGCCTCCATTCCGGGCGACGCGATTGCGGCGCGGCGACTCTTCGGTGCTCGTGCCGACAGTCATGAGAATATTATTTTCTCAATACGAGAGTACGACTTGCAAGATAGGATTACGACATGCAGATCAGTGGAAGCTCCGCGCTCGTCGTCGGCGGGACCGGAGGGCTGGGCGAGGCGACCGTGCGGCGCCTGCACGCCGCGGGGGCGAAGGTCGTGGTCGCCGACGTCGCCGACGACAAGGGCAAACAGCTCGAGAACGAGCTCGGAATCCGCTACGTGCACACCGACGCCACCGACGAGGACTCCGTGCTCGCCGCCATCGCGGAGGCGCAATCGCTCGGGCCGCTGCGCATCTCGGTGGACACCCACGGCGGTCCCGCGAAAGGCGGCCGCCTGATCGGCAAGGACGGCGCGCCGCTGCCCCTCGACGGTTTCCGCACCACCATCGAGTTCTATCTGACCGCCGTGTTCAACGTGCTGCGTCTCACCGCGGCCGCGATCGCGAAGAACGACCCGCAGGAGGAGGGCGGGCGCGGCGTCATCGTGAACACCGCCTCGATCGCCGCGTTCGAGGGGCAGGTCGGTCAGCTTCCCTACGCCGCGGCCAAGGGCGGCGTGGTCGGGATGACCCTGGTGGCCGCTCGCGACCTCTCGCCGGTGGGCATCCGCGTGGTGACCATCGCCCCTGGCACCGTGAACACGCCCGCCTACGGCAAGGCCACCGACCAATTGGAGGCGTACTGGGGGCCGCAGGTGCCGTTCCCCAAGCGTATGGGCCGTTCGGAGGAGTACGCCAAGCTGGCGACGGCCATCATCGAGAACGACTATCTCAACGGCGAAGTCATCCGGCTCGACGGCGCTTTGCGGTTCCCGCCGAAATAACCGCCGCCGCGCAGGGCGAGTCCGAACTGCCTCGGCCGCCCGCTTCGCGGCATCGCCGCCCGGAGTCGTCGATGCGACACGTGACGGCCCGCTGCGCCGGGGAACGATTTCGCTGGTTCTACACTGACCCGGGTCGGTGAATGACGTTCTAAGCTGGATTTGGACACCTTTCCGTAGCGAACTCGCAACCTGGCAGGCGCTCTACAACAGATCTGACATCCCGAACCCAGGGCTGTTCTCATTCAGACCACGGCCCACTGGTTGGGGGTGGTCGGAGTGAGCCACCTCTTGCCGCCGATCTTGCCTGGCGGAAGTCGGCCTCTTGCCGCAGCCCCTGCACTCAGCGGCCCTCGCAGTGATCGGCCGCTGACGACGCTGTATCGGCGTCCGTCTCGGCATGAGCCGCAGTGGCTTTGCAGTGTTCGCCGGGTAGACGCGAAAGGCAGGGTTATCGAGAAGGCACTACTTCCTGCTCTCGGTTGGCGTCCCGGCGTGCAGCTGGGGTACACGCTGGAGGACAACGTCGTTGTCGTCGGTCGATTCGGGAGTCCCGAACTGTGGATCACTGCCGCTGGTGACCTCAGGCTGCCAGCGCGATTCCGACGCAAGTCTGGGATACAGACGTCCGAGCGAATCCTCCTCGCGGCAGACCCCGCTCAAGGGTTCCTTCTTCTTTTCGGCTCTCACGCTGTCGATGTGATGATCACACGGCAGCGGCGACCAACACCTCCCTCGGGGGGCGACCGATGACGCACTCACCGCCGAGCACCGACGTGCAGACCGCCCAATTGCTCCTCGAGCGGCTGGGTGTAAGCCTCGAAGACCTTATCGCTGCCCGGTCGACGCGCACGATACCGACCTTTGCCGAGTACGTACCGGTCGTCTATTCGGCTATGCCACCAGGCCGCACGCGCGTCTGCTACATGACCTACTGGAAGAAGCTCGTCGAGGTGTGGCCTGATCGCCGGCTCGATGAGCCGACCATCACCGAATTCAAACAGCTCATCGTGGGGTTCCAGGCTCAGCGTTATGTCCGTCGCACAGACCGCGGTGGGTACGCCCTGGCGAACATGACGATAAGCGCCCTCCGCTGCCTTTACCGTCATGCGGTCGATGACAACCTGATCCGCCCCACAGACAATCCTGTAACGAGATTGGTCAAGCCCAAGAGGCGCTCGTCGAGTCGTGGAGCGATTCCGACTGACCGTCTTGCGGAAATCAACCGTGTCGCAACGAACGGCAAAGACCCTGAACTTGCGACACTTATTTTACGAATGTGCACAGAAACCGCGTGTCGACGGGGCGGCATCTTGGCCTTGCGGCGGCAAGATTTGGATTCTGAACAGTGCCTGGTTCTGCTGCGTGAGAAAGGTAACACCCAGCGCTGGCAGCCTGTGTCACCAACTCTTATGCGGGCGTTGGTAAGCCATCACGAGTCCCGCGCCCATTTGCGAAGTGACAAGAAGCGGCCTGCACATAACGGTAAGCCGATCCCCTTGGAAGCTGATGAAAGGCTGTTCCGCTACAAGAACGGTAATCCGATCACCACAATGACGTTCGACATCATGTGGCGACGGATCGGGAAGCAGCTGCCATGGGTCAAACAGCAAGGAATCACGTGTCACTGGCTGCGTCATACGACATTGACATGGGTTGAACGCAATTTCGGACACGCTGTCGCCAAGGCATATGCCGGACACGCCGACAACGACAGCAATGGTGCCACCTCGATCTACACCCGTGCGACCCGCGAAGAGGTGGCCTATGCCCTGTCGATGTTGACCAGAGAGCCGCACCCGCTGGTCCCGAATCTCCTACCCGCGTCTACGGAGGACTTACCGAGATGAATCTCATTGGGAATCGAACGGATCCGACTCTCAGATCAGCGGCCGTGCCGACGTGGATGAGCCGGCGCGGTTCATGGCTGCTGCGCCCGCGCGACTGGCGCGCTGATGCTTTGGATCCGGATGAGCTTGCGCGCCGCCTCGCGGCGGCGAAGGCGTGTCTGCCTTCTCTGCAAGATCCGGCGCTGTACGACGCGATCGACGAAGGTGAACTGGCGGCCGAGCAAAGACTGCATCGATGGACTCGGGCGCGGCACCGGCGCGACCGTCAGAGCGAGATTCGCCGAGAGCGCGCATCAAAGAATCGCTCGCGGCGCACCACGGAGCGGATCCGGGCCAGCGAGCAGCGGGAGCTGCGGTGGCATGCGCGTGCACGAGCCGAGCGCCGTCGTGCCACCAGCCCGGATGCGTTGGAGGGCATGCTGCACCGTCGCGCGACCTGGTCGTCGTTGCGGCTGCGGGCGGTCATCGTGATCGGTCTGGTGTGGTCGGCGGTGAACGTAGGACGCAACCTCGCGCCCGAGGGCGGACTGATAGGCGCATCGTGGTGGCTGTTGTGGCTGCTGTCGTTCGGCATCGAGGCGATGATCTCGGTGCCGATCCTGGAAGTGATGGCACAGGCAGCCACCGCCGCGCGGCTGGGAGTCACGGTCGAACGCCGCAAGATCCTGCTGTTCGAGGCCTGCCTGTTGACCGCAACGGTCGGTCTCAACAGTGGGCCTCATCTCGCGGCAGGAGACCTCGGCCGCGCCGCCGAGTATGCGGTCGCGCCAGTGATGGTGGTTGTCCTGATGTGGTTGCACGCCTGGCTGGCTGCACGCTACGCACGGCTCATCAACATGGTCAGCCCAACCGGCACCCCCGACGATACGTCCGACACGACAGATCGTGCGGTCGACGGCGGTCATGGCGCCGATCAGACCATTCGTCCGCTGCATGTGGACAACCACCCCGCCCCGGTCATGGCACAGACCACCGCACCGCCTGCACATGCGACCGGCCTCGTGGCGCCGACCACCGAACCGTCCGCAGGTTCAGGCGAACCGCCGCATCAACACCAGCCGCTGCCGCAGCAACAGGTGGAGATGCCGCAGCGGGTGCTGATCGATGTGTCAGAGCCTGATCAATGCCGTCGCATCGCCCAAGAGCTGGTGCGTGGCAGGTTGACTCAGAAGCCAGAAGCGGAGATCGAGGAGCTCCTGCGGCTTGCTGAGCGGGGGGTGAACGCCAACGCGATCGCCACCGAGCTGAGTCAGGTCACGGGCGTCAAGTGGACCCGTTCGACGGTCGATCGCATCGTGGGGCGCGCCGAGTCGATGGGCTTCCGAATCGGATCCAGGCAGGGGGTGGGGCCCGCGGTCACCTCCGCCTGAAACGACGACCGGAGTGCGCGGGTTAGCCGCACGCTAAGCCGCGCACCCCGCGCGCTCGTGAGCCTCAGCTCACTACAACTCCAGATATGACGAAGGCCCCCAGCTGCAACTGAGGGCACTTCTGAACCACAACCCGAAGGTTGCTCATGAAAGGCACCTCCGAGGGTAGCGCACGCCCCGTCGCGGCATCAAACGCCGCCAACGGCACAGGGACCATCCCCTACCGGCCACCCGCGCAGCTACCCCGAAGAAACGAAATCACCTCCGCGCCGACGGCTGTCGATGAGGGCGTTGCCGCGCACGAAGCGTTCGCTCGGCTCGCACCATTACTGGCTGCGCGCCGCTCGATGCGCCTGTGGAACCCGAGCCTGGACGGCTACAACGATCGTGCGCGAACACTGACCCGGAAACTGCCCGACCAACCCGCCGCGGTGCCGATCTATCGCGACGGCCGAACCCGACTGCTGGCGTTGGATTTCGACAGCACCCGCGACAGCACCGCTGCGGTCGACCGTGATGTCGAGCGCTGCCTGGGATGGATTCGCGAAGCTGGCGGTCGCGCGATCACCGACCACTCCACCAGCGGCGGCCGCCACATCCTCATCCCGCTGCCCCTCGGTGACACCCTCGACCTCGCCCAAGCCGAATCCCTTGTGCGCGCACTGGCCGCGCGGCTGCCCAGCCTGGACATCACACCGATGCTCAACCCCGCCACCGGCTGCATCACTCCACCCGGATCGCGTTGCAAACAAGGCGGATACCGCCGCCTCGACGGCAGCCTCGACAACGCCGCCGAAACCCTTACCATCCGCTCCGCGCCCGGCTTCGTCGCCCGACTGCACCACCTACTGGCCGGAACCGAGCACGACGCGTACACCGCGCGCGCGGCGTGCGCGACACCGCGCGCATTGTGCGCAGACGGCCGAACCGCGCGCGACATGCAGCTGTGGGAGGGTGAAGGCGAGCGTGCGCGGTTGCGCGCGAAATACCGCCGCCGCAGCCCGCTTTCCGCCACCGTCGAGGCCTTCGCGCGCGACGGCGCTGCGCCCACTGATGGCCGCTGGACGACGCGCGCGGGTCGGCTGGATCGCTCCGCGGCACGCCAATCCGTGCTCGCCGCCGCGGTCGTGCGCGGCTACTCCTACCTCGACGTGCGCGCGGAACTACCCGCTGCCGGGGGTGGCTGGCGCGGGTTCGCTGACGCCTACCGCCGCTACGGCCGCGGCGCCCAGGCCGCGATGTACCGCGACTGGATCTCCGCCTGCCGGTGGGCCGAACAGACCGTCCCCGAATTCCTGCCCGCGGCGCACAAGACAAAAGACACAGGGGGGCTACCAGGGGGGCCTGGGCTGGGATTGGCGGCGCACCTGCAGAAGCGGTGGCTGGCGGCGGCGGCGTCGTGGGTGCACGCGCAGTGGCCCCGGTCCCCGCGGCGATGGACCGTGCTGGCGGTATTGCAAGCTTTGGCGTGGGCCTCCGCGGTCGGAGGGCAGCTCGCGCGAGGTGTGCCCGTCGTGGAGTTCGGTGGCCGGTCCCTGTCCCTGGCCGCGGGCGACCTGCCCGAATCCACCGTGTGGGGTGTCCTACGGGAACTACGCGAATTACCCGGCGCACCGATCTTCCGCATCCGCCCAGGCCAAGGACTGCTCGCCGACCGCTACGCCTTGGTCACACCACACCACGGCGTCCGCCCGATTCGCCCCGCAGAAGCCCAAACCCGGCGCACAAGGGTGGAACCCGTCCATCCCGCATGGTCGGTCCTCGGTCTGCACTGCCGAGGACTGTATGAACTCGTCACCCGCGATGGGCTCACCATTCCAACCGATGTGTTCGCCGCGACCTGCATCAGCTCCAGCGCCGGATACAACGCCTTGGCCGCCCTCACCACCGCAGGACTGCTCACCCATACCCACGGGCGCCTGCAACCTGGAACGACCAGCCTCGACGACGTCGCGCACGCCCACGGCCTCCACCACCGGCGCATCGAACACCTCACCCGCCACCACCAAGACCGCGCCGCCTGGAAGCAATGGCTCAACCAGCACACCGCACCCAGCCGTTCTCACGGTCGACTCCGCTCTGCGCCCCAGCGGCCGCGGCCGACCGGCGCAGCAATCGCACCCCACCGAGCCGATACAGCAAAACACCAGAACACCTGCCCAGCCCCTGCGGCCAGGACGCGCCGAAAGGGCAACGCACGCAGGGCCGAAGACCCGCCCCGTGGCACCAACCCCCATGCCGCCACGGTTGCGCTCACCGCACTGGGCAGATCCGCGCGCGGCGTGCGCGCCGCGCGCAGGACCGGCGACCACGAGCACCGCCGATGGCCTGATCCGTCCGTACAGGGCCCGCGATCGTCGACCGGGACCGTCGGCGAAGCCGCACAAACGACGTCCGACGCCACCCACCCGCGCGCCGATGTCGAGATCTACGTGGAGTCCTCCGATGCACCGATCGCCGGTGGCCGCTGGCTGATCGAAGCAGACTCGATCGTCATCTACGAGCGCCCCACCGGCGTAAAGGTGGCTTCCACAGTTCCGGCCGCCCTCCTTCGGAACTCACCGTCGTGGACACGCGTTGCATCATAGCGTTTGTAGTGGGTGATCGGAGAAAATTGAGCCCTATCTAAACCGAAGAGTAGAGAGTGATTACGGTGCAGGAACGAAACGTGCAGCCGCCGCGTCGACGCGGCGGCACGTCGGCTATCGCGCCCGCACCATGCCCGCTGCTCGCCGCGTCGGCCCGGCCCGGCTCGGCTCGGGTCGGGTCGGGTCGGGTTGACAAGCGTCACGGATGGTCGGATTGCTGCATCGAGAACGTAGCCGAGCGCGCCGACCTCAGTCTCAACGGCCCGGTCGAAGTCGTAGATCGCAGACAGATACAGCGGCTGACAGGAATTCAGCTCTACCCACCCCACCGCAGCCTTGCTCGCGCTCATCCTCGCACGGCCCAGTCCAGCCGCCGCAGCGTCCAGCCGCAGAGGTCTGCCTGCCGCAGGAATCCCGGATCGATGACATGGTCCGGGTCGACGACATAGGTCCACTCGCCGGTCAGGGCCGTGACGTGCACGAGACGCCGGTCGCCGTCGCGCGACACCGCGTAGGGGGCCGGTGCCTCGGGCGTATGTGCCGGTAGCGCGTCCAGCCACCGGTCGGTGCAGACCGCGACCGGCCCGCCCGGGGCGCCGGGCAGTCTCGCTGCCGACGCGACCGCCGCCCGCGCCCCATCGACATGCGCGAGCATAGGTCCGCGTCGGTCGCGGACCCACTGCGCCAGTAGGCTATCCAGATCGGGTGGGGTGCTCACCGCCGCACCCCGTCGACGACGCGAGCGACTTCCCGGCAGCCCGCCTCGTGCCGCCGGTCCGCCAAGTCCTGGTCACCGAAGATTCCCCCGGTGGGCGCGGCTTGGATCTCGTTCAGCGCCACCATGTTGTCCACGTCCACTCGTCGCATAGTTGGAGTCTCCCGCTCTCTACCCCTGCCTACCGCAGATCTATGTGCGAGTCTGCGTGCCGCGGTGATGGTTACGCAGGTCTCGCCGACGCCAATACGGCTCTCGCCAAGATGCATCCTCACCAGCGCAGCACAAACGCCGAGAAGGTGCCGACGCCCACGGACACGCACCTCGCTGGTGAGATCGGATCCGTTCACCGGGACCGCTCTCCGAAAGGTCCAGCGACGTACTGGCGGGAGCGCTTGATGTCGAACACCTCGTAGACCGCTTTCCTCGTCAGGTCGGCGTCGCGACCATTGAACGAGTCGGCGATGCCCAGAACCAGCGGTGACGCAAGGATCTGCACCTTGGGTTTGGATCCGATATGGGCGCGGAGTTCTTCGGAAGCCCGGCGGCGCCGACGAGCACGCCAGATACCGTTGACGAGGCCGGGCTCTTCGTTCCAGAGAGCGTCGAGACTACGAACACCACACTGCTCCCGGCAGCCAGCGACGCCGCCGTTGCGGCGAGCCGGAGAGTCGAGCAGGCCCTACTGCGGAGCTTTCTGCTCGATGGCGGGGACGAGAGCTCCTGCGGACTGTGCGGGAGACTCTTGCCCGCCCATCTTCTCGTTGCAGCTCAGACTACTGGTTGATTCCCACTTCGATGTCAGTGCGCCGTAGGCACCTCGCAGGTCATGTGGATTCCGAGTCGACCACAACGCCGCGCACGGGGCCACAGTGCTGGGGACGGTGGCGGGTCCGAGCGCGTCGTGTCCATCGGATCGTCGGATCCTGATGCATAGGGTGCCTGTGTTCTGATCCGAGTCACGGATTCGGCGAACTGCGGTTTTGCAAGTCAGCCGCTGGGGCGCGACACTGCTGTGATAGGGGATGTCTCCTCGCTTGCCGAGGTTCAGCGCGTCACCTGCCCACGACACCGACGAGGAGTCTGTTGAGCGAGTTGGAAGCCACCGCGCGGAAGTTCGTCGCGGCCGCGTTCGCGGCACTACGGGCGGAGAACGCCATCCCGACATCGAACTTCCACCAGCACCTACAGGCTCACGTCGATTTCAACTGGACCGCGATCCAGAAGCTTCCTGCCTACGCCGAACTCGTCGCGGCCGTGATCGATGCCGCCCCTGCCGGGCTGCCTCCCGCCACTGACGATGCCGGGCGGGAGTACACGGTCTCGCTGCTGTTGTCCAGTTTCCTCGAGTACTGTGTCGAACGCTGCGCCAGGGCCGAAGATTACGATCCCGGCGGGGTCGAAGTGGCCGTTGCCGTTGAGCGGCTTCGAGAAGTCGTCAACGACCAACCCTACGACCTCGTCGTTGCCCGTCACATCTCTCACCTCGTCGCCGAACCGGACTCGGAGATCGAGATCAACGGCATCACCATCCTCACCGACGATGAGGCAGGGCTGGTGCGCCGAATCAGGCGTGAGATCCCGGATGCCGAGCACGCATGGAAACGGATCCGCCCGCGCCCGCCCTACCGGCCGCCGTACTCGCTGCTGATCGCCCGGACCACGGTCTCGGGGGTGGACTACCACCCCGACTACGGCCTGAGAAAGGTCCTGGACCGCTTCGAGCTCACCGTCGCTCTCCTGACATGCGCGAATGCGCAAGCTGCTTTTCAGGTGAGCGGAGCGAGCAGCAGGATCTCGGGCCGGCCCGCGCGGCTCAACGAGCGCCTGATGCGCGACGACGAGGTCTCCACCGTGCGCCGGACCGCACGACTGACAGGAACGGAGGGGCCGATGCTGGAAGCACTCAGCAGGCTGGTCGACTCCGCCTTCGATAAGACCAGCGGCGACGAATTCTGGAGCTCGTTCCGCCAGGCGTTGCGGAACTTCACCGAACTCGACCACACCGCGCGCTACACCGAGCAGCTAGTCCAACTCGCCACCGCCCTGGAGGGGGTGATGATCGGCGCCAAGGAAGGCGAAGGGCTGACACTGCGCCTGTGCTCGCGGGTCGCCGCCCTGCTCGCCAGCAACGACGATCTCGCGCAGACGCTGTTCGAAGACCTCAAGCAGCTCTACAACCTGCGCTCGGTCATCGTGCACGGCGGCGAAATGACGATGAAGGAATTCCGCAGGACGCTCAACGCCATCTCCACCGTGCCGGCCTCGACCGGAAAGGACGACGACCTCGACCGGATCGGCTACGCCGTCGACCGCCTGCGAGACATCGTGCGCCGTGCGATCTTGGCGCGCATCTGCCTGGCCACCGGCGACCCTTCCCCCTGGCCGTTCAGGGATGAGAAACGCACGGTGAAAGTCGACATCGAATTGTCCGACGACGGGGTTCGCGCCGCCTGGCGAGCGCACTGGCGCGACACCCTCGACTCCATGGGAATCGGTGTAGCTGCTCGCCGCGTCGAGCCACCCGTCCACTGGCTGAGCAAGGACGACACCTGAACTGTCCACCCGCCGCGACCGCCATCACTGAGATCTGGACTGAGAGGTCAGCTCAGCATTGAAGCCAACGGCGGATCGTATGTTCCGCACACACCCTCGCGGCAGAGCTCGTTCACAGCCTCGATGGTCCAGACATATCCGAGGTCGGACTCGCCGCTGACTCGGCCCGAATACACCCCGACCAGCCGCGAAACCGGCGTGCGGTGAAAGCGATAGCCCCACCCGTCGGGTGCGTGTTCGGGGACTTGAGTGCCAGGGCGGTAGAACAGCAGCACTGGAGAGCCGGATTGCCCTTTCCGCGTCCGACTGTCGACCAGGAACAGCGGCATGCCACGGTAGGGGATGTGTGGATCGGAAGCGATGGTTCCCCGGACCCAGAGCGGTAGATCGGCGCCGCCTTTCAGACCGTAGGGATAGCCCACGATGGCGACCTCTTCCGTTACCCACAACCGGTTCCGATACAGGGCAGGATCTTCCATCTTCCACGGTGTGTAGAGGGCGACCTCATCGAAGTCATAGGGCAGAGCGGCAACATCGAGTCCCAAGCGTGGATGCTCCAACCAAAGTGGCCGTCCCTCGTCGTCGACGACCGGCAGGTCACGCACCTGCACTAGGGTCTCATCGAGATGACGGTTGTGCACGCGAACAACTGTGGGCTCGACAGAATGGCTGCAGAGGTACTCGCCGGTTTGGGAATGTCGCCCGGACAAGTTGTGCCACGCCGTGATCAGGAAGTGGCGATCACCGCAGTCGTAGTAGAACCCTGTTCCGCTGGCGAGAACTGTGTCTTTCCAAAGCATTTCGATGAACAAGGTGCGTAGCGAATCATCGGCGATCAGTACTTCGGTCACTACGACATCATCCAGGCTCGGTCATACCGCACGCAGTCCGACATACCGCTTCGTGATCAAGACACCGTATCGGCCGCCCGGGGTGCACGAGCAGAGTGGTGGCGTCGGAGGCGATGCCGCTGAGCCTTGACCACGCGTAGCCGACGGGGATAACCGCAGGCGTCCTGCTGCCCGCCCGCTATCGGAACGAACACACCACTGCAGTCAATTCGCTTAGCGCCGGGTCTCTCAAGTCCCACGCACGTGCAGACCCGGCGGGCCGGCTGGCCCTGCGGCCGGTGGCGGCGCGCTGGACCGAATCGCAGCGCGGGCGTTTCGACAACTATCGCCGGGGCGGTTCGAACCCCCGTCGGCCATATGGTCGGCTCGTCATAGATCACGTCGGCCAAGTTGGCGCCGGTCAAGTCTGCGCCGGTGAGGATTGCACCGGTCAAGTTGGCCTTGGCAAGGTCTGCGCCGGTCAGCCTCGCCTGAGTCAGGTCTGCGCCGGTCAGGTCGGCGCCGGTGAGGCGGGCATACGAGAAATCGGCGTGATCAGCGTCCACATATTTAAGGGTCGCCCTGTCGAGATTCGAGCTGAGGAAGACAGCGTCCGTCAAGTCCGCCGTATCAAACCCTGCATGGGTCAGGTCCACTCCGGCGAACATGGCCGCCGTCAGGTCGGCAAAGAGAAACGACACGCCCGCGAGATCACCCCCAGGACGGTACAACCACGTAAGGCAGATACCAGAAAGGTCCAACAACTGGTGCTTTCCGACCCTGCTAGCCAGGTCCCCAGCCAGTGGCCCGCTCAACACCGCGACGGCGGTGTCGATGTCTCTCGGCACCAAACTGCCCGCACTGAAAGCTGGAAGGCATCGCAGTCGGCTCATCGCTGTGAAAGCGAGGACCGACCGCGGATCTCGGATCCACCGGCCGTACGGAGCACGCCCCCGCGCCGTTCGGTACGTGAACGCGAACGTAGGCCGTGATCACCTCAAGCACCGTGGGTTGATGCGTTGAGGGATCAAGGCCGAGTTGTTCGAGTTGAATACATGGCGCCGACGCGGTTCTCCAGTTTGTCGGAGCTGAGTTGGGTCGATCGCTCGGGAGAACCGTTCGCTAGCCTGCTGCTGCCGCCGCCGCCGCTGCTGCTGCGCCTCGAACTGCTCGTTGCTCGCGGCCAGGGTGCGCGATGAGATGACCACCGCCGTGATCGCGGCCCGCGGTGGCGAGCCCGATCACCGCCTGCCAGAACACGGCGGACATCACAACTCGCTTCACCGCTGACCACGTTCGCCTGCGGCGAGGCTGCAACGCACGCAGGCGGTGACCCGCGAGCCGCGGTCGGCGCCTGGACCGCGCGGTGCTCGCGTTCACGCCGTGGCTGGCAGGTCGGTGCCGACATCTCTACCGAGCGCGGTGCGCATTCGAGCATGTTATTTGCAGCCCGGCGAATCCCCGCCACGAACACGCCACCGCAGACCTGCAGTCCTGTTCGACTTCGTTCCACGGGTTTGCCGACCAGGGGTTATGCTGTGCACGCCGGTATGCAGCGGTGTGGCGACTGCCCCGCTGCAAGGCGGCACGAAAGTGTCAGTGATCAAGCCGCACGAAAATGTCACTGAATCCAGCGGGTCCGGCCGATGCGTCGGCCGGTGCAACTGCAGGACTGCCTGTCCAGCCAGCACGTGCAGTCGGCGGCGGAACGCTGAGTGCGGCCGAGCGTATCAACAAGATCGAACTCAGAATCCCACAAAAGGCCTGCGGTGAGTCGCCCGCCAAGGCTTACCCACGCGCGCTGTGCCAGCTGCCAGCCGCTGTGGAAGGACCTGACCTCGCACGACGATCTCGACGAACCCGGCGAGGAGATCGTCGAGCCGGTAAGCGCCGCCCTGTCCGACCTGGCCGGCACCGGGATCCGCGTGCAGCATCGTGATGGCACCCTGTGGCGCCCGCTCATCGGCCGGTGACCGCGACCGTCACGCCGCGACGCGGCCCGGTCGGTGACCTCACCGCGCAGGCCGCCGCCGCACTTGTTAAGCCAGCTGAGCTGGGCCGGTAGTGTTCGTCAGCCCATGAATAGGACTTGGTGTCAGTCGGCTTGGCGGTGGGGAGGCTGTTGGGCTCAGTCGTTGCCATACTCCAGTTCGAGGTGAGTGTCGGGATCGTCATCTTTTATGCAGAAGGTCTCTTCGAGGCCGGCTGCGGCAACGAGCTCGGCGCCGTCGAGTACGAGTTGGCAATATGGGCAGCTGAAGTACTCGGCGCTCACGGTGAGTTTGTCCCAGACGTCGTAGTCGTCTTCGGAGATCCGTTCGTAGTTCCGGTCTCGTTCGATGATGTAGTCACCTTCGACGGTCCCTTCCTCACCGCATGATGGGCATCCGGCGGCATCGCGATACTCAAGCCCTGCGGTGCGATCCGGAAAACGGGCCCACTCGGCTGCGTCCTTCACAGATACGTTGCCGGAACGTATTTGGGCATATCGTTGCTGGGCGCGTCCGATCAAGGTCTGTGCACGGTGCTCGATGTTCTGCTTGTTCGTGGCAAGGTATGTCTCGACGATCTCCACGCGGTCGGCGCCGACCAGATCTTCGATGGTGCGGTCTTGGACCAGGACCAGGATCGCTACCTGTGACCAGTACTTCGGCCACCAGGCGCTGGCGGGCAGCTTCGTGTACACGGCGGCACCTCCGTGCAGGTACTCGTTTCGCGCCTGGATAATCAACGACGACTCCCGTTCGCTGAATGGCGGGAACGCCTTGCTGCATCGTGAGATCAAGGTCTTTGCCGGTACTGACACGAATCGGTCGGCCTTGGTGAGGCCGACGGCGGCGAGCAGGTTCCCGCCGTCCTCGTTGGGTGCGGCGATGAGCACCGGAGTGCCGCGACAGCGCTGCTTTCGCGAGCAGTTCGAGCGCGAGCGCAGCCCAGAGGGCCTGCTCGTCGAAGGTCCGCACTCCGTCGTCATCCATGGCATGGTTGAGGAAAAGTTTTGCTTTGAGCCACAGCGCCTCAGCGTTGTAGGTGTCGCTCACGAGGCTCCCTTGGTGTTGAACGCGATCCGGATCAGTGCACGGTCCTCATCGCCAGTGGCCACTGCTGCTCGTCCATGGAGCACTCTGGTGTTGTCGATGACCAGCACGGTGTTCGGCTCGGACCAGATGTGCGCCTCGGCGCGCGCCTCGGCGGCGGCGATGACCTGCGTGATCTCGCGTGCTCGCTGGTCTTGAGGGGTCATGCAGCCCGGGTCGAAACGGAGGCCGTGCCCGTAGTCGTATGCGGTGGCGAGGAACCGATCGTCGCCGCCGTTCACCAGGAACACCCCAGCCGTGCCGTCGCGTCTCGGGGAATCTTGCAGGGGATTACGCAGGAGCATCGTGGGTGTCGTCGATGATTGTTCTGCGTAGAGAAGCACGATGTCGGGAGGCACCCGGAGGTGAGCACCGTCGGTATGCAGCGGCTGAGCGTCCAAACCGGTGGTCGCGCTGAGTGATCGTGGCTTCGCGGCTTGGGCGGAAGTCGGACGCAGTGTTGACACTGCGGAATCGCCCTTGCGTGTCGGAACTTTCCTCCAGTTCGGCGGTGTACGCAGGAGTTCGATCTGGAATGGGCGAGCTGTCGCGACTGCAAATCCGTTCCGCCGCGCCGTAGTGGCCAAAGCGGCGAGGTCGAAACTAGATGCCATCGGGAACACCTTTGCGTTTCACCAGACTCACCCTGGACCTTCCGTCAGTAGGCTGCGGATATTACTGGGCGACGCAGCTGCTCAGCCACGGATTTGGTTCGCGGCATTGCAAGGCCGCGGTCGAGGCGACCCCTGCGACGAGCCGAGGTCAAGTCCGGAGCGGTCATACGTTGAGTCGTGGCGCGTGGCACGCGGTGCAGATTCGCGCGCGGCCCGGCGCGAGGGCTGCTCGTTCTTGCGGCCCGGTCGGTCATGCCGATCCGATTGGCGACTTCAAGATCATCTGCCGGACCGAGTGAACATCCGCACATACCGCTTTTCGCGGGTTCTCTCGCGAACATCGATAGTGCCGCTGATCATCTGTCAGGTGATGGCATTCGATGGCGATGGGTTGCTGTGCCCGCCAGTGGTAGGGAAACCTCTCGGGCCATGGATGATGTAATCGGGTCTTTGATGTTCGAGATGGTCGGCAAGGACGAACCTGAGCCGATCCGCGAGCATTGGGTGGTCGTGGGCGACAAACGCTATGCCCCAAGCAGGTGTATCAAGAGATCACCGGGTTGCCGCGCTCGTCGTACACCTCGCATCGAGCCCTCGCCGCATTGCGACCAGCGTCTACACGCCGCCACGGACCGAAACTGTCCGAGCGGCGTCCTCCGACGGGTCCAGTGGCAGCAATGGATTGGCCGAGTCGTCCGGAACGCTGTCACGGTTTCTCGCCGACCACGACCTGACAGCGCACCTCGCTGACGCGGAGGCTGCCTTCCATCATGCGGGATCTGCATCGAGTCGTGCGGTGACGATCGAGTACGGATTCAGCGACGACCTTCTCGACGCAGCACTGGCTGTGCGCGCACATGTCGGGCGCCTCAACGACGTCATTCACGCGGCCGTCATCGCGCGCGTGCTACCCGCCATCTTGGAAGAAGGCGAGGTTGTCGTTCAACGGCCCTCTCTCGGAGCGGGAAATGATCGGTCGCGGCCGTTCGATCTGGAAACGAATCGTCGGATTGCCGAGTTCGAAGTCGCGCAGCGGAAGGGCGCCGACGCCATGCGCGAACGCGGTATCGCCTCCGATCTGGTTCACTTGGCGCTCGATGAAAGCGGACGGCATGCGCAGCTTTTCGTCGTCGGTGCGCTGCCGGTCCGGTTCCTCCAGAGATCTACGTCGACGATCGCGTGGGCACTTGCTCGATCGTCTCCTCACACCAGGACCCGGTTCGATCAACGCTTCGGACCTGCAACCGGTTTCACCTCGCGGAATTCGTTCGTGTTCACGGCAAACACATCGAACTGGACTTGGCAACACTCGTCCCGTCGTTAACACTTCCGCAAGAGCTGATCTGACGACCTTGGTGTACGGATCTGCGGCGCACGCAGCCGGAGCGGGCAGGAGATCGGTCAGGCCACACCCGACAGCGGTTCCGGCTTGCCTTCGCGACCTTTCTCATGGGTCCGATCCACGGCCGCGGTCGCCGGACCCGCTATGACTTCTTGCCCCTACTATCTTTCGAGTGATCCGGGGGGTGGTGTCGCCGGGTGCCGGTTGCATCGGATGGACCGCTGATAGGGACAGGGCCGCATTTCGGGTCTCTTCGTAACGGGGGTGCCGGCCGCCGATGCCCGATCAGTGACTGCTCGTGCTGACCGAAGGAACCAGGACGTGACAGCCGGGCTACGCCGTGTTCTGCGGCGTCGACGTGGGCAAAGGTGAACACCACGCTGTCGGGCTCGACCCGGCCGGTGAGCACCTGTTCGACAAAGCCTTGCCCAATGACGAATCCAAGCTGCGGGCCGTCTTCGACAAACTCGCCGCACACGGACCGCTCCTGATCGTGGTCGACCAGCCGAACACGATCGGCGCTCTGCCGGTCACCGTGGCCCGCGACGGCGGACACGACGTGGCCTACCTTCCTGGCCTGGCCATGCGCCGCATCGCCGACCTCTACCCAGGCCACGCCAAGACCGATGCCCGGGACGCGTTCATCATCGCCGACGCCGCCCGCACCATGCCGCACACACTGCGCCGCGTCGACGTCGGCGACGAAGCACTGACCGAGCTGGGCGTCCTGGTCGGCTACGACGACGACCTCGCAGGCGAGGCAACCCGCGCCAGCATGCGCATCCGCGGCCTGCTCACGGGCATCGATCCGGCCCTCGAACGCGTCCTCGGCCCGAGAATCGCCCACCCAGCAGTGCTCGAGATCCTGTCCCGCTGCGCCGGACCCGCCGGAATACGTGCAGCAGGGCGACGGAAACTGACCGCAACCCCTCGCGATATCGGTCCATGAGCGGTCACTCTCGACTGCCCGCGTGATGAGGCGGTCGATCGCCGAGTGCTCGGCGACCCGGATGGTGCGCTCGTAGGAGCACACCCAGCAGTGCCCGACACCGGCGTGCGGCCCGCGTTTCAGGGGCGAGGCGGCTGGTGGGCGCAGCTGGCCACGAACGATCATGACCGGTGACTCATCGGTTTCATCGCTCATAGGTAAGATCCCGCACCACCGCGTGGTTCGTGCCAGGAGCATGAGACTCCCGGCACGAATTACGTGCATCGAGGCTTCGCGCAAGCGGGACGGCGCCGGGACGCTCGGTATTGTCTGGAGCAGTTTCCGTCCTTGAGGGCCACATACCGATGCGATCGACACCGACCGCAGTAGCAGGGGCTATGGGCGGGTCACCTCGGTGGCGTGGAGGTTACGCAGGATGCCGTCGCCGGCCTCGTGCTGGGAGGGGTAGAGCAGTTGCACGGCCACGGTCAGGGGCGTGCCGGGCTCGATGGTGTGGGTGTCATCCGGCGTGGTGATCACGACCGATCCGTCTGTGCCGTCCTCGATCACGCGGTACCACTGACTCTGCTGGGGATTGATGCGGGTTCGTGGCGGGACGTCGAAACGGATCTCCCACCACACCACCCGCTGCTCATGGGCGGCCAGGGTGAGGTCGTAGCTGATGACCCATCCCTTCGCGTCATCAGGCCAGGTCTGGGGCCACTGCCCGACGATCACGGGGGAGACGGTGACGGGGGGCCGATCGACCTCGGTGGTGACCGAGCCGGAGTGCCGTTCGGCGGTATTGGCGCGTGAGGGCGAGGTGATGAGGCTGGTGCAGGTGAGGCGGCCCTCGAACTGCGGGTCGATCGTGCCGGTCAGTTGGATGACCGCCTTACCGCCCTTGGGCAGGTCGATCGGCAGGTGCAAGCCGTCGCGAACCGAACCGGTGCCGCAGACGGCCCCGTTCTCGGCCTGGCAGGTCAGTTCCAGGTCGGTCAGCTCGGTCGGAACAGTGCCGTCCAACACGGCGTCGGGGGCGTCGTTGGGGCCGAGGTTCTGCACGCCGATGGTGTAGGTGATCCGATGTCCCGACTGTGCCGTCTGCGGGCCGCTGATCTCCAGAGGCATTTCCGCGGGCAGTGTCACCTTCAGGTTCCTGATGCGGTGAGAGGCGGTCGCGGCGCCGGTTCCGGCCGCGAAGCCCAACTTGAAGGTCTCGGGCACGCGGGGCTGACCGCTCGCGCCGCCGAGATCGAAATTGTCGATCAGCAGGGTGCCGTTCGGGTTGGTCTTGTCGGCGTGCCGAACGGTCAGCCGACCGCCGATGATGGAGACCTGGATGTGCGCGCCGCGCTCCCAATCCGCGCGGAATCCACCCGGCACCGTAACGCCGGTGAGCCAGCCGAATCCCTCCCGCAGACTGCCCGCTCCACGTACCCCGACGGTGTTGGGCCGTTGCGCGCCGCCTCCGGTACCGGCCAAGGGTGTGGCGAAGTTGCCATAGTTGTCGAAGCCGACGCCGACGAACCCGGCAGTGACCCCCGGCGCGACGATCTGCCCCGACCCTGTTTTCGTCATCGAGTAGCCGAGCGCGGCGCCGATACCGCCGGGCTGGGTGGTGTGCGCACCGTCGATCACATAGACGCTGAAGCCGTCGCCCAGCGTGGCCCCTCCCTCGCACGAGTAGTCGAAGTCGATGGTGACGCCGAGCGTGGACGAGAACGGCTGATCGAGGAACGCCGTCCCGGCCTGGGAATTGGCGTTGGGCGTCAGCTCCAGGCTGCCGTCGTGCAGCCGCGCGCTGCCCAGCAGTTGCCAGTGCGGGTTGGTCACGGTCTGCTGGGTGAACGATTCCACGATCGGGAACTGTGCCTGCTGAATGGTGACCGGTGCATACGTCGTCATAGTCGAACCCTCCTTGGCCGGATGTGCCATGAGATGAGCGATAGCGCCACGCAGATCGACTCCGCCGCAGATGCAGCGGAGCCTCGGTCCAGTGATGCGGCCTCTGGCCGAGCAACCCAGAGCCACACAGTCGACTGTAGGAACATCCGAAAGCGACCGATTCACCCCTTTCGAGTGAACCAAGGCGTGCCACGTCCTTGCGATACCGCCGCTCTCCCGCCGCGTGGGATGACTGAGGGGCCGGGCCGGACTCGCGCGATGATCACGTTGGGGGCGACGAGGTCGTTGAGCTCGTCGATCAGCGGTGGCGCTGGACTCGCTGAATTTCTATGTCGCGGTGGACATGTAACATCACGAAACCCTCCGCCGAGCCCGGAGTACGGGCCGAGCGAACGGGTGCAGCCTGGACTTGGCCCGCGTGGAGCTGCTTAGGCTGTTCACGCGAAACACCCACGAATCGCGACAACTGCACCGTGATGCCCAGTCGCTGTTCAACCCCAAGGATAAAGAACCCGTCGAAGCCATCGAACTGCTGCGTGCCCTCCGGTTCCAAGGCCGGGCGACTTCCTGATCGCCCTCACCTCGCCGCCCAAGACGAAATAAGGAAGGAGTACATCGAACGCCAGTAGCAGGAGTCTGCACGCGTCAGCAACATGATTCGCAGTGTGGAAGTGGCCTCCCGAATCAGCGGCTGTGCCGGTGCCCTCGCTGGTATCGCGGAGGCCGAGACGGAGATCGCCACCCGCAAGATCGATCAGCTGCGCCACGCCGACGCCCAGATTCTACCCACACCCACCAACGACCAGACGATCGAGCACCTTGCGCAGCATCGATGACCTCGTCCGCCGCGCGGTCGTGGGAGACGCGCTCGCGCCACGCCAAGTTGCCCGACTCGTCAACACCTTCGATCCCATCCGCACCTTCCTGATGGGCCGCGAAGTACACGGGCTCTCGGTGTCCTGAAACGTCGGTTCCCGATGGTTCGCGATCGTGTTCGAAACAACGTGGGGCAACCGCCCGCTCTTATGAACCGGCAAGCTACTACAAATTCACGGCGACGTCTACATTGCGGGCACGGCGAGCACACCAGCGCCCCCGGTCGGCGGACTCGAACTGGGGACCCGCTACGCCACGCATCCCGAACCCGATCACCGAAGGCTATCGAGACGTTTTCTATTTCCCGTAATCAGATCAACGAACCAGCGGACCCGCCATCGAGCCTGCACATCATGCCATTCGCGATCCGACCCAGTCTCAAAATGTAAAGAAGGCTGTCCACGCAGGGCTCGAATTCGATGAGTGCATCAATGACAAGGTCGCGATTCGATTTCCGAAGGAACAACCGCGTAATCTGTTCTATGGTGACTCCAAGCTTATCAGCCATCGAAGCGAGATCGGTAATCTTATTCGGATGCGCCAACGGGCCCAACAGTATGGTTGCGATACTGGCGTTTGCGTTGCGGCACGACTCGGACAATCCTGCAGTCAGTACACGCAGTGCGGCCTTACTCGCCGCATAAACGCTGGACTGCGCATCAGCGTGAAACATTGATTCCGAATTCACGACCACGACGGAGAGAAACCGGTCGACAGGCTGGTCGTACACCAGTTGACGAAGCAACTTTTCCGGGTTCAAAGCGTTCACTCGGAAAACAGCTTCGGAGTCCGTAATATCAGCGCCGTGATGGGGGTAGCAGACAGCGCAATGCACTATCAGATCCAGTGGCCCGGCTACCCGGCCCGCAACATTGGCCACACAGTCGAGTCGGGCCAGGTCAGCGCTGAAATAGCGGAACCGCACGTCACCTTCGATGGCGTTCTGTGGCCGTCGCCCAAATCCTGTCACATCCCAACCGAGGTCGGTGAGGCGATTGGCCATATACAGGCCCAGTCCGCTGCTCGCGCCAGTTATCAGCGCCCGGCCCGTCACCGTGGGATCAACTGTTTGACGCTGACCATCATGCCGTTGGTCGTGCCCAAGAGCGCCGAGTACAGACACGGACTGCGTCCAACTGCCGCATTGTAGGCGTGGATGCCCGAACGCTGCTGCGCATCGTCATCTCCATCGCTCTCACTCCTGTAATCACCGGCGGCATAGGCATCATCGGCGATCAGCAGACCTCCGGGCCGCACAATTCGAAATGCATGCTCAAGATATGTCGGATAGGACTTCTTCTCGCCGTCTATGAAAATCACATCAATGCTGTCGTCTTCGATTTCGGCCATGTACTCGGCGGCATCACCGACCACAGACTCGATACGATCGTCGACTCCGGCTGCAGCGAAATTTCGCCGAGCCAACGCCACCACCTCCGAATTCAAGTCCACTGTAGTCACCTTCGCACCATCCGGTAATCCTCGTGCCAAATATATCGTCGAATATCCGAACAGGGTGCCTATCTCAAGGACACGGCGGGGCCTAATCACTCTGATCAACATCTCAAGTACCCGTCCCGATGAATCGTCGATCATTATCGTCGGCATGTTTTGCTCGATCAAAGATCGTCGCAGCACGCCGTCGAGTACCGGATCACGGGGACCCAGAACTGCGGTAACGTAGGCATTCAGAGTCATGTCGCGAGCCCTTCGAGAGTTGCCGAGTCATAGAATACGAAGACGTGATCTACGGCGGGTATTTCGGACGTCATTCCGAAGTCGAAGCACGACGCGAACGCCTCGGAGTGAGGGCCGGAAGCCGCGATCTGATCCAAGGTGGAGTCCTGGAACGGGCGAAACATCTCGAGGCTACGTGCCGCCCCCCAGAGATAAGTGAAATTGGCGCCGGGATTGGACACATACATGGGCCAGGTGAAATATTCGACGATATCGTCGAATCGCACATGTCGTGCTATGCCGTACTGGCTGTCGATGGCATCGTAGTGGCTCTTCAAACTGCCTTCATTCGACCCGTGCACCCGAAAGTCCAACATCGCTGTCACAGCCCGCTCGGCATAAGTGCGGCGGTACTCGAGCTTGGCTATGTCACGGCACATCGCCAAGCCGCTACCGTCCGAATGATCTCCGGCGTAGTCGGCAAAATCGGCGTGAAACACCCATTTTTCGAAGAACATACTCAAGAGCTCCAGGCGCTCCGGCGGAAGATACTCCAGACCTGAGAAATACGAGATACGCTTCCGCACCAGCAAATGGTTCACCGCATGACCGAATTCATGAAAGATGCTGTGGACATTCTGAAAGGTGATGCGCCCTATACCGTCGGCACCCCGACGGAACCGGCACGACACGTAGGCTACCGGCCGCTGCTCGATACCACCCCAATTGGTGCGATTGCGGATTCCACGGGTGTGATTCGCAGCGAAAGATTTCCTGTCGAGGTCCCACAAATCGAATTTGATGGAGCCGACTTTCCGGCCCTCTTGGCTCACGTGGGCGACCATTATTTCGTCACTGGTTCCTTCAGTCCAGCGCAGGGTGATTCCGAACACACTCTCGGCTACTCGGAAGATGTAACTCATGCACTTGTCGAGGCTGTAGAGCGGAGGTATTGACCGGATTCCGCTCTTGAGCAGATAACCGAAATGGTCGAGTGGCTGCGAATCAGTACCGACTGAAGATTCTATCTCATCGACCAATGCTTCGAAGCGCTGCAATGCCGTACCGAGAAATTCGTCGAGAAAGTGACTTACCTGAACCTTGGAGACCCGGCAACGCGACATGGTCTGCTGCAGCACCGAGTCGAAACCCGCTTCGGCGCAGCGCCGACGTCGGACGGTGACCATCTCGTCGACGATATCGGCGAGCTCGACGCTATGCCGACTGGTGCAGGTTCCCCATACCAATGCCAATTTGCGGCGCCGTTCTGCCTTCTCAGTCAGACTCGACAGTTGGTAGAATGCGGATTCGGCGCGTCCGGTGAAATTCCCGACTCCGAGCCTTGAGATCAACGCTCGGCGTTCTCCATCGCGGCGGTCGAGGATCGCTTTCGCTCGGTCCAGGTGCCCTTCGATGTCGTGTGCATGGTCGGCGCCGCCACGCCCTGATTCTTCGAGTTTTTGGATGTAGTCCGATCGGGACGCCTCGGCTTCAGGGTCAGCGCAACGCAGCACACACAGTTTCGCCAGGATCGCTCTGTTGAGTGCCTCGTCGTCGTAGAACTGCCCGCGCAGCGGTCGTAATCGGTTCGCCGTCGCGTTGTCGTCGACGGCGTCGAGATAGAGAAATACGTATGCGACGTTATTGTAAATGGACATCATCTCGACCATTCCGCGCTCGGTGAGAACCGGAGCCGCCAAGATCGATCTCAGTCGCCCCATCATGCGATTCAGCGACTCTTCTATATCGGCGACAGCGGGTCGTCCTTCGATATCCAGCTCGTGGATCGACACTACTCTTCTCCTTCATTTCTCGTCCGGAAAAGGAATCTGTACACATATCCGGAATAGGACGCGCAGTAGAGATTTCCATCCGGACCCGCGATAGGCGTGATGTCCATATCGGGCTCGTGCTCGGGCAGGCCGAGTACCTGACTCGTCTCCCAGACGAATTGCCCGTGGTCGCGACCGAGACAGAGCACGTTACCGCGTCCGTTAGTACACAGAAAGTCGCCCGAGGGCAGCACTGTCATCGATGTATAGGACCGCGGGCCGCCCACCATCGAGGTCCACTGGGGTTCACGCGAATGAATATTAAGTCCCACGACGACGTCGGACTGTGAGCCGACGGCTATGATATCGCCGGACAGCGCGGGACTGGCGACAACCTTGGCGTTCATCGGCCAGGTGCCTGTCAACTCCCCGGTCGTGCTGATGAAATGACAGCCGCCATCCACCGTGCATACCACCATTTCGCCCGTGGTCTCGACCATTACCGGCGAGGCCTTGACGGCGTGTTCGAGCTCGCGGCGCCACAACTCCGAACCGTCGGCGGTGAATGCGAGTACGTGTTCGGCACAGCAGACGACAACCGAATCGTTGGTCATCGCGACAGGGCTGGCGTAGGGATCACGATACGCAGCAGTGCTGCGGTGGGTCTCATGCCAGGGAGCAGGCAGAGCGCGATCGAAAACTGTGCTGCCGGTGCCCACGTCCAGCCCAAGGCAGTGCGACCGGAAACCGGCGATCACCAACATGTCACTGTCTGGCAACAGAATCGGTGTCGCGTAAATCGGTATGCCGGTTTCCGCAATCCACTGCACCGTGCCGCGCAGATCGAGTGCCAGGATCATTCCACTGGTGGCCGCCACGATAATCCATTCACGAGCCGGATCGACAACGAGTGACGCGTATACCCCGCTGTTCAGACGACGCTCCCAATATACTTTCGCGAGGTCGGCGCTGTAGAAACGCACATATCCATCGTCACTGGCAACGACCGTGCCGATCGTACCGATTACGGCAGGAGTGGCGCTCACCGGTACTTCTAAGGTGCGCTGCATCTTCTGGTTGAAGTACTCCATTTTCCGGATGCCGCATACTACCGGTTCGATGTTCCACCTAAAGGAGCCGACGGGGCCCAGATCGAGGTATGACTTGTCCGGATGGTGACGAAAAACCGGCAGACTGCGCATGGTTCACCTCCTTGAGGATATCGTCATGTCTGAGTACCAGTCTTGCGAACAGAGTCGCAAGGACCACCATTTCTACGCCGCACGCAAGAATCGCGAGGAAGGGCGAATGGAGTACAAATACGCTGTATGCCGCCAGCGGAATAGTCAGCACATAGGTTGTTACCGTTGAGGTGAGCGACAGTGCCACGCCGCTCTGGTGCGCGGCGAGCATGTCACCGTAGAACGCTTGAATCAAATATGCCGGCAATGGGATCAGAAAGGCCCACAGTACGGACTCGGCCAGATGCCGATCCGTTCCGGCGCCGCTGAAGACGGATACGAGCGGCCCTGAAAGCAGCAGGGTCGCTACAGCGAATACCGCTGTGGGCACGGCTGAGTACGCCAGCAGCCGCCGACGTGTACCGGCGAGGTCAGCTTCGCGGCGTCCCAGCGCGTAGCAGTAGAACACGAACGCGGCCGACACGCACGCTTGCGGGACGCGGCAGAAGAGGGTGTAGATCTTGGCGGCGATGCCGGCAGCCGCGAGTTCGGCCGCGCCCAGTGTGCCGATGAACATGACGGGGAGGACAGAACCGACATAGTCATTGAGGTGGCGGACACCGATACCCGTTGCCGCGCTGATGGCGCCGGGGAATTCACGACGGACTGCTTCTCGAACCGGCACCTTAGCGGAAAGCATCTCGGAACGGACAACCCATATGAATGCTCCGAGAGCCAGAACTGTCATGATGATCTGGGCGAGAACCGTGGCTACGGCCACCGCCTGCTCAGGTGAGGAGAAAATCGCCCGCACCCGAGTGTAGAGAAAGGCCCAGTCCAGGAGCACATTGATCGAAAATCCGATGATCAGAAACACCAACGAATGATTCTTCCGCCCGCTGACTTTCAGTGCCTCTGCGACACAAGCATAGACAATAACGACTGCCATCCCGGCGCACCTGAGCCACAGATAGTCCGATACCAACGCGACAATATGGCTGGGCTGGTGAGCCATCCGCAGCAGCGACGGTATGATGGCAGCCACGATCATTGAAGCAAGCTGGTACACCACCACAATCGCCGCGAATGCCGCCGCAAGTGCGGGTAGCCGCTGTATGCGTTCGCCGTTACTCTCCGCCATCGCGAACCGGCTTCCGAAGACATCGACGGCCCCCAGGAAAAACGCGCTCAACATCGCGTATATCAGGTCGCCCTGGCTCACCGCGGCGATGTGCTCGACGCCTTTGGGCGCAATCATCAACATATCGACGGCGCCGAATCCGACTGTCACCATGCTGATAAGAAAGATGGTCGTCGACATACCTACGAAGTTGCGTGGCGTAGATACTGTGTGGTTCATTCGTGGTGGTCTCCTGCTGAGAGCCCGCCGACGGTCGGCAAATTTCTGAGCCGGCGCTCGAAGTACTCCTGCGCTTCGTGCGAAGACGACCGCG
This sequence comes from Nocardia sp. NPDC047648, assembly GCF_040642815.1. Classification (NCBI taxonomy): domain Bacteria; kingdom Bacillati; phylum Actinomycetota; class Actinomycetes; order Mycobacteriales; family Nocardiaceae; genus Nocardia; species Nocardia sp. NPDC047648. The sequence goes on along the minus strand of NZ_JBEYSX010000009.1, from coordinate 36,067 downwards.
CGAGCGCAAGACCCGTTCGCAATACCACTTCGTCATCGCCTATGAGGCGAGTTAGCTCGCGATAGCGTTGCACAGCACGATCTGCGTTCTCGCACCGCTCATGCGCCTTTGCGGATTGGATGAGGTGGTACCCGACGTATGGTGGCCCGAGCTCCACGGCTCGGTCGAAGGACGCGGCAGCCAGCTCGAACTCGCCGAACGCCGCATACATCTCGCCCTGCTCCCCGTAGCTCGGTGACCACAGCGGATCGAGCTCGATGAGCGCCTCGGCCGACGCTTTCGCATCGTTGCAACTGCGCCTGACGTACATGTGTTCCTTGACCGAGGACTCGTGGTACGTCTTGATCAGATGCTTCTCGTAAGCCCGAGGACGCTCCGAAAATGTTGCCTCCGCCGATTCCCTGGCACGTGTCATGTATGCCCTGGTCGCCTCTTTGTCACCTGAAGCGGCAGGCCACATCGCAACTGCGCGATACCATGACGACATTGAAGCCGAATCCAGATTGCGATTGCCTTCCAGGGATCTTCCCACCGACAGGTACCAGGTGAAGCATTCTTCAGGTACTTCCCGGCGTTTCAGGTACCATACGACGGCCTGCGCACAGGCATCGAGTACGCGGTCGTCCGGAACTCCGCCCGCTCTGATTGCGGCTCGCATTCGATGAAAGGTATCCGCGGCCCCCTCTCCGTCGGCTACGCGATTGCGTATGACGAACTCCAGCATGGCAATCTCGAATGCTTCACGAGAGCCGAAGTCGCGGCTCTTGGCTGTCTCCAGCACGACCTGCGCGACCTCGAACCGCGACACGCTGATCAAGGCGGCGGACAGGTTGACCAGCTCGGTGATTCCCAGCGAAGACCGGCGTTCGACTTTATCGGCGAGCTGCTCCATCGCCGTGCTCGGCCGGCAGCGGAGCCCCGCTGCATCGGAATATTCTGTCTGCGCCAACACCGACACCTCGCGCAGCACATTGGGCTCGAAGACCTGCGCAAAGACATAGCCATATCGGCTGTCATCGAAGTTGTTGAATTGCTCGACGCAAGCTTGGGAGAACAGATCCGCAGTGATATCAGCTGAATAGGCGAGACCCAACATCGTCTGCGAAAAGGCGGAATCGATCCGTGTCAACCTCTTCTTTCCATAATTCATCGAAACCTCACCAAAGCCTCGAGGAAAATTAGAGCTGCCCTCGCAGCGTCATTCAAAGTTTTTGGGTCGCGAGCATCCCGCGGTGCAGCAAATTCGACCATGTCGAATCCAATCAACGTATTTTTTTCCAGAATTGAATTGATCATTTCGATTAGCACAGACGCGCTCAAGCCGATCTCTGCCGGATAGTTCGTGGACGACATTTCGGACGAGGCGAGGACATCGACATCGACAGTGATGTATATATCCCGCGATTCGCCCACGATCGCTTGAAGTGCACGCGGATCGTGACAGGCCGCAGCGGTGATGCTGATCTGATGCCCGACTCTATGCAGATAAGAGTCGATCCTGTCCGCGCCGGACGACTCGAAGGTTGCCAGCGGTCCGACACCCACCTGGATCACTCCGCCCGGGCCGACGACATCCGACACATGCGACATGACATTGGTGTTGAAGATCGGCTCTCTTGGGGTTTGTGTATCGGCGAAGTCCTCACCCCAAATCTGGAGGTCGAGGTGGTGGTCGAATTGAACGACAAGGAAGGGATGCTCCCGCTTGCCCGCCAGCGCTCGGACAATCGGCAGCGTGATCGAATGGTCACCGCCGATGACGAACGGGACAACATGGCCGGGCAGCCGGGAGACAATCAACTCAACAGCGGCGAGGACCGCATCCAGCGACGCTTCTCCGGTATCGAGGTCACCGAGGTCGACCACTTGGTCGAGGACCGTCCGCTGGTTCAGTTCGAAGATTTGCGGACGTGTGGCAGACCATGTGTGAGCCCTGGTCATGCGACGTAGGAAATAGGGCCCATTTTCCGTGCCCGGCAGTGCGCTTCCCAATGACGTGCCGACGCCGAGGACGACCGCGGCGGCGTCGCAGGGTACGGCGTCTATCGTGCATGTAGGGATGCCGCAGAACGGCACTGGCGTCTCCATGCGAGACAATGGGATCACCCTTTCAAGAATGCGGATGTGGCGGGGCGGACATACCTCCCCGCCACATCTTTTTCCTACGCGCCTAGAAGGGCGTCGAGTTCGGCGTCGATCTCGGTCTGTGCGTTCAGGTTGCCGAGAATGGCCGCATTGTCAGCGGCTTCGGCCTCGAAAAAGGCCACGGCCGCAGCCACCCGGAAGAATGCAGGCTTCTTTTCGTAGGTCAGCCGGTCATTCATTTCTTCTCCTCCTAATCTATAGCCGGGATGCAGGATCGATTCAGCCAAATCGGCAGGGTGAATCTATTGGAATCGATTTGCCCCCGGTGTCGGCACCATCTGCGCCGACCATCGGAACGCTACGTGGGCGGTCACGGTGCGTCAAGGTAATAGCTCGATTGCACAGCCATTCTTCCTCATGACTATTCCTTGATCGAGGAGCCGGTTATCATGCGGTGGTGCCCATCGCGGCAGCGATTAATTCGCCGTCCAGGCATCGGCCCGCCGACGTGAGATACTGCAGCCGTTGCTCTGCGCTCCGACGTCAATGCCGAGTTTCTAGGCGTGCAGCGAGCTGGCCCCATTTCATTGCGTTCACCCGAGCCAGCTCGGCAATCGTCGAGTGCCAGCGCTGGGGCGTCTCGGCCAGGAGATGTTCGATCAGTTCGACTTCGCGGACCGAGTCGGAAAGCCGGCGCAGGAACTCGCGGCCCTTCTCGCTGAATCGCAATGCCGGGTCGTTGCGCAGCTTGGAGAGAAGTACACCGTAAGCCGAGTCCGAGCTGGAAGCTGCCACGGCATGGGGCCTCTTCTCCTTCGTCCGGGTCGAGCGATCCGGCGGATCCGCAGGTATGCACGATGTCCCGCCGCCGGCGTCGTCGGCGTCCGATCGGGAATCGCAGTCCTGCTCAGCCAGATATCGGTCGCGGACGTCACGGGCGGTCCCGGTGGATATGTCGGCAGCTGCGGCGAGTTGCCGTAGTGACATCTTTGGGTTCTGCTCCACCAACTGTCGTGCGATGCGCCTGCCTTCGGCAATCCCTGGGCGCCGAACCCTGCCATCGATGCCGACCCGTCTGCCGTGCAGATGGGGACGATCTCCAGTTGCACGGCGACGCAGGGCGCCGACTGTCTTGTGGGACAGTCCCGAGATACGGGCGATCATTCGATCCGAATAGTGGGGATGCGAATCCAACAGCCGTAGTGCGGCGGCTTTGCGCTCCTCGGTCAGCAGGGCCAGGCCGTGCACCACATTCGCGTGCACGGCGAGGGCGAAGGCGTCCGCAGCGCTGCCGTCGAAGAATCGAACGGCGATAGTGCTGTGCCCGCGCGCGATAGCGGCAAGGAGACGGTGCTCGCCGTCGATGACACGCATCGTAGGGCGGTGCGCGATAATCGGTGGGAGCGCGTCGTCACATTCTGCCAACATCTTGATGTGCTCTTCACTGCGACTGTGATCGGTGCGGGGCGACAACCCCCGCGCCAAGGTCGTTACCGGTACTACTTCGATGGGTGCCAGTGACAGTCTCAGCAACCAATCCAGTACGGATGACCTGAGATCATTGCCCGAATCATCGGGTGTTGACAATCCCACTACTCCCCCAAAATGCGCAGTTCCGATTGCGCGGCCAGGCTCCGAGGACCTTGCAATGTAGACGTGATCGCCGACCGAAACTGTGGGGCTGCTGCCGCACCGCGCTGACGGACTCGACACCAGTCGGCGCACACCCGAAGTAGTCGATGCTTATCACCGTAGCGAGATATCCTCTCGCCGAATAGTTCCCCAAGTTTTCTACTGGATTCTGTTTTACTGACATATTCGCCGGTATTGGCGGAAATATGGCTTCTGAGTTGCCACCCACGCCAGCCCCACTGGTTCCGAGCTCAATAATTCAACGTTTGACACCTGGGCATCCATTGCCCGGTGGCTGCAATCAAGGCATTGGTCGCGACGACGCCTATATAAGGACGACCAATGGCGGGCCGTCCTTATATAGTAAATTTCAGTGTACGATGCGGTGGTGGCAATCACCGTGACCGGGGTACGGAATCCTTGATAGTAACCAGGCCCTATCTGGCCGGCGTGGGTGGTGGCTGGTTGATGGTGGTGAAGTACTGGGCTGCTGCCATGATCGCCATCGGAGCAGTGATGAGCAGCTGGCCGGCGACCGTGCCGAGCGCTCCAAGGGCTAGGACGCCGCCGATGCATCCGATAGCAGCGGCGGGCAGGAAGGCGCCGAACAGGCCTACAATCGCGGCCGAGGCAATCGTCGCTCCTGCTATCCCGCCGAGGAGGCATCCGACCGCCGCGCCGCCGAGCCCACCTATGAGGGTACCGATGGTTGCGCCAGCGGAGATAGTGCTGGTCATCCGGCTCCAGGCGGCTTGTTCCCGTTCGTAGGAATTCTTCCAGGGCGCCTGGTCCTCGAACGGGAGGGCGACAGGCTTGTAGGCGGCGTGTTCCAGATCGAACAGCGGTGTCAGCGTAGCGGTCCGGCCCGAGATTTGCGCAGCAATCGGAAATACGAAATCGTCGACTCTGAACGACAATTCGGTTCCAGCTAGAACGGATCCGTCATCTGCTTCGATTTTGAAGATGTTGCCCTCCACGACCATTCTTCCCGTGTCGGCGTTGATGATCGTGGAGCGTTCTGACGTGGACGCGGTGTAGGCGATGATGTTGGGCTCAGTCGGCGGGTCGGCGCTAGCATGCGTCCCGCTCATGGCCACTGCTGCGATGAGTAGCGCTGATGTCGCGGTTATTTTCCTCATCGTTCTCCCTTTCTTCTCTTCTTGGAAATAATTGGACACGGTTCGGGTTCAAATCGTCCGATCACGGTCGCCCGAATTCGCGAGCAGCGCGATAGTATCGCCTTGCCGAAGTCTGCTGAATTGCTGGAGATATAGAGTTTGATACAGCGCAGGCTTTGTTGCCGCCGCCCGATAGCGACTTGGGTATACAGCACGGGCGCGGTGATCTACGCCCTGTTGACGAGTGGCACGATCATCGAATCGATACCGAGTCCTGTGTCGAGCTTCGGCGATGCAGCCCTCGCGCCCCGGTACCTCGCGAGATGGGCACAACAGACACTTTGATCGATTTGCCGCAATGCCTGATCGGCTGTTTCGACACTATGTTCACCGTGGACCTAAGGCATGCAGGATTTTGGGATTCCGAGTGGGTGCTCAGTCACTCAATGGCCAAAGTGATCCGGGAGTAGGGCGAGCGGTCGTATCGGGGATCCGGTGGCTCCGGTGATACGCAGCGGCACAGCTAAATACAGCACCTCACGGGCACCGGTTGCGGCGAGGTCTTCGAACGTCAGCACCTCCATGATGTGTACGCCGCGCTCGACGAGCAGCACTCCGTGGGCTGGCAGCGCAGAGTGGCCGGCGCCGGGCAGGATCTGATCGGTGGCGATGGTGTCGCTGCATACCGCCCGGACTCCCATGTCGGCCAGATATATTGCTGCTTCCGCGGTGATGCCCGGGACACCGGAGTCGTGGCCGACATAGGCTGCCGGATCGTGATAGAGCTGAGGCCACCCGGTGCGGATGAGTGCAACCTCGCCGGGACCGGGGGACGCGTCTGCGAAGGCTGCGCGCAGATGCACTGCGCTGATTCCGAATCCAGGCTCGAGCCGCTGCACACCAAGCAGCTTGGGAAGATCGGCGAGCACGCCGCGGCACAGGAACGGTGTCACGGTATCCACGCCGAGCTCGGTGAAGACACCGCCGACGCTGGCAGCGTGTGCATCGACGCCGCCGTGCATGCGTCCGCCTATGGCCGCGTGGCAGAGAGCGTCCAGGTGGGTGCCTACATGTCCGCCCGTGACGATGAGTTCGTTTGCGCCGGATCCGCCCATAGCGTTCGTCCGGTCGCCGTGGCGGCGCAGAAGTGCCATGCGGAAGCCGGGGTGACTGGGAGAGCACGGCATGCCGTTTTCCAGCGGCTGTCCGAGTTCGATGATCCGTGTGGCGACGAGCACTTTCGTTACGGTGTGTATCCACTCGGTCGGATCCGTGATTTTGGTGTTCACTTCAAATCCTCGGAGAAGCGGTTGTCGTATGCTTTGGTCGCATCGACGCTGGATTTGTTCAGCACCGTGCTGACAAACTCTGCGGCCTTGGCGGCCTCGGAGGGATTGATGGCCGCGGTGGGTGGGGTGGCCTTCATGATGGGCTCCCAGGACTGGGCGAATTGTGCGTCGGTCATTTCCCGGAAACGGGGCCGGAGCAATGCCGCGGCTTGGTCAGGCTGGTTGTGGATGAACGCGACGGCTTTGTTCATGGCGAGGGCCAAACAACGGATCACCGCTTCCTTGTGGTTCATTGTGTTGGTACTGGTCACGGCGACGCCGTAGAGCAGGTTGTCGAGGTCGGGCGCGATGCCGGAGGCCAGGCGCAGCATGATTCGTCCGTCGCCCCGTTCGGCAGCAACCAGTGATGACGGAGGACCGATGATGTAGGCGTCGACCGAACCGTTGGCGAACGCGGCCACGGTTTCTGCCGCGCCGCCTGCTGAGACGATGCGCACGTCGGTGTCTGGATTCATGCCAGCGTGGCGCAGTAGGTAGTGGAGGGTCTGGTCAGTCCCTGAACCGGGTGAGGTAACAGCAACTTTCAGCCCGCGCAGCGCACGCACTGCGGTGTCCAGATCAACTCCTGCCGGAGGCGCGTACCGGTTCCTGATGCCGATGTCTGCGGTGTTGCGGTTGGCAGTGGCGGCGAAGGCTACCAGCGGCGCGCCGCGTTCGGCTGCAGTGAGGATCGCCGCGAAGGTGGTCGATACGGCATCTACGCTGCCACCCGCCAGTGCCTGGATGGCCTCCGAACCGCCACCCAGTTCGAGGGTTTCGATCGTTAGGCCCTGCTCGTCGAAATAGCCTTTGTCCGTGGCGATGTAGTGCGCCGCATACTGGAGATTGCTGGCGGTGGATTGGCCGATCTTCACCGTCTGGCCGGAGCAGTTGGTGACGGTCGGCCCTCCCCCGGCGCAGCCGACGACAAACGTCCCAGTGAGGATCAGAGCTGCCAGTATGGCAGCGATTCGTGTTCTGGTGGGCATGGCGATACCTCTCACTTCCACCGGGAGCTCAGGCTCTCGGCTCGGGTGACCACGATGTTGAGTACCAGCGCGACCACGACGAGGACGGCGATGGCGGCAAATGTGCCGGCAGTGTCGAAGGTGTTTGCGGAGGTCTTGAGCAGGTGGCCCAGCCCCTCGTTCGATGCAGTGATTTCCGAGACGACGACACCCAGTAATGAGTAGGGAACGGCGAGCCGGAGGCCCGTGAGAATCCATGCCAGGGTGTACGGCAAAATTACCTTTGTCAGCCGCTGGCGGCTGTTGGCGCCGAGTACGGCAACTACGCCTAGCAGTTCTGAATCCGTGTCCCGGGCACCCGCGAAAGTGTTGTAGAAAACTAGGAAGAAGCACACCAGCGCGGTCATCACGACTTTGGCTTGCAGACCGATGCCGAACCAGAGTATGAACAACGGTGCCAATGCCAGCTTGGGCAGGCTGTTCATGGCGATGATAAATGGGTTGAAGACGTCGCCGAGAAGTCGGACGCGACCCAACAAGAATCCGGCCACAATGCCTGCGGCTGAGCCAAGCACCAGTCCGATGGCCATCGCCAGCAGCGTGGCTTGGGCATTGGCAGCCAGGGTCCCGTCCCGGGTCCATTCGATCAACCGGTCGCCGATCGCCTCCGGCGAAGAAACCCAGAAGGGATCGATCACTGGACCCGACAGTCCCTGCCAGCCGCCCAGCAGCACGGCGACGATCGCGAGGCGGACGGTGAGCACCGCGATTCGGTAGATGCGCTGCTTCCGGCGGTAGGCCCCATCGAAGTCCTCGTCGACGGGGAGAGTCGGCAGGGTCGGTGCGGTGGTGCGGGCAGCTGCGATGGCGCTCACGTCGGAACTCCTGATTCGACCTCCGGGCTGAGTGCTGCCCAGAGGGTTTCGTGCAATCGGGCGTATTCGGGATCGAATCGCGCTGAGAAGACGTCACGTGGCGTGGGAAGATTGACCGGTTCGTCGAGCAGGACGCGGCTGGGACGCGCGCTCATGACCAGAACTCGGTCGCCCAGCGCGATAGCCTCACCCAGATCATGGGTAATGAACAGCACTGTGGCGTTGGTGCGGGCGCGGATATCGAGCAATTCACCCTGCAGGACCGTGCGTAATTGGCTGTCGAGTGCACCGAAGGGTTCGTCGGCCAGGATGACCTCCGGCTCATAGACGAGGGTGCGGGCGAGCGTGACGCGTTTGCGCATACCGCCGGATAGTTGGCTTGGATACACGTCACCGAATCCAGTCAAGCCGACCAGCTCCAACACCTCGTCGGTGCGGCGGGATATTTCGGCTTTGCCGAGGGCGCGCAGCTCGAGTGCGAGGTTCACGTTGGCGCGCACCGTGCGCCAGGGCAGCAGATTGTCCTTTTGCGTAACGTAGCCGACGCGGGTGTTGACGCCCACCACAGGCTTGCCGTCGTAGCAGACCCGCCCACGGGTAGGCTGCAGCAGCCCGGCGGCCAGATTCAGGAGTGTGGATTTGCCGCAACCGCTCGGGCCGACGACGCAGCAGAACTGCCCGCGGGGAATCGCCAGCGATAGTTTGTCGATGGCACGGAACGAACGTTTGGTGTCGCGAAATGTCATCGCGATGTCGGTAAATTCTATCAGTGCCGGAGTCGAATCCGGCGTGGCCTCATGCATGCTCACGACCTTGTGCGCTGGATTGTTGATAGAGTTCGGACCATTCGAGGGTCAGTTGAGCCGCCGCGATGACCGGCTGATCGACGAATGTGCCGTTTTCCAGGGCGAAGCCCCCGGAATGGTTATGCGCTTCGGCGAGGATGCGCCGAGCTTGTTCGACTTCGGCGGCCGTGGGCTGGAACGTTTCGGCGATGATGGGCAGTTGGGCCGGATGGATGGCGGACCGGCCCCGCATGCCTAGCCGTCGTCCCCGATCGCAAGACTCTCGCAGCCCTGCTGGGTCTTTGATATTGCCGAAGACTGCCATCGAGGGCGGTGGCAATTGCGCAGCGGCCGCCGCCACCACGATGCGGCCGCGGCCCCAGTCCAGCGCCTGTTCGTCGAGGGCTCGCAATTGGGCTCGCAAGTCTCCCTCGCCTAGCGAGATCGCAGCGACCCCTGGGGCGCCAGCGATGCTGAAAGCATTCTCGACGCCAAGTGCGGTCTCGATGAGGCAGTGGAACATGATATTTGAGGCGCCAGCGCGGACGACTGTTTCGATGTCTTGCACAGACTCCACCCGTGGGAGACGGATGCCCGATAGAGCCGGCATTCCCGCAATGGCATCGATGTCACGGCGCCCGGCGTCGGTGTGAATGTTGTTGATGCGTACCTGGATCCGTGCCGACGGTGCCTTTGTGTCCAAAGCGCCGAGGAATTCGGTCACGGCCGCGCGGGCGAGCGCCTTTCGTGGCTCGGCGACCGAATCCTGAAGATCGAGCACTACCACGTCAGCGCCGGAGGACATCGCCTTGGCCATGCGGTCGGGTCGATCACCTGGGACGTAGAGCCAGGTGCCAGGGTATATCATGCGATGACTCCGCTGTCTCGCCAGGCCCGGATCTGTTTGTCGGAGAACCCGAGTTCGGACAGCACTTCGTCGGTATCGGCGCCCGGTGCGCGCCCCGGCCAACGGATCGCACCAGGGGTCTGCGACAGCCGGAACAGCACGTTCTGCATGGCCACCTGACCGAGATCGGGATCCGGCAGACGCACTATCGTCTCCAGCGCCTTGTACTGCGGATCGGCGAAGATGTCCGCGATGTCATAGACCGGCGAAATTGCCGCTTGTGCCTCGCTGAACGCCTCGAGAACCTCGGCAGCGTCACGCTCAGCGATCCATGCCGCCACCGCCCCGTCTACCTCCTCGACATGCTGAACGCGGCCAAAGCCGGTCCTGAACCATGGCTGCTCCGCCAGATCCGGACGGCCGACGAGGGTCATCACGCGCTCCGCGATGGTCTGGGCACTGGTCGACACGGCCAGCCAACGGCCGTCGCGGCTGCGATAGATATTGCGTGGCGCGTTGTTGTCAGACCTGTTTCCGGTCCGGCGTGGTACCACCCCGAGGGCGTCGTGAACGGTGATATGTGTGCCCAGCACCATGAGGATCGGTTCGATGATCGCCAGATCGATCACCTGTCCTCGACCGGTGTGGTCACGCTGACGCAGCGCCACCATGACCGCGAAAGCTGTCGCGAGCGCGGCGATGCCGTCAGCCAATGCGAGCGGCGGGAGCGTCGGAGGTCCGTCCGGCTCGCCGGTCATGGCGGCGAATCCGCTCATCGCCTCGGCCAATGTGCCGAAGCCGGGCTCGTGGGCGCGCGGCCCCGATTGTCCGAAGGCCGTGACCCGAGCAATCACCAGCCGCGGGTTGAGTTCCTGCAGCACGTCTGGACCGAGATTCCAACGCTCCAGGGTGCCGGGGCGGAAATTCTCGATCAGCACATCGGCCTCGGCCAGCAGTGCCAGGGCGATGGACTGCCCTTCCGCGGTCGACAAGTCGACACCGATTGGACGCTTGTTGCGGCCCAGCTGTTTCCAGACCAGGCCGACGCCGCCTTTGCTCGGACCATGCCCTCGGCTCGGATCGCCGTGGCGGGGGTGTTCGACCTTGATCACGTCGGCGCCATAGTCCGCCAGCATTGTCGCTGCCAGCGGACCGGCGAACAGCGTGGCCGCATCCACCACCTTTAGTGACTCAGTGCACATCATGGCGCTAACTTATAAGTTATAAGTTAGCGCGTCAAGCAGTTCTCTCCTGGGCGCTACGATCGGCACAGGCGGTGAAGGAGAACAGGAGGCTCGACCAGATGGCACGGCGGAGTACGAAGACAGCGCAGGCGACGGTACCGACCCGCTCGGGATCTACTGGATCGGACGTGACCTACGCCAGTGTCAAGCCTCCGGGAAGCCGAGCGACATATGTGCAAGATGTGTTGCGAGCTGAAATTCTCAGTGGAGCGATGCCGTCCGGTACTCCGATCTTGCAGGACGCGGTTGCCGAGCGCCTCGGCGTCTCCATCACCCCGGTCCGCGAGGCATTACGCAACCTCGAATCGGTAGGTCTGGTCGTCTACGAGCCGAACTTCGGGGCCAAGGTCGCCGATCTTGCCGCAGGGGGAGAGATGGAGGAGCTCTACCTGCTCCGCGCCACCATCGAAGGGCTGGCCGCCCGTCTTGCCGCCACCTCCGCCTGCCCTGACGACCTCGCACGACTCCGCGACATCCATCATGAACTGCGGTCTGCACTCGATCGAGGAGATGCGGCTCGAATGGCCGCTGCCAGCCGGGAGTTCCACGCCCGGATCGCCCGAGTCGGTGGTCGCTCCATCATCGCCCGCCATTTGCAATGGATTTGGGAGAGCCACCCGATTCCCCTCGAGCAGTCGGTATGGTCGAACCCAAAGGTTGCCGCTGAGGCCGTCGAATCACACGCCACGCTGCTCACGCTGCTCGAAGCCGGGGACGCCGAAGGCGCGGAAACCCACATGGTGCAGCAAGTGCGGCTCGCGGCCTCGGTTAGATTGGCGGCGATGCAGCAGCGCACCAAAAGCACCTCTGCGTGAACGCCAATCAGTCTTCAGCCGACGCAGCCAGAGTTTCCGCCTCGCGTTAGACTTCGATCCGAGCTTCGGTAACTCAGGCCACCCAGTGGGTCCGCGAGGATCCGATTCGTTCCATACCACCCAGCAGCATCAGGTGATCACTGCCGCGAGAATGCGGCGGGCATGAGAGCGCACACCTTTCAGCACACCCCGCATCGCGCACGGCGCAGCTCTGCGATGTGCTGCTGCCACCACGCAGCGCGCTACCTGGCCGTTGGCGTCGATGCCCCTCCGGGCATCGACCCCACTTTCTGATCACGCGTGGGCGGATGCCGTAGGTGCCCGGCGGGTCCGGTCCGGAAATCCGTGTTCGCGTGCGGCGACGGTCGTCACCAAGCTCGCTGACGCGAGTGCGAGCGCAGACCACGCCAAGGCAGTGGGGCCGAGACCGGCCAGCAGCAATCCGCCGACCACTCCCCCACCAGCTATACCGGAATTCCAGCAGGTCACCAGAAGCGATTGCGCGATCTCCGCCGCAGGGCCAGCAGCCTCTGCTACGGCCGTCTGCAACAGCGTCGCGGTTCCCCCGAAGGCCAGTCCCCAGCCCGCCGCGCTAAGGAAGGCCAGCCACGGCACGGCGGCACAGATGGCCAAGACCAGTGCCGCGACGGCGAATACGGCGCAGCTGCCGACCATCAACGGTCGAAGGTACCGGTCGATCAGCGCACCAGTGATCGAGATACTCGCCAGGGAAGACACCCCGAACACCAACAGTGCCTCACCGACCCGGTCTGCGAGCCCGGCCGATCCCAGGAGGGCGGCGATGTAGGTGTACAGGACGTTGTGGGCGAGTACCAGCATCGCAGTCACCGTCAGTACGGGTGCCACGCCGGCAATCCGCGCAACCCGACGGATCGGTGGACGCGTGGGCTCGGCCTGGCCAGGCAGGGCCGGCACTGCGGCGACTACCCAGCCGATCAGGCCAGCGGTTAGGACGCTGATGAGCGCGAACATGGCACGCCAGCCGATTGCCTCGGCCAAAGCGGTGCCTGCAGGGACACCGACCGAAAGCGCGATCGGCGTTCCCGCCATGGCGATGGCGAGCGCCTTTCCGCGGTGCGCCGGAGCGGTCATGCGGCGGGCGTATCCGGCCAACAACGCCCATAGCAGTCCGGCCACTACACCTCCAATCAATCGCGCAGCCAGGGTGAGCGGGTAGCTCGTCGAAACCGCGGTGACCGTATTGGCAATGGCGAAACCTGAAATCGCGATCAGCAGGACATATTTTCGGGGCCACCCGATGGTGGCAGCCGTCAAGGGAATCGCCGAGGCGATCGAACCGAGCGCATACAGCGTCACAGCCTGTCCGGCGCTGGCCTCGCTGACAGCGAGATCGGCGCCCATGGCCGGGAGGACCCCAGCTGGGAGCGCTTCGGTCATGATGGTTATGAACCCCGCTGTGCCTAGTGCTAGCAGGCCGGAGAGAGGAAAGCGTCCCGGCACCTCGAGCGGCCGGTCGAGCGGATGGGAATCGGTCATGGCCCGTATCATGGAAGGTTGACATTTATGTCAATGTCCAGGGCGAACAGACCTGGCCGAACATGAAAGCGGTCACATGCGTATCGGTGAACTCGCTCGACTGACCGAGACTCCCACCAGATCGTTGCGGTATTACGAGGATCAAGGCCTTATCGCTCCACAGCGACTGGCCAACGGCTATCGCGACTACGACGACTACCTCATCGACCGGGTCCTTCAGATCCGCGGGTTGCTGGACGCTGGATTGCCCACCCGGATCATCAAACAGATCCTGCCCTGTCTCGACAGCCCGCGTACTATTCACTTCGCCGACGCCACACCGGAGATGCTGGCGACCCTTGAGCGCGAGCGTGAGCAAATGACCCGCCGCATCCAGTGCCTCACCCGCAACCGCGATGCCATCGACGAGTATCTCGCCACTGTTCGTTCACTCGCCTAACGGCGACGGGCGGGCCGGGATGGATCGTGGCCGCGGTCACAGCAACCACAGCTTGACCTTGACATCAATGTGAAGGTTTCAGGCTGTCGGTATGACTGATTCCCGCATCTGGCACATTGAATACGGGCAGGGTATGCCCCTTGTTCTGATTCACGGTTACACGATGGACCATCGACTATTGTTGCCACTGGAACCCGCATTCACGCATCGACCGGGTTGGCGGCGTCTCTACCTTGATCTGCCCGGACATGGCAACAGCAATCGGCTGCCCGTGCCGCACACCGCGACCGTGTTGACCGATACAGTGATCGACTGGATACAAAACGTCATCGGCGAGCAGCCGTTCGTGGTGCTGGGTCAATCCTTCGGCGGACAGATAGCCCGCGCGGTCACAGCACATTTCGGCTCTCAAGTCCTCGGATCGGCACTACTTGTCCCTGTCGTGCGCTGGAACGACGATCGCGCCCTACCCGAAGAGACCACCATCGCGGAAGATCAAGCGCTTATGGCTGCGCTTCCAACAGAGGATGGCGAGCTGTTTCGGGCGGTTACAGCCCGGTTGTCATCGCGGAACTGGGAGCTGTTCCAGCGTCACATTCTGCCCGGCTGGCGAGTGCATGACAGGCCTGCCGCGGCTGAACTGGAAAATGCTTTCCTCCTTCCGGAGTGGCCGGAGATCAACGCACCCACGCATCGCGGACCACACCTGCTGGTGACAACCCGACAGGACGCGCTCGTCGGCTGGCGTGATCAGCTTGAACTGTTGGACCACTATCCTCGAATGTCGGCCACCGTTCTCGACGGAGCCGGGCATAATCCACAGGTCGAATCAGCCGTGGCAGTAAGAAATCTGCTCGGCCAGTGGCTTGAGGATCGGATAACCGGCCGGTAATCCCCACGGGAACGACCGCTGCGATCTTCGCTTCTGCCGCGCCAAGTCGCCTGGTGGGCAACCAAGGCAGCGCTCAATCCCCTACTGGGTGAGACAGTTCCTGACACACTATCGACGTCACCGCCAGGCTTTTGCCTTCTTCCACGGCAGATCGAGCTGCGGTACCGGCAGAGCGCAATGAGGCGGGTCACTCCGTGAAAGTAAGGGAACGGACGATTCTACGCACTCCATAGTCGAACTGCGCCTCGCGGGGGACTCGGCGCAGCGTGTCCAGCGCAGCGGAGATCAACGGAAACCGTCCGGCATCGACGGCGTTGGTATCAGTGGGCCAGTCGCCGGAATCCAGAAGTTGATGCTGGGATTGTTCCTCGATCGTGAAGCCGAGAACAAAGTACTGCACCGTGAAGGCGGCCAGTGCGGCGTCCTCGGCAGGAACTCCGGCATCCCGTGCGGCGTCTATTGCCGCTTCGCCGAATGCCAGCGTATTCGGTTGGCGGACGAAGGTCCCCGCCACGATACGCGCTCCGTCGCGCCGCGACAGCAACGCCGAACGCAGCCGGCCGGCCAGAGAGATCAGGCGATCGGCGCCTTGTTCCTTTGGGCCGATGTCGGCGACGCCCGCAAGTAGATCTTCGGCGAGCGCGTCGATAAGTGCTCTTTTGTTCTCTACGTGCCAGTACAGGGTGCCATGGTGAACCCCCAGTGAAGATGCGAGTTTGCGCATCGTCAAGGCGTCGAGGCCACTTGCCTCGACGAAGTCCCACGCCCCGGCGATCACCGCCGCTCGGTCAAGCCGCGCCATCTCACCTCCCGTTCCACGACAGGACCGTATCAAACCCATTCTTGACCATTGGTCAAGTGTTGGCTAGCGTCGTCTGCGGACGCTGGCCGCCCGGCCACACAGAAAGGACCCAACAATGACGCA
This sequence comes from Nocardia sp. NPDC047648, assembly GCF_040642815.1. Classification (NCBI taxonomy): domain Bacteria; kingdom Bacillati; phylum Actinomycetota; class Actinomycetes; order Mycobacteriales; family Nocardiaceae; genus Nocardia; species Nocardia sp. NPDC047648. The sequence continues at coordinate 20,596 of NZ_JBEYSX010000009.1, read as the reverse complement.
CGGACTCACACGGCAACCGGATAGCCGAGAGGTACTGATCTGCGGCGCTGGTATCGCGGGCATCGTGCTGGCCCACTTGCTGGCACGCGCCGGACTACGCGTGACCGTGGTCGAGCGCGCATCCGCGGTACGGACCGGCGGCAATGCGGTCGACCTTCGCGGCGCTGCGGTGGATGTCGTCGCGGCGATGGGTGCCCTGGATGCCATTTGCGGTCAACAAACGGGTAATGGGGCGCTGCATCGCATTGATCACGAAGGAAATCCGATTGCAACGCTGCCCGCCGACGCCATCGCTGGCGATGTCGAACTGCCGCGCGGCGATCTCAACACCATCCTGCTCGGCACCACCCAGGCCGGAGTCGATTACTTGTTCGGCGACTCGGTCGAGGCTCTCGACGAGACCCGCGACGGCATCCATGTCACCTTCGACAGCGGTGGCCGTCGCACCTTCGACTTCGTGGTCGGCGCCGACGGCCTGCACTCTCGGATCCGGTCACTGACATTTGGACCGGAAACCAGTTTCGTCCGACATCTCGGGTGCTACCAGGGTCATTTCACGATGCCGAACGACCTCGATCTTGATCGCACTGGTCTGCTGCTCAATCTTCCGGGTCGGACACTGGGCTGCTACACGATCCACAACAACCATGAACTCGTCATCGGATGGTTCTTCGACTCCGAGCCCCTGACCTATGACCGGCGCGACATCACCGTGCAGCAGAAACTGGTGGCCGATGCATTCGCCGATGCCGGCTGGAGAGTCCCCGACCTCGTCGACGCGATGTACCGGTCCAACGATTTCTATTTCGACCCGATCGATCAGGTTGTGATGGAGGAGCTGCACTGTGGCAGAGTCGCTTTGGTCGGCGATGCCGCCTACGCCCCGTCACTGTTGTCGGGGGTTGGGGCAACATTGGCCATCGTAGGCGCGGCGGTGCTCGCTGACGAAATCATCTCGGAGCCAGCCGACGTCGGGCTAGCGTTCGCCCGATACCAGAAGCGAATCACGGAGATGATCACTCTCGGAAGGGAGTTGGCGATCCGCTCGAAAGATTGGTTCATCCTCCCAGCGGGAGCGGAAGATCTCCAAATCAGCCTGGCCGAAGAGGAACAGGTACATGCCCTCCGCGAGCATGTGGTCGCCGCAGCCAACCGCGTATGCCCACAGCTCTGACACCCACAAGCGTGCATGCTACTGAGCGACGACCAGGTAGTCAGCTCGACAATCGCATACCCTTGCGCTTCCAGCGATCGATGCCCATATTCGCCCGCTACGATGCGGCTATTCGCCTCGCAGGGTCATCGTTCACAAAGTCTTGAAACGACCTCCGGCCTTCGTCCCGTGGTTGGCGAGGGCCGGAGGAAGCTTTTCCTCGACGCCAGAAGTTTCAGCTCCTACCGCCATAGGTGTACCACCTGGTCTCGTTCGTGCCGTTCGGCGAGTGGTCGACTTCGGGCAGCCAAGCACACCACTGTCCCCCAACCGGCAAGTCGAACACTTCAACATGACGGCGAGCCGTTCCGCCACGAACCGGTTGGTGCGGTCTCCTCTCTCACCATTCTTCGAGTAGACCACTCATCGCGTCCCAAAATCCTTCCGTCAGAGTTACTGCGAACTGTGGGAGCGCTGGCTCCGTCAGCCTCGCCGCACGGTGCAGCGGTTTTTTCCACCCTGCACAATGCTCCCCACCGTCGACTCATCAGCAACATAATGCCGGCGAACCGATCGGTTGTCTGCGTGCGTCGAACCACGCGCCAGCAGTCGCGGCGATCGGATGAGGCCTATTCGATCAGTTCAAGCAATCTGTGGCAGAAGCTTGGCGCTGTGGCACCCAGCCCCGACTCGACCGCATGGCTACGATCGTCCAGCTCGACGTGGCCGCCGCGTCGACGACGCCAAACCGATAGCCGCAGTGCACCACAGAGATGTATCATTCGTCACACTGAAAGAACGCTCACAACCATAGGCACCGCGGCCAACTCGCACGTCCTGAGGATTAGGCCAGTAGGGTGAACGATTCGGCAATTGACTCTTCCGCAGTGGCAGCCGAGCGATAGCCCGCTCGGCTGCCGGACTTGACTCATCGAGCAAGTGCTGCCAGGTCTTCGTTGGTGGCACTTGACGCGGGTAGGCAAGTTGTCGTGCAGCGTCCCACCTTCATCGCCAACAGAGACAGCCGGAGCCCCCACCCCCGTCGCTCTGGCACCCGCGCCGCCCCGCGGGTCTACAACGATGCAAATTGTCCAGGTCCGCGATTCGCCCCTCTGCCATCACCATCGCCCAGTAGAGCGATGGCTGACGGTAGGCCGTACCTGCGCCGTTGCCAGGCCCGATCATGTTCACTCCTGTGCGGAAACGATTTCTCGGCCAAGAAACGCCAGTAGTTGCGAATGCGGTTTCGCGCCTGCCGGGGCAGCCAACTCGGCACCGAAACCTCCCGGCCTTCGGAATCCGTCCAGGTCGGTTGCCTGAAGAATTTTCAGCAGCCTCGTCGCTCCCTGCTGATCGACGTACTGCTCTTGGCCAGTCGCGACCGCAAGATCGCAGCTGTGGACGACAATTTCGGTCAGATGGAACAGAGCGGCGAAGCGTCCACTGACCGCGCCGAACGGCAACCCCACCGCGGCCTCGAGCACACCCGGCCTCGTCCATGCTGCACAGTCTCGACCAGCAGCGAATCGGAAGACTGCGCGATGGTCATTACCCAGCCAATCGGACACGGGCTCATGACCGACACCGCCGCCATTGAGTATCCGCACGGTCGTCTCGATTCCTCCCAGAAGGTGACTCAGTTCGGCGCGCACATCCCAGCCTGCACACACGGATGGTATGCCTAGTCGCGATTCCTCAATGTGGTCGACGATGAGGCAAGCATTCTCGAGCGCGCGAACGATGTGATCGGTGGTGGAATCGCTGCTTCGTTCTGTGGAATCGACTGGCGTCATCGTGCATCGCCGTGTCGTCCGGCGCCTGCCGAGAAGTCGGTTGCACCATCGAGCAGTTCGCCTGAGGTGACTGTCGACAGTGCAAGTTCGATCTCGTTTGCGATGGCCTGTTCCCGGGTCAGATCGTAGGCATCGATCAGCGCACGGCGGTCGTTGCGCATGGCGGTCTGTGGGAAGCGACCGATCTGGTCGGCCAGTTCGAGAGCCGCTCGCAGCGCGGTGCCATCTTCGACGATGCGGTTGATCAACCCGATCGCCAGTGCCTCTTCGGCGTCGACGCGACGCCCGGTGAGAATTAGGTCCATCGCGCGTCCATAGCCGATCAGTCTGGGGAATCGAATTACGCCGAGGTCGACGGTGGGCACGCCGAAACGCCGGTTGTACATTCCCAGGAAGGAGGACCTTCCGGCCACACGAAGGTCACACCACGCCGCCAGTTCGGTGCCACCGGCGATCGCGGGCCCCTCGATGGCCGCTATCACGGGCTTGGAGAGATCGAGCCGGGTGGGCCCGATGGGAGCGAATTTTCCGTCGGGTAGTAGGGGTTTACGTTCACCTTCCGCGATGGCCACGAGGTCCGCCCCTGCGCAGAACGCACCACCGGCCCCGGTGAGAACCGCCACGTGGCTGGTGTCGTCGGCATCGAACGCCTCGAACGCAGCAAGGAGTGCCTCAGCGGTGGGTAGATCGATCGCGTTGCGGCGTTCGGGGCGATCAACTGTGATCACCGCTGTGGTGCCGTGCCGTTCGAGGTGCACTGTGTTGGTCATTGATGTCCTTTCGTTTGGGCCTGTGCTTTGATTACACAGACCTGTGTAATCAAGTAGGCCACGACTGCGAGGAAGAAGCAAGATGAAAATGCACAGATCGGTGTACTTGTGAGGAAAACGCGTGATACGAGCAAGATGCGCGAGCGGATCCTGTCGACGGCTGACCGGCTGTTCTACAGTCAGGGCATTCGCGCGATCGGCGTCGATACCGTCGCCGCGGAGGCCGGCATCAGCAAGCGGACCTTGTACAACCACTTTTCCTCGAAAGAGGAACTGGTCACGGAGTATCTCCGGCGGCGCCTTCCAGCAGAGAGCCAGCCCATCGACACGCCACCAGAGGATCAGATCCTGGGCTTGTTCGACGCGATGGAGTATGTCTTCGCCCAAACCGGCTACCGCGGATGCCCGTTTGTCAATGCGGTGACCGAACTCGGCGATCCAGACCAAGAGGTGCGGAAACTGGCGGTGGCCTTCAAGGAGCAGCGACGAGACTGGTTCAGGCGACTGCTGGACACCGCTGGTGTGGCGGACGCGGATTCGCTGTCGTTTCAGCTGCTGATCCTGCTCGACGGGGCAATCGCCGCGACATTGGTGCGTCAAGATCCGACCGTAGCCCGTCACGCACGTGCTGCTGCTGCGGTGCTGCTGGCATCCGCAGGACTGCAGACCGCCAGTCATCGGGAGGCCTACTGAACGGTACACAGTCGCATCCGTTTAGCAAAACCCCGAAGTCGCGACCCTGTACAGGCGCATCATGTCCGCGTCCTGCCGGATAGCACGTGTCGGTTATGCGATTCATAGCCGAATCAGTGGTTGACTGAGGGTCATACCGAGGTCTTGTCCAAGGCCGGCGAACAGACCGAACATGACGATCGCCGCACCACACAACGAGAGGTTCTTCATGAAGTGGGCCTGCTCGGCGGCCCGGTCCATGGGATGGGGCTGGTCCCAGAACGCGTGGTAAATGACAGTCGCCGGGATCAGAAATAGCAGCAGGAGAAGCGAACCGATATCTCCCCAGATCCCGAGGAGAACCGACGTCCCCCCGAGTATCTGAACTGCGCCCGCGACCCGGACCATGGCCGGGGTCGAGAAGCGAATCCGCCTCGCACGGGCTTGTTGTGCGCCGTTTTCAGGTGCGGCGAGTTGGCCGATTCCGGCGGCGAGAAAGATTGCACAGAACAGGATGCGGCCCAGCAGGACGACAATTTCCATCGGTGTCCTTCCACGGTTCAAGCTCGGCGGTTGCGACCGCGCCAGTGAGGGGGTCTAATCGGCGGCGATAGCGGTGGAGAAGGTGTATTGGGACAGTCGCTGCCGGAGCTTCTCGATGTTGTTGCCGCTCGGCAGGCCGTGGCACTGGATGTGCACGGTCGGCTGGCCGTTGGCGGTGTCGACCGTGACGGTGGCGGTCAGATTCATTTGCCCGGTTTCGTGTTCCACGATCCGGCTTACGGCGTCGCGTAGCAGGATGGCCTTGTGGACCTTGCCGACATCAGTTGTCGGGATGCGGTCGATGATGTGAACATGCTTCGGCGCTGCCGCCGGCTCAGGGGCGTGGTCTTGCGCCCATTGCTGCAGTTGCGTTTCGGTGACCGGCGCGCCGGAGTTCACGGTGACGTAGGCGACGGGGACCTCCCCGGAGTGGGGATCGGGGCGACCGATGACAGCCGCCGCGGTGACGTCGGGGTGGGCCAGCAAAGATTCTTCGACGGGGCGGGGGTCGATGTTGTGGCCGCCACGGATGATGAGGTCTTTTGCTCTGCCGACCAGGGAGACGAATCCATGCCGGTCGACTCGACCGATGTCGCCGGTGATCAGCCAGCCATCGACCACGATTCCGGTGGGATCGGGCACGGGCCCGGTGGGGCCTTGGCGCAGATAGCCAGGAAAGACATTGGGGCCCTTTATAGCCAGCACTCCTGTCTCGCCGGGGGCGAGATCGGCGCCCGGTGTACCGTCGACGTCCACGGCCACAGTCTTGATCTGCTGAAACGGCAGGCGCAGCCCCAGCGCCCCCGGTCGATTGCCACAGCTGGGCGCCACGACACTGGCGCAGGTGCCTTCGGTGAGCCCGTAGCCTTCGAGCATCGGCACGCCTGTGGTGGTTTCGAACAAGTTTCGGATGTGCGGCGGCAGCGGTGCTGCGCCTACGATGGCCGTGCGCAGGCATGACACGTCGGTGCCGGCAGGGATCGTCGGCAGGGCCGAATAGACGGTGGGTACCGCGGAGAATGTGGTGACGCGGTAGTGGGCGATGATGCGCCAGAAGTCCGCAAGGGCTTCCCGGTCGCGATAGCCAAGCGGTCCCAGACTGAGGACGAGCCCGCCGACCGACATCGGAGCGAGCGTCGTGACATGCAAGGCGTTGACGTGAAACAGCGGCAAACCCGCCATCACGACATCTTCGCTGGTGAGCGCCACGGCATGCGCAATCGCCCAGGCGGTGTACACCTCGTTGGCGTGGGTGTGCACGGCGACCTTCGGGGTGCCGGTGGTTCCGCCGGTGTGAAAATATGCGGCGATGTCTCGGGCGGCGGGGCGGCGGCCGAACGTCAGCGCATTCTTTGGGCGGGTCGCGGCGAGCTTGTCGAACGAGCCCAAGACGGTGTCCGTGATGTCCTCGGGTTCCCCGCCGACAGCCAGCAGACGCAGCCCCGGCACCCCTTCGGCTATCTCGCGCGCCTTCTCCCACAGCCCCGAGTCGACGGCCGGTGCGGGTGCGAGGAGCAGCTGGGCACCCGTTAGGCGCAGAATGTCGACGATGTGTTCGGATGCCAGGGCCGGATTGACCGGGTTGGCGATGCCGAGGGCCTGCGCTCCCAGTAGAGCCTGGTAGGCGGTGGGCGTGTTCGGGAGCATGATCGCTACGACCTCGCCGGGCGAGACGCCGAGATCGGCAAAGAGATTCGCGGCCTGGTGGATGTGCGCGAGCAGTGCACGGTACGTCCATGTGATCGGCCGGCGCCAGGCGTTCCCGCCTGGCAAGTGATGAATGGCGGGCCGGTCTGCGTGACTGTGTGCAGCTGCAGCGAGCAGACCGTAGGTGCTGACCGCCAGCGCATAATCGGTCAGTGGGCGGGATTCGATATGCGCCAATCGCGCCACCGGATCGATGGCGGAAGCGCTCACGGCGCCGCCACTTGATTGATGAGAGTACCGATGCCTTCGACCTCGATTTCGACGATATCGCCGTCGCGCAGATAACGATTCGAGAAGACGCCCGCGCCGCGCGGGGTGCCGGTACAGATCACGTCACCGGCATGCAGACTCTGGTACCGCGACAAGTGGGAGATCAGTTCGGGGATCGAGTGCAGGAAGCTGCTGGTGCGGTCGTCCTGGCGGACCTCCCCGTTGACCATTGTGCGAATGCGCAGATCGAACGGATCCTCGAACTCATCCGCGGTGACCAGGCACGGGCCTAGCGGCTTGAAGGTATCGAAGCTCTTGGAGAGGCCGATGGAGGCGACAGGGTCGCCCGTCATGGCCCGTAGCTGGATGTCGCGGGCGGACACATCGTTGGCGATCGTCAGGCCCGCTACATGAGCCCAGGCATTCTCCGCACCGAGGTCAGTACAGGTGCGGCCGATGACGACCGCAACTTCGCCTTCGTAGTCGACCTGGTCCGGAGCCACTCTCGGGAGTTGAATCGACGTACCGGGGCCGGTGACTGCCGAAGCTGCGATTACTTGGAAGTTCGGTTCGCTCGGCAGCTCCATAGAACCTTTGCCCAGAGCGGCAAGCATCTCCCGCGCCTCTTGGGCGTGGCTGGCGTAGTTCAGTCCGACGATGAGAATTTTGCCCGGACGAGGTACCGGCGCGCACACCACCGCGGCCTCGAGGGGCACGTGAGCGCGCACCGGTGCGGCATCGATGTCATCGAGGCGGCCGGTTCGGATCAGATCGCCGAGGTCGGGCAAGTCGAGGATGGTCAGGACGCCGGGCCGGTCTTCACGAGCGGGCCCCTGATCGGTGTTGTACAGACGCAATGGATTGCTCCTATCGAGAAGCCTTATCTCTTTATTAACAGTAAAGAGGATGTGTTGATCCACAGTCAACAGCTGTGTGCGGGGGACGTAGAGTTGGCCGAGTGGCCAGGAATCGACAGCAGATGCCGAAGGCGGACCGCGAAGCAGCACTGCTCGCCTGTGCGCGAGGATTGTTCGTCGCCAACGGGTACCGCGGCACCAGCGTCGCTCAAGTGGGTCGCGCCTCCGGTATCGCCGCCGCCGCGGTGCACTGGTACTTTCCGAGCAAGGACGACTTGTTCGCGGCGGTCTTGGAGCAGATCTTCACCGACGTGCGATCCGAGGTCGAGGCCCTCGACAGCGGTCCGCGTGAGACGTTGACATCGTTTCTGACCAGGACGAACCAGTACCGGGTGCTTCACCGCGAAGCGTACGAGCGCATGGAGGAATCCGAGGCGCTTCGCACACTGTACTCGAACATGCTCCAGTGGCTGGAAAGCCAATTGATGGAGGCTGTCTCGCAAGAACTCCCTGCGGGGTCCGATGCCACGCTGATTGCAGACATCGCCCATGTGCTGTTCGAGGGCCTGCTGGTCAGCGTGCGCCGGCACGATCGCCCGATCAGCGAACTGCTCGATCTGCTGATCGGCGCGCTCGTAGCGGCGGTTCCCGGAACGCGGCTGGTTGCCTCTAACCCTCTCGAGTCCGGCTGAAGTCTGGGGTGTAGGTGACACCAGTCGTCAACTCACTCCATCTTTATCGCCGGTCGACGCCCTGCCACTCATAGGGTCGGTCTCCGCAGTGCCCAGTCGACCGACGAGTTCTTTCTGACGAGCCCGGTAGGAGTCGACGGCGGCCAGCTTGACCATTTCGTACCCGCGTATCAGATCCGGTAACTCGGCGATTTCGACGGCCGTCTCCAGGCTATCGGGGTGCAGATTCGCCATCACCGCAGACATTGTCGCGCAGTAGTCCTCGATGAGAGCCCGCTCCATTCGACGAACGCGGGCATAGCCGAATGGATCCAGCCGGGTGCCGCGCACCCGACGCATCGCCGCCAGTAGCCGGAATACCGGATGGAACCATGGCCCGAGTTCGATTTTTCCACGCATCCCCAGCGCACGCAGCAGCGGCGGGTGCAGCCGGTAGGCGATGCGGGCGCCAGGCCCGAACTCGGCGTGCACGGCAGCACGCAACGCAGGTTCGAGCGACAAGCGCGCGACCTCGTACTCGTCCTTATAGGCCATGAGTTTATAGAGGCCGCGTGCGACGGCCTCGGTCACCGCCGTGGATCCCGGTACGCAGCGCAACTCGTGCTGATAGAGCTGTGCGATGTAGCGGCTGTATCGCTTGGCGTAGGCCGCGTTCTGGTAGGCGATCAGGTCGGGGACGCGGATCATCAACAGGCGATGGAGTTCGGTGCCTGCTTCGGCGCCGACGGCGCCGACGAGCCGTCCAGCGGTGGCCGACAGTTGATTCGGTGCACCACCGGGCTGCTGACGATATGCCGCAGCAGCGAAGGCACGCGGGTCCGCAACGGCCAGACGGCCGTAGCGAAAGGCGGCGATATTGGCATCCACTTTGACAGCGTTGAGTTCGATGGCCTGCTCGATCGCAGCCGCCGGAATCGGTAATGCCCCCGACTGCAACGCCGCGCCCGCGAGAATCAGGTTCGCGAACTGATCTTCTCCCAGCAGCGCAATGGCGGCGCGACGGGCATCGAGGAACACGGCCTTCTTTGTGTCGGAACGCAGAGCCCGTTCGATGGGCTCGACAGCCGGGTAGGTGATCGTGGGATCGACGACCATCCGGCCAGTGGGCACTTTACTGGTCGATACCACCGCGACGGTCCGTTGAGGATCGCACGCCACAAGGTAGCGTGCGTCGGCGGCCACGAGTAGATCGCAGCCCAGGTATAGGTCGCATTCCCCGGCGGCGGCCTTGTGCGCACGCTCAGTGGCCGCCTTGGTGATCTTGATGTCGGAGACGACTGCGCCACCCTTCTGCGCCAGGCCGGTCTGATCCAGCGCGCGCACATGCAAGCCTGACAATGAAGCGGCCGTCGCGAGCACCTGGGCCAGGGTCACAACGCCAGAGCCGCCAATGCCCGTGATTCGCGTGGTGTGGCTGTGAAGGTCGGTCGCCGGTGGGTCCGGAAGCATTGATACGTCCACTGCCGACGGATGCGGGCTCTGTTTGCGGCGAGCCGGTGTGACGGTCAGAAAGGAGGGGCAATCCCCTGCCAAGCAGGACAGATCCCTGTTGCAGGAGGATTGGTCGATGCGTGTCTTGCGACCGAACTCCGTACTGATCGGCTGCACCGACAGGCAGTTCGATTTGCGCCCGCAGTCACCGCAACCCTCGCAGACCCGTTCGTTGATGAAAGCCCGCTCGACCGGGTCGGCCACAATGCCACGTTTGCGTTTGCGGCGCAGCTCGGTAGCGCATTCCTGATCATGGATCAGTAGCGTTACACCTCGCGTCGTGGCAAGTGTCTGCTGGGCCTCGATCAGTCGGTCGCGGGGCCAAACGGTGGCAATCGCCGGCAATTTGGTGCGGTGCAACGGGGAAGTGTCTTCGGTAGTGACGATGATGCGGGCGACCCCCTCGGCAGCCATCGCCCGGCAAATCTGCTCGACCGACATGACGCCGACCGCCTGCTGGCCTCCGGTCATTGCGACGGCTGAGTTATACAGCAGCTTGTAGGTGACATCGACTCCGGCCGCTATGGCGGCCCGGATAGCGAGGCTGCCGGAATGGTGGAACGTGCCGTCACCGAGATTTTGGAACAGGTGGGTGCGTCGCAGAAACGGCGCCATCCCGATCCATTGTGCGCCTTCGCCCCCCATCTGTGTTAGCCCTGTGACCTGCCCGACCTGCCTTTCGTCCATCACAGTGACCATGCCGTGGCATCCGATACCCGCACCGACAAGAGAACCTTCCGGGACCTGGGTCGACACATTGTGCGGGCAGCCCGAGCAGAAGTATGGCGTGCGAGTCGTCAGCGGCAGCATCACCGGTTTCTGCGGAGACCGTGTCGTCGACTGGCATTCCTCGACGGCCGGGAATCCACCAAGCTCGGTCATGCGTCGAGTAAGCGTGGTTGCGATGAGGTCCGGATCGAGTTCACCGTCGAAGGGAAAAAGCGGTGTACCGTCCGGCCGCTGCTTGCCGATAACCTGGGGTGCGCCCGGCCTTCCGTAGAGGACGTTTTTGATCGCGCTCTCGAGGAAGGGGCGTTTCTCCTCGACCACGATGATCTCAGAGAGCCCGTCTGCGAATGCATTGATCGTTTCTGGGTCGAGGGGATGGATCATGCCCAGTCGCAGCAGCCGGATTCCTTGCGTGTCCAATTCACGCTCGTCTAATCCCATCATCTGCAACGCATGCCGTAGGTCGAGAAAATTCTTGCCAGCGGCCACCAAGCCGAGGCGGTCACCTGTGTGGCGGTGCAAGACTCGATTGAGGCCGTTGACAACGGCGTACCGCCGAGCGATCTCCAACCGGGCACCGTCACGGCTGCGTTCCAAGGCTCCGAGCGTCGGCTGCAGCATGCTTGCGCTTACCTCATGGCGGTGGGCTACACCGTTGATCGCTAGATCGGGTCGCACGGGGGAAAATCGCTGAGCGGAGACGTCGACCGTGCCCGAGCCGTCGGCGACATTGGTGACGATCTTCATCGCCACCCACAGTCCACTCACCCGCGATATGGCCGCCGCGTGCAATCCGAAGTCGATCACTTCCTGCGGATCGGCTGGGTAGAGCGTCGGCAACCCGAGGTCCGCCAGCAACAGTTCCGAGGCGCCCGGAACTGTCGAGGATTTGGCGGCGGGATCGTCACCCACCAGAGCTACCACGCCGCCGTCGGGGTGTGTGCCCATCAGGTTGGCATGACGGATCGCGTCAGATGCGCGGTCCAGGCCAGGCGACTTGCCGTACCAGAGCCCGATGACACCGTCGACCCGCTTGTCGGGCTGTGAAGACGCGAGCTGGGTGCCCGCGACAGAGGTTGCGGCGAGTTCTTCGTTGACGGCAGGCTGGAAAACGATGTCGTGCTCGGTCAGCAACTCAGGGTGGCGGGCGAGTTCGGTATCGTATCCGGCCAACGGAGAGCCTTCGTACCCGGAAATGAACGCCGCGGTCGCTTTCCCCGCTCGCTGATCCGCACGCCGAATCTCCAGCGGTAGTCGTGCGAGCGCTTGGATTCCGGTCAGATAAACGGCGCCGTGCTGAGCGCTGTATCGGTCGTCGAGGCTCCTGTGGACACGTACGGCTGTCACCGGGTTGATCCTTCCACCGGCCCGGATGTACACGGGTTACCGTGAGCGATCACATCACAAAAGACCAAGTCCGGCTCAGCGGACTCGGGTGCCGAATCCGATCGCCAGGCAACGTGTCCGTCGGGGCGCACCAGCACCGCCCCGGTTGCAGAGATACCGAACGGATCGTTCTCGTTCAGCCGGATGTCACGACCGATCACCAGCCCCTGCCAGGGCACTCGAGCACCGACGGAGGAACTGGCGAACACCGCCAGCCATTGCGCGCCAGCCGGACCGGTGAAAAGTGTGAAGTCCGGGCCGACGAGATCGAGAGAGGATACGCGAACTCCGCGCCGATACAGCCACGCATGGGGTAGGCGCGCACCGACAGTAGCCGTGGTGACGACTTTCGGCCCGCACGTGGAATCTGTGAGCCCATAGCTGAATCCGATCTCGTGGGCGAGGGAGTCGAAGTGAGGTCGCTGCAGCGGTATCGCCGCGGCCAAGCGGGCGCGTTCAGCGACCCGTACGGAGGGCTCGGAACTTTCCAGCCGCGCAGCCACCTCGATGGTGGTGGGCCCGATTCCCGCCTCCGCCATCTTCAGCGCGTTCGCGACACTGTGCTCGGCGTTGGCGACAGCGACACCGCGCCGCTCCCACTCATAGGTGTCGAGAAGTTCGTCGTCTGCCCATCCGTTCACCACGGCGGCCAGCTTCCATCCCAAATTGTCCGCATCGGCGAGCCCGGTATTCATACCCAGGCCACCGGTAGGTGGGAATTGGTGGGCTGCGTCACCGGCCAGGAAAACACGGCCGCTGCGATAGCGTTCGGCAGTGCGGGCGGCGAACATCCATGTGCCCACCGATTGCACATCCACGTCCAGGTCGGGGATACCGGCCGCTTTGCGGATCAGCCCGACACAGCGGTCGACGGTGTAATCACCAACGGACTCCACCGCAGGGTCGAAAGCGCAGTTGAACGTCCATCTCCGGGCTTCATCCATACCGATGAACACCCCGGGTGCCTGGCTGTTCAGAACCCACACCAGCAGCGCTGGGGCACTATCCATCCACGGCGACAGATCGGCATGGAAGTAGACGTTGACCTGGTGCCCAAACGGCGGGAGGCCTTCCATCCCGATACCGAGGCCGCTGCTGAGACGGCCCGAGGCACCATCGGCGAGGACCAGGAATCGAGTCGTGATCGTTTCCGGCCCATCGGAGGTGGCCAATTCGACATCAAGGTGTGTACCGCGGTCGGCGAATCCGGTGACGCGAGTGTCGTATCGGAAGCTGGCCAGCCTCAATGCTTGCCCGGCTTCAAGCAGATGCTTCTGCACACGGTCTTGCGCGCACGAAACGATCATCTGCGGAGACGAATCGATGCGGAACTGGAGCTGTCGCGGAGAGCCCGCGAACAGATCTATCCGGCCGAACTCTTCACCGGCGATTGCGCTACGCCAGGAAATATTCCGCATCCGCTCCGGATGAACCGCGTCCGCTGTGACCGCGTCGGCTACGCCCCAGCGCCGAAGCAACTCCATCGACCGTGTGTTCACCACATGCGCCCGTGGATGCGGGTTGATCCCGCCGTGCTGCTCGCACACCACGCTCTCGACACCATGCTGCGCCAGCACGAGAGCCGTCGCCAACCCGACCGGACCAGCCCCCACAACGACAACCGGTACTTCGGCAGAACTATTCACGCGCGCTTCACCAACTTCGACACCGGTTCGCCCGCCTGGAAACGCGCCGTCAGCTCATCGGGATCGAACTCGACACCGATTGGATTCGCGTCGAAGGCGCCGGACTCGAAGAAGGTCTGCAGCTCTTCGGCGGTGTCGAAGTTGTCGATCTGCAATTCTATGTTGTTGCCGTCAGGATCGGCGTAGTACAGAGACGTCGTCGGGCCATGGTTGATCGTCCAGAACGGTCGGATTCCCTCCGCTTTCAGCCGCTGATACGTATCGAGTAGATCGCCCAGGTCAGCGTAGGTGAACGCCGCGTGGTGCATCCCGGTGTGCTTGTCCTCCGGCCGTTCCGAAGCGCCGGTGCCCACGAACGCGACCCGATGATGCTCCTCGTCATAGGTCATAAAGGCCAGCTGGTTGTTTACGAAAGCCACCCGTCCGTCGAGGACCTCGACGTACCAGTCGAGCATTTCCAACAGCCGACCGGTACGCAGCACGATGTGAGCGAGTTTGGCAGGTGATGCCATGCCGAGCCTCCCGAGAACCAACAACTCTGTTGAATGTCAATAAAGAGACCCTAGCACCTCTCGAACGCCAGTCAAGAGATCGGGTTCCAGCTCCTGATACGGTCGGGGTTGACGAACACCCTCGGAGAAATCCGACGATGAGGGGACGGATCGATCGCCGCGTCTAGCTGGCAATTCGCGTCTAGGCGCCACTGGTGGGAATCACGCCGTTGGAGAAGCTGGTCGCCGCTGGGTGTGAGGCCGCCTAACAGCGGCCGTAGAACTAGGTGGCGGAGCTGACACCTGGGCGGGCACCGGCGCGCCGGTGCTTCGCTGCGATCCGCAAGCTCGGCGAGCTTCTGGCCGCGAAGCGGGACAGTCGTCGGCGAAGTGGCTCGATCCCGTCCAGACCGACCATGCACTGATCACCGGCTCGTGGCGAGGCCTTGTCTACACGCGCTGCGCGAAGACGGCTTACAGGTCTTGGACGCCGACGTGGTCACGTTGTCGGTGTTCATCCGTGCCCACATCGGCGGCGACAGGCGCTACAGCTCCACCTGCCCGACCTCGCCGACGCGCGCCCGGCCGCTGCGCGGCTCGGGCGCGGACGACGAATAGCGTTCAGAGCGGCTGCATTCGACGCGGCCGGTCCGGCGAGGTCGTCTTCCTGCCGGAGTGGGTGCCTGGTCGGACGCCCAGGACAACGAAGCGCTGTACGGCATGGCGCGTCGCTGGACCGCTGGTGGTCGGGGCCCGTTTCAGGCGAAATCGGCGATGTGTCGAGCGGCCCACTCTTTGAACGAGTTCGGGCGGATACCGGTGATCTCCGCGACTGTCGGATGCACCGTGGAGGTGAACGACTCGAGTGCGGTGGCGCGCAGCGCCATGATGGCGTCGGCCATGAGTTCGGATACTCCGTGGTCGACGATCGCCTGACGGGCGCGCGCCGGTTCGACTTCGATGAATCGAAGCGGCCTGCCCAGCACGTCGGCGAGGACGGCGGTCATCTCGCCGGGGGACAATGCTTCCGGTCCGCTCAGCCGGTAGGTCCGTCCGTCGTGGCCGTCGCTGGTGAGTACGGTGGCCGCGACCGCCGCGATGTCGTGTTCGTCGGTCACCGCGATGCGGCCGTGGCCGTAGGCGGCGAACACGCTGTCCTGGTGACGAATCGAGTCGGCCCAGTGCAGGGCGTTGGCCATGAACCCGAGCGGGCCGAGAATGGTCCACGCAAGCCCGCTGTCGCGCAGCGCCTGTTCGCCGAGGCGGTGCCAGCTGGGGATCGGGTCGGTGGCGGTGTCGTCGCCGGTTCGTCCGGAGGACAGTTTGACCACGTGCGTGACTCCGGCGCGCGCGGCCTCGTGCAGCAGGTTGGCGTCGTGCACGGGGATCTCGGGACCGGTGGTCAGCAGGAAGACACGGTCCACGCCACGTAGGGCCGCCGCGATGCTTGTGGGATCGCCCAGGTCGCCGGCGACCACATCGACTGCCTCCGGGAGTTTGGCGGCCGCAGGCCGCCGCGTCAACGCGCGCACGGGGGTTTTCGCGGCAACGAGCCGATCGACGAGGGCGCGGCCGACGGTGCCAGTGGCGCCGGTAACGAGAATCATGACGGTTCCTTCTTGGGGAAGATTGTGGCGTTAGGGCTTGTACAGCTTCGGGTCCGCTCGTCGCAAGCTCCACAATGCCGGGCATGATTGATCGATATTTTCCATTGGACCCGTAATACTGAGAGGAATGACCGTCATCGACGACCTGGACCAGGCGATCGTGCATGCCCTGCACGTCGACGGCCGGGCTCCGTTCAGTCGGATCGGCGAGGTGCTCGGCGTGTCCACGCAGACGGTTGCCCGTCGCTACCGGCGGTTGCGCATGCAGGCCGGTCTGCGGGTGGTGGGGTCGAGCCACTTCGATCGCGACGACCACACGCGCTGGCTGGTGCGCCTGGGCGCCACCCCGGCGGCGGCCCGCACGCTGGCGCAGTCGCTGGCACGCCGGTCGGACACCTCGTGGATCAAATTGCTGTCCGGCGGCACGGAGATCTTGCTCATCGTGCGCCTCCCACGCCAGGTGGACGCAGCGCACTCACTACTGCTGCAGGAGATCCCACGCACTGCGGGGGTCACGAACGTGTCGGCCCACTACGTGTTGCACACCTACCTGGGTGGTCCGACTCCGTGGCATGGCCAGGTCGCGGCGCTGACCGAGCATCAGCAACGACAGCTCGCGCCTCGCCGCGGAGGACCCGTGCCCGTCCGCGCAATATCGGGCGCTGACGAGGGCCTGCTGGCGGCACTGCAGGCTGATGGACGAGCGGGGCTGTCCGACCTTGCCGCGGCGGCCGGTTGGTCGCAAGCCACGGTCTCACGCCGACTGACCGAACTGCGGGCACGCGAGGAGATATTCTTCGACGTCCAGGTCGACGACGCGCTCTTCGGCATCACCACGCAGGCGCTGCTGTGGATGTCGGTCCCACCGGCTCGGCTCGACCAGGTCGGCTCCGAATTGGCGCGACACCGCGAATTGGCCTTCGTGCTGGCCACCACCGGCCCGACAAATCTTGTGGCGCAGGCGATGTGCTCGGACCCGGGCGACTTGCACCGGTATCTGACTCGCCGCCTCGGCGACGTCGATGCCATTCGGGCATTGGAGGTCACGCCTGTGCTGGCCACAGTCAAGGCCGCCGGCCGCCTCACCGCCGAACTTCCCAAACCTCGCCGCAGCCCAGCGCGCCACAAAGACACCAAACCGCGATAACCTACGTCCTCGCCTTCCGGAATCGGTCGGCGGTCTGTCCCTGGCAAACGAGGCGGCCTACGACGTTGGCCAGCGGTTGCTGCGGCGGTGCTGGTCTCGTCCTCCCAGCGCGCCAGCGCCTGCGGATATTTGCCCAACGACCGCACCGACGTGTGCCCGAACAGCGCCATCAGCATCGGCGCGGACGCGCGCTTCTCCGCCGCGGTCGTCGGCCGGGAGTGCGCAACGGTGCAGCGTGAACGACCCCCCGCGTCATCTGCTTGGTGCGTATCTCCAACAACCCGGCCGCCCTCCGATACGACAACCGAGCGCGCGACCGTGGTCGGGTCGACGTCGGCATGCTCGGCTTGGCCTCCTGGTCGGGGTGAGACACCGGCCCGGCTCGGCGACCGGCCAACAACGTGACTGTTGCCCTGCGGGCCGAAGTCAGCCACCAGCCTGTCCACCACGGACGCATTGGAGGCGCGAAGGTTTCCGCGCCACGAACCGGATCGAGGAACATCTTCGCGGCGGCGGCCAGCCGCACGGCGGTCGCCAGCGTCTGCAGCATCCGCATCAAATCTGTGCCGGCACCCATCCGCGCTACCGCATCTAGGGAGTCGCGTGGTGCGGCAACTCCATCGATGTAGACAAGCAGAACCCGGCAGACCGTCGGCTCGTCTGATGCCTACGGTTCCACATTGTCGCCGTGCTTACATCGATGATCAGCCTTCGATTCATGGGCATCGGTGTCGAATGCGTCGACACCCAGAGGCGAATCGGCTGACCACTATTGGAATAAGACTTTGTCCGCCCGCGCGGGGGCCGTTGCGAGACAACTATTTTCGATGCGGTCAGATGAACGCGCTATCGCTGCGAGAGGGATGGTAACTGTAAGACTTATCACCGCCAAGCAGTAGCCGAAAGCTCGATACCCAAGAGATTCCGACACAACGGTGCCGAATAGCGGAGCGACAGAGGAGCCCAGGATGTACGCGCCGATAGCGGAGGCCGACCACCGTCCGGAAGGGTCCAGGGCCGCGGCAATTGCGATGACGTACATGAATACTGCAGCGTAGATCGTGTTCCATGCAATGATTACGGCAAGGTAGGCGCTGGGTTCGGTGACGATGCACGCCGTCAGTTTCAATGCACCACCCGCCAGAAGCCCAGCAACCACCGGCACCGTGCGGCCGAACCGAGAGCCTACGACGGCGAGTACAAGTGCAGCCAGGATGCCACCGGCAGTGGATGCACTCAACGCTAGCCCGATTTGATGCTGCGTCAGGGCGGCATTGGCCGCGCCCATGGTCCCGGTCACCGCCCACAGGGAATCCTCACCGACAGCCCACACCGCGAAACAGGCCAGCAGCACCCTGCCTGCGACAACGATCCGACCAGTGGGCTCCGCGGACGCTTTGCGGAGATCCACTGCACGTGACTGTGCCGTCGGGGTGGGTAGCCAGGACGTGACACATGTTCCCAGGAGAGCCAGCGCAGCGACGACCCCGAACGTCGTTGACATTCGGATTCCAAGTGCTGGGACCAACGCCAGCACGGCGGCCGCGAGAATGCGGTTGATCAATCCGCTCAGCGCCACAGCGCGGTTGGAGCCTCGCAGCGCCGCCAGCGCTGCTCCACCGGCTGCGGCTACGCCTCCGCCGCCGAACCCGCTCACGACGATCCCCACAGCCGCGACCGCGCGCGATGGTATTGCCGCGGCAAGAGCGCATCCCACCGCCATGGTGACGAGTCCGGCAAGCGCGAGACGCCGTCGGCCCCCCTGCGCGGCCCAGCGGGCTGCGATTAGACAGGCCACCGCATTCGCTACGAGATGACCAGCCAACACGGTCCCCGCCGAGCTTTCTCGCAAACCGAGATCGGTGTCCATGGCCAGGATCATGAGTGGTGCCAGATTCGCGGATAAGTCTCCGATCACCAAGAGGCCGAAGATGGCGGTGCCGCGACGTGGGGTCAAGGACAGGCGGCCATCGTTCTCGCCCTGCGTATGCTGTTCATGCACAGGCGGTTCCCTTCTCTGAACCGGCGCAGCCGGGCCCCACCGTGTGATCAGCCGGCCCGCTGCGGACGCTGGATGATCTCCACGGTTTGGCCATCCGGATCGAGCGCGTAGAAGAAGGTAACGCCCGCCCAGCGATCCGGGTCAGCGAGCGTGCTCGGCGAGGTCAGTACACGAACACCCGCGTGCACGAGTTCGTCGTGCGCAGCATATGCATCGGTTACCCGGACCGCTATGTGTCCGCTCCCCGGATCGCATACCGACTGTTGCAGAGGTTTCCCCAACGGCATCAGGTACTGAACGACCTCGAGAACACCGCCGTCACCCGGATCCAGATCCGCCCATGCGATCCGGATCCCATCTGTGGTGGAGGTGTCTCCATCCAGCTCGCCGCGGCCGAGCACGCTCATTCCAAGGAGGTCGCGATAGAAGCTGAGGGAGCGGTCGATGTCCTCGACGGTCACTGATGCGTGGTCCATTCCCAGCGGCTTGATCATTGGTTCACTCCGTTTTCGACTGTCGGCTTGAAGCGCTCGGGAAGGCGATCGCGTCCGAGCAAGTCATCTAGGGTCTCAGCACGCTTAATCACTTCTGCTTCGGATCCGTTCACGAGAACGGTGGCCGGCCGCGGTAACGCGTTGAAGTTCGAAGCGCCGGCGTCCTGATAGGCGCCGGTAAGGCCGAAGACGATCAGTTCGCCAGGTTTCACGACGGGCAATGTGGCCTGGAAGGCAAGCAGGTCGCCGGTGCAGGATCGACCTACGACATCCACCACTTCCTTTTCGCCGGACTCGGAGTCGGCCACATGTATCGGCCAGCGATTGTTCTCCAGCTCCGTGTCGGGAAGGAAGAAGACACTGGTGTCCACCTCCACCCAGGTTCGGTCCGGTGTTTCGGTGCGACGTTTGATGTTGAGCACACGGGTGATGTGTGCGCCACAGTCTGCGTAAAGACTTCGGCCGGGCTCCACCTCGAGCTTGATCGGCTCGGTTTCGATACCCCGTGCGGATAGCACCCTCCGCAATGAACCGCAGATGACTTGGGCATAGTCCTCGACCGGCGGACGATCCGGCAGCGGGTCGTCGGCCGAGCTTGTCATCATCTGGCCGAACGGATCCGGACTGATCGG
Source organism: Nocardia sp. NPDC047648 (assembly GCF_040642815.1). Classification (NCBI taxonomy): domain Bacteria; kingdom Bacillati; phylum Actinomycetota; class Actinomycetes; order Mycobacteriales; family Nocardiaceae; genus Nocardia; species Nocardia sp. NPDC047648. The sequence goes on along the minus strand of NZ_JBEYSX010000009.1, from coordinate 574 downwards.
CAGACCGCCGCCGATGTCGAGCGACTCCGGAAGCCATCCGTCCCAAGCATCCCGCAATGCGACCACCATTTCCGCGAACTGCGCAGCGTAGTCGCTCCAAACCGACAACTCTGCGCTCTGCCGTCCGATGTGAGCGGCCATACCGGTAAGACGCAGATGGGGGTGTTCTATCGCGAAGCTACCTGCTGAAACGGTGTCTTCCCAGGGAATTCCGGGTTTGTACACGTCCAGCGTTGCGGTGATCGGAAAATGGGAGATATCGGAGCTGAGCGCCGTCGTGAGTCGTGGCCGTACACGGAGGCGGACGTCCGTAACGCGGCCCAGCTCTTCGGCGATCGTGGCGATGTCACGGAGTTCGGCGGCGCTATCCGCGGTGATCTTGACACCGGAGCGCACCGCACGCTGTAGCAATGCGGATCCCTTGACCGAGCCGCTGAGAGAGATTGACGCCGGATCTGTTCCCGCGCTCAGCGCGATCTCTAGTGTGTCGCGCCTGAAATTAGGCCAGTAAGTACGTAGTCTGTTTCCGTGTCGCATCGTGGGCCTTCTGCTGTCGAGATTGTGTTGTCGGATG